>NZ_LZSW01000063.1:0-47492 GCF_001665615.1 Mycobacterium sp. 852014-52144_SCH5372336
CCCCCCCCCCCCCCCCCCCCCCCCCCCCCCCCCCCCTTTTTTTTTTTCACCCACAAGCCGCCATACCCGATACTGATCGGTCTCGTGGGCTCGGAGATGTGTATAAGAGCGAAGAACTCTCCGACGCGGCGGTGGTGTCGCGTTCGTGGGGCATGGCGGTCGCGACACTGGTCAGCCGGCTCACCGGGTTCGCCCGCATCGTGCTGCTCGCGACCATCCTCGGCGCCGCACTCACCAGCGCGTTCTCGGTGGCCTACCAGCTACCCAACTTGATTGCGGCGCTCGTGCTTGAGGCGACCTTCACCGCGATCTTCGTGCCGGTGCTGGCGCGCGCCGAGCGCGACGATCCCGACAACGGCACGGCGTTCATCCGGCGCCTGGTCACGCTGACGACGACGCTGCTGCTGATCATCACCGCGCTGTCGGTGGCCTCGGCGCCGATGCTCGTCAACCTCATGCTCGGCAGCGACCCCGAAGTCAACCGCGACCTCACCACCGCGTTCGCATACCTGCTGCTGCCCCAAGTGCTGTTCTACGGGTTGTCGTCGGTGTTCATGGCAATCCTGAACACCCGCAACGTGTTCGGGCCACCCGCCTGGGCGCCGGTATGCAACAACATCGTCGCGATCGTGACGCTCGGCGTGTATCTCATTGTCCCCGGCGAACTCTCGGTCGACCCGGTGCGGATGGGCAACGCGAAGCTCCTCGTGCTCGGCATCGGTATGACGCTCGGAACGGTGACGCAGGTCCTGGTGCTGTTGGCCGCGATCCGCCGCGAACGCATCAGCCTTCGCCCGCTGTGGGGCATCGACGAGCGGATGAAGCAGTTCGGTGCGATGGCCTCGGCGATGGTGCTGTACGTGTTGATCAGCCAGGTCGGGTTGATCGTCGGCAACAGAATCGCCAGTGGCGCCGCGGCTTCCGGGCCGGCGATCTACAACTACACGTGGCTGGTGCTGCAGTTGCCGTTCGGAATGATCGGGGTGACGGTGCTGACCGTCGTGATGCCACGGTTGAGCCGCAACGCCGCCTCCAATGATCAACGCGCGGTGCTCGCCGACCTCTCGCTTGCCACCCGGCTGACGATGGTGACGCTCATCCCCATCGTCGCGCTGATGACGGTCGGCGGACCCGCGATCGGCAGCGCGCTGTTCGCCTACGGCAACTTCGGCGAGGTCGACGCCAACTACCTGGGTATGGCGATCACCCTGTCGGCGTTCACACTGGTGCCCTACGCGCTTGTGCTGCTTCAACTTCGGGTGTTCTACGCGCGACAACAACCGTGGACACCGATCCTGCTGATCGTCGTGATCACGACCGTCAAGATCATCGCGTCGTTGATCGCGCCCTACCTCACCGACGACCCCGACCTGGTCGCCGGCTACCTCGGAACGGCCAACGGCCTGGGCTTCGTCGCGGGTGCGGTGGTCGGCTACTTCCTGCTGCGCGCCAATCTCGACCCGCCGGGCGGCCGGCTCATCAACCTGCAAGTCGTGCGTTCGGTGCTGGTCACGATCGCCGCCTCGCTGCTCGCGGCGATGGCCGGCCAGGTCGCCGACAAATTGTTCGGCCTGGAGTCGCTGACCCGAAACTGGGGCGGTGCCGGCTCCCTGCTGCGACTGGTCGTGCTCGGCGTGGTCATGGTGCCGGTCATCGTCGGCGTCCTCCTCGGCGCGCGCGTCCCCGATGCCCAGGCGGCCTTGAACGCGGTCCGGCGCCGACTCGGCGTTGGTGCCGGGCCCGGCACCCGAGGCGACGGGGTAGCTGTCGGGGCCGCCGACCGGCCACGGACGCGCACCCCTCTCCCGTACCCTGAACAGAGGAATTCGTCCGCACCAGGGCGTCGGCACCGCCCGCCGGCCGTCCGGCGCGGACCACCTGCCCCCGTTGCCGGGGACCGGATGCGGAAAGGACCAGCGGTGAGCGACGAACCCGCAGGCGGCTCCGCGCCCACACCCGATTCCGCGACCAGGGAGATTCCGACCGGGCAGTCCGACGTCGTCGCCGACGACCTGCGGCCCGACGTCCCCGACCCCGGTCATACCACCGAGTTCGCCGCCGAGAACGGCACCACCCGGCTACCGGTATCGGGCCGGCCACCCTCGGACTACGGCGGTGATCCCACCCGCGAGCCCCTCGCGTTCGACCCGCCGCGCGAACCGGCCATCGAGGCCGCCACCTCCGACGAGGACGTCCACCTCATCCCGGGCGCGATGGTCGGCGGCGGTCGCTACCGCCTGCTGGTGTTCCACGGCGGCCCGCCGACACTGCAGTTCTGGCAGGCACTCGACACCGCCCTGGACCGCCAGGTGGCGCTCACCTTCGTCGACCCGGACAACACCTTGTCCGACGAGACGCTTCGCGAGATCCTGACCCGCACCCGCAAGCTGAGCAGCATCGACATGCCCGGCATCGCGAGGGTGCTCGACGTGGTCAACACCGGATCCGGTGGACTGGTCGTGTCGGAGTGGATCCGAGGCGGCTCGTTGACCGAGGTCGCCGACACGTCGCCGTCCCCGATCGGCGGCGCCAGGGCGATGCAGTCGCTGGCGGCCGCCGCCGAGGCCGCCCATCGGGCCGGGGTCGCGCTCTCGCTCGATCACCCGGGGCGGGTCCGGGTCAGCATCGAGGGTGACGTCGCGCTGGCCTTCCCGGCGACGCTGCCCGACGCGACGCCCGAGGACGACATCCGCGGGATCGGGGCGGCGCTGTACGCCCTGCTGATCAACCGGTGGCCACTGCCCGAGCACGGTGTGCGCAGCGGCCTGGCCCCCGCCGACCTCGACTCGGCCGGACAACCGATCGAACCGCGCGCGGTCGATCGCCAGATCCCGTTCCAGATCTCGGCCGCGGCGGCGCGAGCAGTACAGGAAGGCGGCGGTATCCGCAGCGCGCCGACGCTGTTGAACCTGCTCCAGCAGGCGACGGCGATCGCCGATCGCACCGAGCTGATCTCCCCGGTCGACGAAGCCGACCGCTCGGTGTCTCCGGGCGTCGCCGGCGCTACCGACCCGGAGACCGAGGCGCGGCGGCGCAAGGCCCTGATGATCGGGCTTGGCGTCGGCGGCGCCATCGTCGTGGTCGCGCTCGTGGTGCTGGCGACGGTGCTGAGCCGGATCTTCGGCGACGTCGGTGACGGCCTGGGCGGCGACCGGCTCGGGCTCAACGACCCGACCACCGCCGAGGCGGCCGAAGGCAGCACCGACAGCGGCAATGTCGTCAAACCGACTGCGGTGACGGTCTTTTCACCCGAGGGTGAGGCCGATGCGCCGTCCGATGCGCCCAAGGCGATCGACGGTGACAAGTCCACGGTCTGGCCGATCGACACCTACACCGACCCGGTGCCGTTCCCGAACTTCAAGAACGGCGTCGGGCTGATGCTGCAGTTGCCGCAATCCACCACGGTCGGCGAGGTCGACATCGACCTCAACAGCACGGGCACGGCCGTCGAGATCCGCTCTGCGCAGTCACCGACACCGTCCTCGCTTGCCGACACCACCGTGCTGACGCCGGCCACCCAACTCAAGCCGGGCTCCAACACCATCAAGGTCGAGAACGCCTCGCCCACCTCCAACCTGCTGGTCTGGGTGTCGACGCTGGGCCAGGTCAACGGGGAGAGCCGGTCGGACATCGCCGAGATCACGGTCAGGTCGGCGTCCTGACCGGACGGTTGGCGTTGACCGGATTCATCCCCAGCCCGCCAAAGATGTGTCGGGAGGTACCCGCGTAGCCGTTTAGTGTTCGGCTGTGGGGAGCTTCGGGGGGCCGGACGGGGGACGCAGCGACGCGGAGTTGCTCGCCGCGCACGTCGCCGGTGACCGCTACGCGTTCGAGGAGTTGTTCTACCGCCACCAGCGGCAGCTGTACCGGATCGCGCGCATCACCAGTCGTAATCCCGACGACGCCGCCGACGCATTGCAGGACGCGATGCTCAAGGCGCACCGGCGGGCGCCCGCCTTCCGCTACGACGCGGCGGTGAGCAGCTGGCTGTACCGCATCGTCGTGAACTCGTGTCTGGATCGGCTGCGGCGCAACAAAACCCGCGTTGCCGAGACGCTGTCCGACGACGACGGACACATCGGCGATCCGGCCTCGCGCGTGGACACCGCGATCGTCGTCGAACGGGCCCTGATGCGGTTGCCCGTCGAACAGCGCGCCGCGGTGGTGGCCGTCGACATGCAGGGCTACTCCGTGGCCGAGACCGCCCGCATGCTCGGCGTGCCCGAAGGCACCGTCAAGAGCCGATGCTCCCGCGCCAGGGCCAAGCTGGCCGAGGCACTCGAGTACTTCGACGCGAAAACCACCGCTCGCACCGACTGAGCGGAACCGCCGGCACATCCGCCGCGTCTTATGTGTCGTGGTGGAGACTGGCTAGCGATGCAGACCGGAACGGACGACGACTCGGATCCCGCAGTTGAGCGGGTGCGTCGCGGCCTGGCCGAGTTGGCGCACGACGAGGACTCCGCGCCGGAGGTGCCCGCGGGCGTCACCGCACGCATCGGTGCTGCGATACGGGCCGCCGGTGAACCTCATCACGCCGTCGAACGGCCCCGGCTGCGCCGAACGCAGGTTCTCGGGCTGGTGACCGGCCTCGCCGCCGTGACCGCCGGGGTCGTCATCGGCACGTCGATGGCGGTGCGCGATCCCGCACCACGGTTTTCCCAGGCCGGGCCCACCGCCGGGCACATCACCGTGCCGCGTCGTGCGCCGGCCTTCCCGCTGACCGGTCCCCAGCTCGCCGGCCTGCTGTCGGCACCCCCCGAATACGGACCGCTGTCCGATCCGCGCCGCCGCGCCGCCTGCCTCGAGGGGCTGGGGCACTCGGCGACCACGCCCGTCCTCGGGGCGCTCCCGGTCGAGCTGTCCGGGCGTCCGGCTGTCGTGCTGCTTCTGCCCTCGGGCGCGGACACCGACGTCCTCGCGGTGGCCGTCGACGCCACGTGCCATGCGGCTCACGGTGGGCTGCTGGCCGAAACCGTGGTCGCACGACCGTAGTCTGTCCCCCGAGGTTGTTCGGAAACTCCGGGAACACCACCGCCTACGCTGGTGTTATACCGGTGCCGCGAAAGTGGCAGAAAGGCGCTCATGACCACCACATCCACGGTTCACGATCTGATCATCATCGGATCCGGTCCGGCCGGCTACACCGCAGCGATCTACGCGGCGCGTGCGCAGTTGAAGCCGCTGGTGTTCGAAGGCGTCCAGTTCGGCGGTGCGTTGATGACCACCACCGAGGTGGAGAACTATCCCGGCTTCCGCAACGGCATCACCGGTCCCGAGTTGATGGACGAGATGCGCGAACAGGCGTTGCGCTTCGGTGCGGACCTGCGCATGGAGGATGTCGACGCTGTCTCGCTCGAGGGTCCGGTCAAGACCGTCACGGTCGGCGACGACACCTACCGGGCCCGCGCGGTCATCCTGGCGATGGGCGCTGCGGCGCGGCACCTCGGCGTGCCGGGCGAGGAGGCCCTGATGGGCATGGGCGTGAGCACGTGCGCGACCTGTGACGGGTTCTTCTTCCGCGAAGAGGACATCATCGTCGTCGGTGGCGGCGACTCGGCGATGGAAGAGGCGATCTTCCTCACCAAGTTCGCCCGCAGCGTCACCCTGGTGCACCGCCGCGACGAGTTCCGCGCGTCGCGGATCATGCTGGATCGTGCCCGCGCGAACGAGAAGATCACGTTCCTGACCAACACCGACGTCCTCGCGATCGAAGGCAGCCCCAAGGTCAGCGGAGTCCGGTTGCGCAACAAGGTGACCGGCGAGGAGTCGAAGCTGGCCGTCACCGGTGTGTTCGTCGCGATCGGCCACGACCCGCGTTCGGATCTGATTCGCGGGCAGGTCGACCTCGACGAGGACGGTTACGTCCTGACGCAAAAGGGTTCGACCAGCACCTCGATCGAAGGTGTCTTCGCCGCAGGCGATCTCGTCGACCGCACTTACCGCCAGGCCATCACCGCTGCGGGCACCGGCTGCTCGGCGTCCATCGACGCCGAACGCTGGCTCGCCGAAATCGGTTCTGGCCCAAGCGATGAAACCATCGAAACACCCGTCTGATAGGAGTACCCCGATGACCGAGACCACCGGATCCACGGTAGCGGTGACCGACGACTCGTTCTCTCAGGACGTGTTGTCCAGCAGCACACCGGTGCTGGTGGACTTCTGGGCGACCTGGTGCGGTCCCTGCAAGATGATCGCCCCGGTGCTCGAGGAGATCGCCACCGAAAAGGCTGGCGCGCTGACCGTCGCCAAGCTCGACGTCGACGCCAACCCGGTCACGGCGCGGGATTTCCAGGTGGTGTCGATCCCGACGCTCATCGTGTTCAAAGACGGCTCCCCGGTGAAGCGGATCGTCGGCGCAAAAGGCAAGGCTGCGCTGCTGCGCGAGCTTTCTGACGTGCTCTAGCGGCCGTCCGGCGCGGCAATCCAGGGCACGGACACCCGCCTGGCGTTTTCTTGAATCGGCGAAGTGTCTGCGACAATCGTGCCAGCCCGTCAACTTGGTCGGCGCCCTCGCGCAGCTGACAACCGTGACTGAAAGGCCGCATATGTCCAGTCTGCGTCGCGGTGACCGCGGGTCCGCGGTCACCGAGATCAGGGCTGCATTGACGGCGCTGGGCATGCTCGACAACTCCGACGAGGAGATCACCACCGGCAGGCATATCGCGCTGGACCTGTTCGACGCCGAACTCGACCATGCCGTGCGCGCCTTCCAGCAGCACCGAGGTCTGCTGGTCGACGGGATCGTCGGCGAAGCGACGTACCGCGCGCTCAAGGAGGCGTCGTACCGGCTCGGCGCACGCACGCTCAGCCACCAGTTCGGCGCCCCGATGTTCGGCGACGACGTCGCCACACTGCAGGCCCGACTCCAAGACCTCGGCTTCTACACCGGCCTCGTCGACGGACATTTCGGTCTGAGCACGCACAACGCGTTGATGTCGTACCAGCGCGAGTACGGCCTGTACCCCGACGGGATCTGCGGCCCGGAGACGTTGCGCTCCTTGTACTTTCTGGGATCACGCGTCACCGGCGGCTCTCCGCATGCGATTCGCGAGGAGGAGCTGGTCCGCCGCTCCGGTCCCCGGCTCTCGGGTAAGCGCATCATCATCGACCCGGGCCGCGGCGGTGACGACCACGGTCAGATCATGCAGGGCCCGAGCGGGCCGATCAGCGAGTCAGACATCCTGTGGGATCTGGCGAGTCGGCTCGAGGGCCGGATGACCGCGATCGGGATGGAGACGTTCCTGTCGCGCCCGGCCAACCGTGCCCCCTCGGACGCCGAACGCGCCGCGACTGCGAACGCCGTCGGCGCCGACCTGATGATCAGCCTGCGCTGCGCCACCCAGCCCAGCCCCGGGGCCAACGGTGTCGCATCGTTCCACTTCGGGAACTCGCACGGCTCGGTGTCCACCATCGGCCGCAATCTCGCCGACTTCATCCAACGAGAAGTCGTGGCCCGCACCGGATTACGCGATTGCCGCACCCATGGGCGGACGTGGGACCTGTTGCGTCTGACCCGGATGCCCACGGTGCAGGTCGATGTCGGCTACATCACCAACCCGCACGACCGGGCCATGCTGGTGTCCTCGCAAGCCCGCGACGCCATCGCCGAGGGCATGCTCGCCGCCGTCAAGCGGCTCTACCTGCTCGGCAAAAACGACCGTCCCACAGGCACTTTCACGTTCGCCGAACTGCTCGCCCACGAGCTCTCGGTCGAGCAGGCCGGACGCGTCAGCCCGTCCTGACCGCCGATCGCGGTCAAAGACACCGAACTCGCACCCGCCCCGACCGGCTGGCGTATCTGCGCGAACTCGAACAGCCGCTCCAACGCCGCTTCGACATCGGCCTTCCAGCCCAGCCCCTGCTCCAACTCCAGACGCAGCCGCGGAAAGTACCGGTGCTGGGCGACGACGACGAAACCCGCGTCGAGAAGTAGATCAGCGTCGAGCACGCACTGTTCGACCGAGCAGTCGCCGAGGACTTCCACGACCGGGCGCAGCGCCGGCGTCACCGCACCCGGTTCGGCGAGCTCGCGGACTTCGGTGGTGTGCGCGAACGCTTCGAGCGCACGAGCACCGCGACGCACAAGATCCCCCACCACCGCCGAGATCAGCGCCCGCGACAATCCCTCGGAGTCCTCACCGGATTCGATACCCAGCGACGTGAGTAGGACGGCGTCGGCGCTGACGGGTGCAGTCGGGAACCGGTGTGCACGGGGAACGGCGCCGGGCGGCGCGTAGAACGCGTATCCCAGGCACGCCTCGTCTCCGCGAAGCGGGACGGGTCCGTCGTCGGTCTCGCCCTCGGCACACTGCACCGCGACCTGACCGCACGATCCCCATTCGAGCATGACCATCGACAGCCATGCTTCTTTCTCGAATTCGGGATCCGACAGGTGGTCGTCGACGCCGGGAACCGCTGCGCCGGTCGCATCCCGCCCGAGGGTCGAGGGATCGACCTCCCAATACACGCAGCGACGGGCATGCTTGGGCAACTGCTCGAACGCTTCGAGCCGCAGAGGCGTGATGCGTGCCGACACTAGAGTCCCCGAGTCCTACGCGGTGCAGAGGTACATAGCTGCCCCTCCAGAATAGAAGGGTGCGGACACCTCGACGCTCCGATTCGGGTGCCTCTCGCAAGGAGCGGCGAAACGCGTTGTGTCACAGGTGGTTTCCTTCGAAGGGCGGCGATCACGCCGATGAGGCCCGGGTTGTGTCACAGTGACGTAATTACCCGGTGTGGTAGGTCACCGTTCGGATGCGCTCATCAGTTCGACTATGCGCTGCAGATCGTCGACTGAACCGAATTCGACCACGATCTTGCCCTTGCGTTTGCCGAGGCTGACCGTGACGCGCGTATCGAACGCCGTGGACAGTCGCTCGGCAACGTCCTGGAGGCCCGGCATGTTGATCGGCTTGCGTTTGGGCGCGGCCGGCGCCGCCGGGCCCGCGCTGTTGGCCAGCGTGACCGCTTCCTCGGTCGCTCGCACGGACAGCCCCTCGGCGACGATCCGCGCGGCGAGCTCCTCCTGCTTCTCCGGTCCGCCTTCCAGCGACAGGAGAGCGCGCGCATGTCCGGCGGACAGCACCCCGGCGGCGACCCGGCGCTGCACGGCGATGGGCAGGCGCAGCAACCGGATCATGTTCGTGATCACCGGACGCGAGCGCCCGATCCGTGACGCCAGTTCATCGTGGGTGACCTCGAACTCGTCGAGCAGCTGCTGATAGGCGGCCGCCTCCTCTAACGGGTTCAGTTGCGCGCGGTGGATGTTCTCCAACAACGCGTCGCGCAGCATGCTGTCGTCGGTGGTCTCGCGGACGATCGCCGGGATGGTGGCGAGGCCGGCCTCTTGGGCGGCGCGCCAGCGCCGCTCCCCCATCACGAGTTGGAAGCGGGCGCCTCCCGGTTCGGGCTGCGGAAGCGGGCGCACGACGATCGGCTGCATGAGACCGAACTCGCGGATCGAGTGGACGAGCTCGGCCAGCGCCTCCTCGTCGAAGACCTGTCGCGGCTGCCGCGGGTTCGGCTCGATCGATGCCGGATCGATCTCGCGGTACACCGCGCCGACCTCATTCACCACGCCGTTGGACGGCCCGCCGATCACGACATCGGCGGCGGCGTCCCCCATCCGCGGGCCGAGCCCGGACTGGTCGCCGTCGGCTGGGCCGGTGGGGATGAGCGAAGCCAGGCCGCGGCCGAGACCGCTGCGCTTGCGTGTGGGTTGGCTCATCGTCTGCTCCTCTTCGCGTAAGCGCTCATCAGTACGTTCTGCCTTTCTCCGCACACGCTCATCGGTTGTTTCGATTCTGGCCGCGATCGGCGATCTCGCGGCTGGCATCCAGATAGCTCATCGCACCGCGCGAGCCCGGGTCGTAGCCGAGGATCGTCATTCCGTAACCGGGCGCCTCGGACACTTTGACGCTGCGCGGGATGACAGTGCGCAGAACCTTCTCGCCGAAGTGGGCGCGCACATCGGAGGCCACCTGGTCGGCGAGTTTGGTTCGGCCGTCGTACATCGTGAGGATCACCGTGGTCACGTCGAGTTGCGGATTGAGGTGCGCCTTGACCATTTCGATGGTCCGCATCAGCTGGCCGACACCTTCCAGTGCGTAGTACTCGCACTGGATCGGGATCAGCACCTCGGGCGCTGCGACGAACGCGTTGATGGTTAGCAGGCCGAGCGACGGCGGGCAGTCGATGAACACGTAGTCGAAGTTGAACTCCGTGAGCGACGCCAGCGCCGTGCGCAGGCGGCCTTCGCGGGCCACCATGCTCACCAACTCGATCTCGGCGCCGGCCAGGTCGATGGTCGCGGGCACACAATAGAGCCGCTCGTTGTGGGGGCTGCGCTGCAGGGCGTCGCGCAGCGGGATCTCTCCGATCAACACCTCGTACGACGACGGCGTGCCCGGCCGGTGCTCGATGCCCAATGCCGTGCTCGCGTTGCCCTGCGGGTCGAGGTCGATGACGAGCGTCTGCAGTCCCTGCAGAGCGAGCGCCGCCGCGATGTTGACGGCCGTGGTCGTCTTGCCGACCCCGCCCTTCTGATTGGCGATCGTGAACACGCGTTGCCGGTCGGGCCGCGGAAGACTGCCCTTCGATGCGGCGTGAAGCAACCGCACCGCGCGCTCGGCCTCGGCGCCGATCGGCGTATCGAGACCAACGGGATCTTCCCAGCGGTCCTGTGCCGCCTTCTCCGGCCACTGCTCTTTGGGAGCGGTGCCGGGCGAGGTTTCACGTGAAACATCGGCCGTTCCCGTTGCAAGGCCGACTGCGACGTCGCCGGTTTCACGTGGAACATTCGCGGCCGGGCCGGCGGGTGTCGGCACCCCGTTTTGTGACGCCATCATCCTCGTCCCCTGCCCGTTGGCCGGTGCGTTACCGCCTTCTCCCGCCGTGCCACGACGACGGTCGCGGGTGGATCCAAGTAGTTCGCGCCACACCTCATCACCCTTACATCGGCCGCGCCGAGCGACGCCATCACACGCCGATGGTCGCGGATCTCCTCTTCGGCACGCTCACCCTTGAGGGCGAGCATGTGGCCGTCGACGCGAAGGAGCGGCATGCTCCATCGAGTCAGCCTGTCCAGGGAGGCCACCGCCCTGGACACCACTACGTCCGTCTCCCCCAACTGCTTCCTCACCCCCGGCTCCTCGGCCCGTCCGCGAACGACCGTCACGTCGATCCCGAGTTCGTCGACCATCTCGCGCAGGAACTCGCTGCGGCGCAGGAGTGGTTCGATGAGCGTCACGTGTAAGTCGGGTCGGGCCAACGCCAACGGTATCCCGGGAAGGCCCGCGCCACTACCAATGTCGGCGACTCTCTGATCCGGCCCGATGAGTTCGGACAGCGCCACACTGTTGAGGATGTGGCGCTCCCAAATTCGCTCGACTTCCCGCGGACCGATCAGCCCGCGTTCGACGCCCGCGCCCGCAAGAGTCGCGGCGTACCGCTGGGTTCGGTCGAGGCGCTCCCCGAACAAGGAGGCGGCCACGTCCGGCGGCGCCGACACCTCCCCATGTTTCACGTGAAACATCCTCCGGATCGTCGCGTCGGACCGATGACGCCAATGAACTACACAGTTGTAACTCTGGGTCAGTCGGCGAGGACGACCACACGCCGCGACGGCTCGACGCCCTCGCTCTCGCTGTGGACGCCGTCGACGGCCGCCACCGCGTCGTGCACGATCTTGCGCTCGAACGGCGTCATCGGGGCCAGTTCTTCGCGTTCGCCGGTCTCGAGCACGCGGCGCGCCACCTTGTCGCCGAGTGCGGCCAACTCATCGCGACGCCGGCGCCGCCAGCGCGCGATGTCGAGCATCAGCCGGCTGCGCTCCCCCGTCTTCTGGTGCACGGCCAGGCGCGTCAGTTCCTGCAAGGCGTCGAGCACTTCACCCTTGCGACCCACCAACTTGTTCAGGTCGTCGCCGCCGTCGATGCTCACGACCGCGCGGTCCCCCTCGACGTCGAGATCGATGTCACCGTCGAAGTCGAGCAGGTCCAACAACTCCTCGAGATAGTCGCCCGCGATCTCACCCTCGGCGACCAGCTTCTCCTCCAGATCGTCCTCGGCTACCGGCGCGGAGGCATTGCCGTCCTCATCGACGAGTTCGTCGCGCTCGGTCGTCTCGGCGTCAGTCATGTCCTTCTCTCCTCATTCCACCGGGATCGTCCGGTCACCGTTTACGTTTCTTGGGCCGCGCGCCGGGTCGCGGCGTGCGGTTCGCTGCACCACTCGCTGCCTTGCCGCTCGCTGCCTTGCCCGGGCTACTGCCCGCCGGCTTCTTGCCCGCCGCGCCGTTCTCCGACGCCGCCTCGCTGCTTTCGGACTCGTCGCTCGACCCCGGCTCGGAAACCTCGGAGGCGTTCCCCGTCTGACTCTTACGGGTGCGTTTCGGCTTGGCTCCCGGCGGTGGTGCGTTCTTCGCCTGCCGCTCCTGCGCCTCGAGCTTCTTCGCCTCTTCTTCCTTCTCGATCTTGCCGAACACATAGTGCTGCTGACCGAAGGTCCAGATGTTGTTCGCGAGCCAGTACATGATGATGGCCAGCGGCAGGAACGGCCCGCCGGCGACGACGCCGAATGGGAACACGTACAGCGCCAGCTTGTTCATCAACGCCGTCTGCGGGTTGGCTGCCGCTTCGGGGCTCTGCCGCGCCACCGAAGCCCGGCTGTTGAAGTACGTCGCGACGCCGGCCAGGATCATGATCGGCACACCGACGGCGATCACCGACGCCCGGTTGAACTCCTTGAACGCATCCAGGCCGGTCGTCTGGATCATCCACCCACCGATCGGCGCGCCGAACAGATGGGCGTCCAGGAAGTGCCCGACGTCGGTGGCGCTGAACACGTAGTTGGGCAGCGACCGGTTCGCCGCCGGGTCCAGGTGCTGGGCCCCGATCCCGTAGCCGCCGGTGCGGTTGAACGACCGCAGCACGTGGAACAGGCCGATGAACACGGGGATCTGAGCGAGCATCGGCAGGCAGCCGAGGATCGGGTTGAACCCGTGTTCCTTCTGCAGCTTCTGCATCTCCAGCGCCATGCGTTGACGGTCCTTGCCGTACTTCTTCTGCAGTGCCTTGATCTGCGGCTGCAGCTCCTGCATTTGGCGCGTCGTCCGGATCTGCTTCACGAACGGCTTGTAGAGGATCGCGCGCAGGGTGAACACCAGGAACATCACCGAAAGCGCCCACGCGAAGAAGTTCGATGGACCCAGCAGGAAGGCGAACAGCTTGTACCACACCCACATGATCGCCGACACCGGGTAGTAGATGATGTCGAGGCTGAACCAGTTAAACACGCGTCTCGCTTCCTGCTCGCAATGCTGGATGGCCGCCACTGACGTCGGCAGTGGTGTTCCGATCCTCTGAAGACTCGTCCGCGGGAGCGCCCGCCCCGTCTTGGTCGCCGTGTCCGCCGGCGGCCGGGCGCTCTGGGATCGGGTCCCATCCTCCCCTATGCCACGGCCCGCATTTCAACAGCCGTACCGTCGCGAGCCAACCGCCGCGCACCAACCCGTACTCGGTCAATGCGTCGACGGCGTACTGGCTACAGGTCGGGGTGAATCGACACGTCGGCAGCCGCAACGGCGAGATGGTGTGCCGGTACAGCTGAATCACGAAGATGACGGCGCGCGCCGTCCGCGCCCCGGCCGACCTCACCGGGCGGCCTCGGACTTGGGTCTGACTCGGCGAAGGGCGGTGCGCAGTTCTTGTTCGAGCCGCGCCGATATCGCATGCCGACTGCTGGGCAGGGCGCGGATCACCACGCGATCGGCGGGGTCCAGCTCATCGACGAGGGATCGCGCGACGTGGCGCAGCCGCCGGGCGACGCGATGGCGTTGCACCGCGGTGCCGACGGCTTTGGAGACGACCAGCCCGATCCGCGGTCCGGGCTCTGAGGGCTCGTCGGACCGCAGGGCGTGCACGACGAGATCGGGCTGCACAGCGCGCATCCCTCGACTGACCGTGTTCCCGAACTCCGTTGACCGCGTCATGCGGTACCGCGCCGGAAGCACCAGCGTCAACTCCCGCTCGAAGTCACGTGGGAGTCACGCAGTCAGCTTGCGCCGACCCTTGCTCCGGCGGTTCGTGACGATCGCACGGCCTGCCCGGGTGCGCATCCGCAGCCGGAAGCCATGCACGCGCGCCCGGCGCCGGTTGTTCGGCTGGAAGGTCCGCTTGCCCTTGGCCACGGCTGTCTCCTTGTTGCGTCTGGCACCCGCAGCCCCCACCGACGACGTACGAATCGGTTTGGACGCAGTTGCCGTTGGTAAGCTCGTCCATCTTGCTAGCCGGCGCGGTCCCCGGTCGATGCCCGGGTCGCAGCCGTATCACCTCGTACGGGCGACTGTTCGAGGGTACTGAGGAGTTTTCGCTGGGTCAAACCTGGCCGAATGTCAGTGTGGACAGCCACATTTGCAACACGCGTCACCGCCGACCACCAGCCGAAAATATCCGTCCATGCAATGTTGCAGAACGGTTGGCACCCGCGAAGAAAACTGTTAGCTTCTGCCAGTGCCGTTCGATAACGAAACGGCGACGGACAACGAAGCGAGGATGCCCGACCAGTCGTGAGCCCACAGGATGCCTCACATCTGTGATGTGGCCCGACCCGCGGCCTCCCCGCCGGTAGAAAACAGAACGACGACGACTGTCCAGTCTCCACAGCCTGTGGATAACTTTGTGGACAGATCGTCATCGTTCCTTTGGTCGTCTCTGGGCCGGCCGCAAGGGGGTAGTCGTCGTTGACAGCTGACCCCGACCCCCCCTTCGTGGCCGTATGGAACACAGTGGTCGCCGAACTGAACGGCAGCCCCGCAGGTGCGGGTGGCGACATGGCGGGCCCGGGCCTCACTCCTCAGCAAAGAGCCTGGTTGAAGCTGGTCAAACCCCTTGTGATCACCGAGGGCTTTGCCCTGCTGTCGGTGCCCACCCCGTTTGTGCAGAACGAGATCGAACGCCATCTGCGGGAGCCGATCATCACCGCGCTGAGCCGCCAGCTCGGACAGCGCGTCGAACTCGGTGTGCGTATCGCCGACCCCCGGCCCGACGACACCGACGGCCCGCTCAGCGGCCTTTCGGCCGTCGGTGAACCCGACGAAGTCGACGACGATCTCGAAGCCAGGGCCAGCGCCGAGGAAAGTTGGCCGACCTACTTCACCAGCCGGCCACCGAACACGCTGACCGACGACCCGACAGCGGTCAACCTCAACCGGCGCTACACCTTCGACACGTTCGTCATCGGCGCCTCGAATCGGTTTGCTCACGCGGCGACCCTCGCGATCGCCGAGGCACCCGCGCGCGCGTACAACCCGTTGTTCATTTGGGGTGAGTCCGGGCTGGGCAAGACCCACCTGCTGCACGCGGCGGGCAACTACGCCCAGCGGCTGTTTCCCGGGATGCGCGTCAAGTACGTGTCGACCGAGGAATTCACCAACGACTTCATCAACTCGCTGCGCGACGACCGCAAGGCCTCGTTCAAGCGCAGCTACCGCGACATCGACGTGTTGTTGGTCGACGACATCCAGTTCATCGAGGGCAAGGAAGGTATTCAGGAGGAGTTCTTCCATACCTTCAACACGCTGCACAACGCCAACAAGCAGATCGTGATCTCGTCGGACCGGCCGCCCAAGCAGTTGGCCACCCTCGAGGACCGGTTGCGCACCCGCTTCGAGTGGGGCCTGATCACCGACGTCCAACCCCCGGAGCTGGAGACGCGCATCGCAATCCTGCGCAAGAAGGCCCAGATGGATCGTCTCGATGTGCCCGACGACGTCCTCGAGCTCATCGCCAGCAGCATCGAGCGCAACATCCGCGAACTCGAAGGCGCCCTGATCCGGGTCACCGCGTTCGCGTCGTTGAACAAGACCGCGATCGACAAGTCGCTGGCCGAGATCGTGCTGCGCGATCTGATCTCCGATGCCAGCACCATGCAGATCAGCACCGCGGCGATCATGGCCGCCACCGCCGAGTACTTCGAGACGACGGTCGAGGAGTTACGCGGCCCCGGTAAGACGCGCGCGCTCGCACAATCGCGACAGATCGCCATGTATCTGTGCCGCGAGCTGACCGACCTGTCCCTGCCGAAGATCGGGCAGGCGTTCGGCCGTGACCACACCACCGTGATGTACGCGGAGAAGAAGATTCGCGGTGAGATGGCCGAGCGGCGTGAGGTCTTCGATCACGTGAAAGAACTCACGACGCGCATCCGTCAACGCTCCAAGCGCTGACTCACTTCGCCCCACTCCCCTCCCGTCGCGCTCGTTCGCGTCCGGATACGGCCGTCCCGACAGAAATTTCGTCAAAAATCTTCTGTACCGCTGGCACCGCCAGTCACAGCGAGGCGTTGTGCACACCGGTGTGGAGAACCTGGGATCAACGGCCGAACTGCCACCCGGTTGCTACACAACCTCCAGCATCTCCACAGTCCGTCCCGCCCGGCGCCGCAGACATCCACAGTTACCTCACAGCCGCCTACGCCCGTACGCAGCGCTGACATGTGTTCATCCCCAGTCTCCACAGGCCCTAATACTGTTGCTTGTATATCTCTGAAGAATCTCCTTCGAAGAAGGCGCTTGGGGAAGCACCGAAGCATCGACGGTCCCACCGGCCGGAGGGCCCCGATGTCAGCCCGATCGATTAGCTTTCAAGTTGGGGCGGAAAGCTCTACGGTGATTCAGCACAGCCGTTACCGTCGTCGGGGACGCATCGTTGAGACGCGTGGTGAGACACCGGGAAACCGCTGTTTGAGGCTTGTCGTGATTGTGATCGAAGGGACCCTATGGACGTGGCGACGACAACGGTTGGTGTCACCGATCTGAAGTTCCGTCTGGTACGTGAAGACTTCGCCGAAGCCGTGGCATGGGTGGCCCGCAATCTGCCCACCAGGCCCACGGTCCCAGTGCTCGCCGGCGTCCTGCTGACCGGCTCCGAGGACGGGTTGATGATCTCCGGATTCGACTACGAGGTTTCCGCCGAGGTGCGGGTGCCCGCCGAGATCGCTTCACCCGGCAGCGTTTTGGTTTCCGGTCGGCTGTTGTCCGACATCACCCGGGCGTTACCCGCCAAACCGATCGACGTCAGCGTCGACGGCACACGGGTGTCGCTGACGTGCGGTAGTTCGCGCTTCTCGCTACCGACGATGGCCGTTGAGGACTACCCCACGCTGCCCGCGCTGCCCGACGAGACCGGCGTGGTGTCCGCCGAGCTGTTCTCCGAAGCGATCGGCCAGGTCGCCGTCGCGGCCGGCCGCGATGACACGCTGCCGATGCTGACCGGTATCCGCGTCGAAATCGCCGGGGAGAAAGTCGTTTTGGCCGCCACCGACCGGTTCCGGCTCGCGGTTCGCGAGTTGACGTGGTCCACGGCCGGGCCTGACCTGGAGGCCGCCGTGCTGGTGCCCGCCAAGACCCTTTCGGAAGCGGCCAAAGCCGGCTCCGACGGCGGCGACGTGCATCTGTCGCTGGGTGCCGGATCGGCGGTCGGCAAGGAAGGCCTGCTCGGTATCAGCAGCGGGGGAAAGCGCAGCACCACTCGTCTGCTCGATGCGGAGTTCCCGAAATTCCGGCAATTGCTGCCCACCGAGCACACCGCGATGGCGACGATCGGTGTCGGTGAACTCACCGAGGCCATCAAGCGTGTGGCGCTGGTGGCCGATCGCGGCGCCCAGGTGCGGATGGAATTCTCCGAGGACTCGCTGCACTTGTCGGCGGGCGCCGACGACGTGGGCCGCGCGGAGGAGGATCTTCCGGTCAGCTTCGCCGGCGACCCGCTGACCATCGCTTTCAACCCCACGTATCTGACCGACGGCCTGAGCTCGTTGCACTCCGAGCGGGTCACCTTCGGTTTCACGACGCCCAGCCGTCCCGCGGTATTGCGCCCGGCCAATGACGACGACGCAGATGTCGGTGCGACGGGACCGTTCCCCGCCCAGCAGACCGACTACGTCTACCTGCTGATGCCGGTGCGCCTACCTGGCTGAACCGGCTGGACGCCAGAAAACGCCGGAGAAGGGGCGCACACATGCAACTCGGCCTGGTCGGTCTCGGCAAAATGGGCTTCAACATGCGCGAGCGCCTGCGTGAAGGAGGCCATGAGGTCGTCGGTTATGACCCGAGACCGGAGGTGACCGACGTGCCCACGCTCGCGGCCCTGGCGGAGGCCCTCGACGCCCCGCGGGTGGTGTGGGTCATGGTGCCCTCGGGACCGATCACCCACGACACCATCGCCGCCCTCGCCGAGGAGCTCAGCGAAGGTGATTTGGTGATCGACGGTGGCAATTCGCGCTACACCGAGGACGGCCCGCACGCGAAACTGTTGGGTGACAAGGGAATCACCTTCGTCGACGCCGGTGTCTCCGGCGGCGTGTGGGGTCTGACGGAAGGCTACGGGCTGATGGTCGGCGGCAGCGACGCCGACGTCGAACGCGCGATGCCGATCTTCGACACGCTGCGACCGCCGGGGCCGCGCGAAGACGGGTTCGTGCACGCCGGGCCGGTCGGTGCGGGCCACTACGCGAAGATGGTGCACAACGGCATCGAGTACGGCTTGATGATGGCCTACGCCGAGGGCTATGAGCTGTTGGCGGCCGAAGAACTGATCACCGATACCCAGGCCGTCATTCAGGCGTGGAGCAACGGCACCGTCGTCCGGTCCTGGCTGCAGCAGCTGCTGGCCAAGGCGCTGAAGGAAGACCCCGAATTCGGTGAGATCAGTGGCTACACCGAGGATTCCGGTGAGGGCCGATGGACCGTCGAGGAAGCCATCAGCCATCGGGTGCCGATGCCGGTGATCGCGGCGTCGCTGTTCGCACGGTTCGCCTCGCGGCAGGAGGACTCGCCAGCGATGAAGGCGGTCTCTGCTCTGCGCAACCAGTTCGGTGGGCACGCGGTCAAGCGGGTCAGCGAGTCGGGGTAGGCGGTCGCGTCGTGTACGTCCGCCGCCTGGCGTTGACCGACTTTCGATCGTGGCCGCGCCTCGAACTGGATCTCGAACCAGGCCGCACTGTGTTCGTCGGCCCTAACGGGTTCGGGAAGACGAATATCGTTGAGGCGCTGTGGTATTCGTCCACGCTCGGATCACACCGGGTCGCCACCGACGGCCCCCTGATCCGGACCGGCGCCGAACGCGCGGTGGTGTCGACCATCGTCGTCAACGAAGGCCGGGAACTGTCGGTGGACCTGGAGATCACGGCCGGTCGTGCCAACAAGGCACGTATCAACCGCTCCCCCGTTCGCTCCGCGCGCGAGATCCTCGGCGTGCTGAGGGCTGTGCTGTTCGCGCCGGAGGACTTGGCGCTGGTGCGTGGAGACCCCGGTGAGCGGCGCCGATATCTCGACGAACTCGCCACCACCCGGCGCCCGCAGGTCGCCGCGATCCGCGCGGACTACGACAAGGTGCTGCGCCAGCGGACCGCGCTGCTGAAGACGGCATCCGGCGCTCGATTCCGCGGTGACCGAGGCGTTTTCGACACCCTCGATGTGTGGGACGGCCACCTCGCCGAGAAGGGTGCGAAGCTCATCGCGGCACGGGTGGATCTGGTCAACCAACTGGCGCCGGAGGTGGAGAAGGCATATCAACTGCTGGCGCCGTCGTCGCGGCCCGCGGCGATTCGTTACCGCAGCGGTGTCGACGTGGTGGAGGCAGAGGCGGCGGTCGGCACCGCTGACGCGGAGATGTTCGAGGCCGCGCTGCTCGACGCGTTGGCACGCCGGCGGGATGCCGAACTGGAACGCGGCGTGTGCCTGGTGGGCCCGCACCGCGACGACCTCGAACTGCGGTTGGGCGATCAGGTCGCCAAAGGCTTTGCCAGCCATGGGGAATCATGGTCGATGGCGTTGTCGCTGCGGCTGGCTGCCTACGAACTGCTACGCGCCGAAGGGAGCGATCCGGTGTTGTTGCTCGACGATGTGTTCGCCGAACTGGACAAGGCGCGCAGGCAGGCACTGGCCGCCGTCGCGGCCTCGGCCGAGCAGGTCCTGGTCACGGCGGCGGTCTCAGAGGATGTCCCGGTCGACTGGGATGCGCGCAGGATTGGAGTGACGATGCGCGACGAGGATTCCGGACGAATCTCGGTGGTGGAGCCGTGACGTCGCCCGACGATGAAGTCAAGCCGCCCGCGCACCTGGCGAACCTACGCGGTATGGATCTGGTCCGGCGCACGCTCGAGGAGGCGCGCGGTGCGGCGCGCAGCCAAGGTAAGGAGGTGGGTCGCGGTCGCGGCGCGGCGCCTCGAAGGATCGCCGGTAACAGTCGTCGGCGGTGGTCGGGTCCCGGCCCGGACTCACGCGATCCCCAGCCGTTCGGACCCGCGGCCAGTGACCTGGCCCGCAACCGCGGATGGTCCGGCCGCGTCGCCGAGGGCGCGGTGTTCGGCCGCTGGACCGGTGTGGTCGGTGAGGGCATCGCCGCGCATGCGACGCCGACCTCCCTGAATGATGGTGTGCTGACCATCTCGGCGGAGTCCACCGCCTGGGCGACGCAGCTGCGGATGGTGCAGGCGCAGGTGTTGGCCAAGATCGCGGATGCGGTGGGCGACGGCGTCGTGAAATCGCTCAGAATCGTCGGCCCGGTCGCGCCGTCGTGGCGGAAGGGCCGCTATCACATCGCCGGCAGAGGACCACGCGACACATACGGATAGCGGCGGGAACCGCCGTTGCCTGAATGGCGCGAGAACGCCGCAATCCTAGTTCTCAAGCGTCTTCAGGCACCCGAGATCGAGAAATTCCACAGGCGGCCCAAATAGGTGTGCAGAAACGCCGCCTCAGAGTCGGTGCTGTCAAGCTCTGCCGGTAGGATGGAAGCAGATCCGCAGGCGGTGGTCGACCGCCTCGCCAGCCTTCCCCGGCAAGAGACCAAGGAGACCCGTCCAACGTGGCTGCCCAGAAGAAGAGTGCTCCCAAGGAGTACGGCGCCGATGCAATCACCATTCTCGAGGGTCTCGAAGCCGTCCGCAAACGTCCGGGCATGTACATCGGGTCCACCGGCGAGCGTGGTCTGCATCACCTGATCTGGGAGGTCGTCGACAACGCGATCGACGAGGCGATGGCCGGCTACGCCACCCGGGTGGACGTGAAGATCCTCGCCGACGGCAGCGTCAGCGTGACCGATGACGGCCGCGGCATCCCCGTCGAAAAGCACAAGCAGGCGGGCATCCCGACCGTCGACGTCGTCATGACCCAACTGCACGCCGGCGGCAAGTTCGGCGGCGAGAACAGCGGCTATGCGGTCTCGGGCGGTCTGCACGGCGTCGGTGTCTCGGTAGTCAACGCGCTGTCCAGGCGGGTCGAGGTGACGATCCTGCGGGACGGCTACGAGTGGTTCCAGTACTACGACCGCTCGGTGCCCGGCGAGCTCAAGCAGGGCGGCAAGACCAAGGAGACCGGCACGACGGTGCGGTTCTGGGCCGACCCCGACATCTTCGAGACCACCGAATACGACTTCGAGACGGTCGCTCGCCGGCTGCAGGAGCAGGCGTTTCTCAACAAGGGCCTGACCATCGAGCTGACCGACGAGCGGGTGACCGCCGAAGAGGTCGTCGACGAGGTGGTCAGCGACACCGCCGAGGCGCCCAAGACCGCCGACGAGAAGGCCGCCGAGAACTCGAAGCCGCACAAGGTCAAGCACCGTGTCTTCCACTACCCCGGTGGTCTGGTTGACTTCGTCAAGCACATCAACCGGACCAAGACCGCGATCCAGCAGAGCATCATCGACTTCGACGGTAAGGGTCCCGGCCACGAGGTCGAGATCGCGATGCAGTGGAACGCGGGCTACTCCGAGTCGGTACACACCTTCGCCAACACCATCAACACCCACGAGGGCGGCACCCACGAGGAAGGGTTCCGGGCCGCACTGACGTCGGTGGTCAACAAGTACGCCAAGGACAAGAAGCTCCTCAAGGACAAGGACCCGAACCTCACCGGTGACGACATCCGCGAGGGGCTGGCCGCGGTGATCTCGGTCAAGGTCGCCGAACCGCAGTTCGAAGGCCAGACCAAGACGAAACTCGGCAACACCGAGGTCAAGTCATTCGTGCAGAAGATCTGCAACGAGGAGCTGACGCACTGGTTCGACGCCAACCCCGCCGAGGCCAAGACCGTTGTGAACAAGGCGGTTTCGTCGGCGCAGGCCCGGATCGCCGCGCGCAAGGCACGGGAACTGGTGCGCCGCAAGAGCGCCACCGACATCGGCGGTCTGCCCGGCAAGCTCGCCGACTGCCGTTCCACCGACCCGCGCAAGTCTGAACTGTATGTGGTGGAGGGTGATTCGGCAGGCGGCTCGGCCAAGAGCGGCCGTGACTCGATGTTTCAGGCGATCCTGCCGCTGCGCGGCAAGATCATCAACGTCGAGAAGGCCCGTATCGACCGGGTGCTCAAAAACACCGAAGTCCAGGCGATCATCACCGCGCTGGGCACTGGCATCCACGACGAGTTCGACATCTCGAAACTGCGCTATCACAAGATTGTTCTGATGGCCGACGCCGACGTCGACGGCCAGCACATCTCGACGCTGCTGCTGACGCTGTTGTTCCGATTCATGAAGCCGCTCATCGAAAACGGCCATGTGTTCCTCGCGCAGCCGCCGCTGTACAAGCTCAAGTGGCAGCGCAGCGAGCCGGAATTCGCCTACTCCGACCGCGAGCGCGATGGGTTGCTCGAGGCGGGTCGCAAGGCGGGCAAGAAGATCAACCCCGACGACGGTATCCAGCGCTACAAGGGTCTGGGCGAGATGGACGCCAAGGAGCTGTGGGAGACGACGATGGACCCGTCGGTGCGGGTGCTGCGCCAGGTGACCCTCGACGACGCGGCAGCCGCCGACGAGCTGTTCTCGATCCTGATGGGCGAGGACGTCGAGGCTCGCCGCAGTTTCATCACCCGAAATGCCAAAGACGTTCGCTTCCTTGATGTTTAGCGACAAGGACACCGTCGCAAATTCAACCCGATACTAAGGCTGACTGATGACTGACACGACGTTGCCGCCCGGCGACGAAGCAGGCGACCGCATCGAACCGGTCGACATCCAGCAGGAGATGCAGCGCAGCTACATCGACTACGCGATGAGCGTGATTGTCGGGCGCGCGCTGCCCGAGGTGCGCGACGGCCTCAAGCCCGTGCACCGCCGGGTGCTCTACGCGATGTTCGACTCCGGCTTCCGTCCGGACCGCAGCCACGCGAAATCCGCACGCTCCGTTGCCGAAACGATGGGTAACTACCACCCGCACGGTGACGCGTCGATCTACGACACCCTGGTCCGGATGGCCCAGCCGTGGTCCCTGCGTTACCCGCTGGTTGACGGGCAGGGCAACTTCGGCTCGCCGGGCAACGACCCGCCGGCCGCCATGAGGTACACCGAGGCGCGGCTCACGCCGCTGGCCATGGAGATGCTGCGCGAAATCGACGAGGAGACAGTCGATTTCATCCCGAACTACGACGGGCGGGTGCAGGAGCCCACGGTACTGCCGAGCCGGTTCCCCAACCTGTTGGCCAACGGCTCGGGCGGTATCGCCGTCGGCATGGCCACCAACATTCCGCCGCACAACCTGCGTGAGCTGGCCGACGCGGTGTACTGGTGCCTGGAGAACTTCGACGCAGATGAGGAGGCCACGCTGGCGGCCGTCATCGAACGCGTCAAAGGCCCGGACTTCCCCACTTCGGGCCTGATCGTGGGGTCCCAGGGGATCAGCGACATGTACACCACCGGCCGCGGATCGGTGCGCATGCGCGGTGTGGTGGAGATCGAGGAGGACAGCCGCGGCCGCACCGGCATCGTCATCACCGAGTTGCCGTATCAGGTCAACCACGACAACTTCATCACCTCGGTCGCCGAGCAGGTCCGCGACGGCAAGCTCGCCGGGATCTCCAACATCGAGGACCAGTCCAGCGACCGCGTCGGGCTGCGCATCGTCATCGAGATCAAGCGCGATGCGGTCGCCAAGGTAGTGCTCAACAACCTCTACAAGCACACCCAGCTGCAGACCAGCTTCGGGGCCAACATGCTGTCCATCGTCGACGGCGTGCCGCGGACGTTGCGCCTCGACCAGCTGATCCGCCATTACGTCAACCACCAACTCGACGTGATCGTGCGGCGCACCCGCTACCGGTTGCGCAAGGCCAACGAGCGGGCCCACATCCTGCGCGGGCTGGTCAAGGCGCTCGACGCGCTCGATGAGGTGATCGCGTTGATCCGGGCGTCGGAGACCGTCGACGTGGCGCGCCAAGGCCTGATCGAGCTGCTCGACATCGACGACATCCAGGCCCAGGCGATCCTGGACATGCAGCTGCGTCGCCTGGCCGCTCTGGAACGGCAGCGCATCGTCGACGACCTGGCCAAGATCGAGGCCGAGATCGCCGACCTCGAGGACATCCTGGCCAAGCCCGAGCGGCAGCGCGCGATCGTGCGCGACGAGCTCAGAGAGATCGTCGACAAGTACGGCGACGACCGGCGCACCCGGATCGTGGCCGCCGACGGTGAGGTCGCCGACGAGGATCTGATCGCCCGGGAGGACGTCGTCGTCACGATCACCGAGACCGGCTACGCCAAGCGCACCAAGACCGACCTGTACCGCAGCCAGAAGCGGGGCGGCAAGGGCGTGCAGGGCGCCGGGCTAAAGCAGGACGACATCGTCAACCACTTCTTCGTCTGCTCGACGCACGACTGGATCCTGTTCTTCACCACCCAGGGCCGGGTCTATCGCGCCAAGGCATACGAACTGCCCGAGGCGTCGCGCACCGCGCGGGGCCAGCATGTGGCGAACCTGCTGGCGTTCCAGCCCGAAGAGCGGATCGCGCAGGTCATCCAGCTCAAGACGTACGAGGATGCGCCATACCTGGTGTTGGCCACCCGCAACGGTCTGGTGAAGAAGTCGCGACTGGTCGACTTCGACTCCAACCGCTCCGGCGGCATCGTCGCGATCAACCTGCGCGACGGCGACGAACTCGTGGGTGCGGTCCTGTGCTCAGCCGACGACGACCTGCTGCTGGTGTCGGCCAAGGGTCAGTCCATCCGGTTCTCGGCAACCGACGAGGCGCTGCGGCCGATGGGTCGGGCGACCTCCGGTGTGCAGGGCATGCGGTTCAACACCGACGACGAGCTGCTGTCGCTGAACGTGGTGCGGTCGGATACGTATCTGCTGGTCGCCACCTCCGGCGGATACGCCAAGCGCACCGCGATCGAGGAGTACCCGGTGCAAGGCCGCGGCGGTAAAGGGGTACTGACGATCCAATTCGACAAGCGCCGTGGCAATCTTGTGGGTGCGTTGATCGTCGATGACGACACAGAGTTGTACGCCATCACCTCCGGTGGGGGCGTCATCCGGACGGCGGCTCGCCAGGTTCGCAAGGCCGGGCGGCAAACCAAGGGCGTTCGGTTGATGAACCTGGGTGAGGGCACGACACTGATAGCCATCGCGCGCAACGCGGAGGAAGGCGACAGCACCGACGAGGTCAACACCGACCCCGGTGCCTGATCCGGGGACGGGACCAGTGAGGAGCCGTAGGTGAGTTCACCGAACGAGCCGGGACGCCCCCGCGGGGGCGACAGTCCAGGCGGCGCCAACGGCTCCGCGACCAACCAGGACGCCCTCGGCACGCGGTCCGAGGTTCCCGACCGCGCCGAGGTGCCGCCATGGCAGCGCGGCCCCGCGGCGGCGCGGACCGCACAGCCGGGTCAGCGGCCTCCGGAGCCACCGAGGCGGGCGCCTGGGGCGGGCCCGCGCGAGGGCAGCCAGGGCGACGACGGGCATCCACCCGAGCGGACGGCCGAAGACCAGCGCGGCAATCCGAACAACTCCCCCAATGTCGGTGGCCGACCGAACCGCTTCATGGTGGGCGGTTCGACGCCGACCGAAGAGGTGCCGGCGCGCAGCGAGCGGCCCGAGTCGCCACGGCCTGAGGCGTACGCCAGCGAGCTACCGGACCTGTCCGGGCCGATGCCGCGCCCGGCGCAGCAGCGCAAACCCGCCGACCGCCCACACCCGGAACCGGGAAGCCGGCCCCCGGCCGGGGCTCGCGTCCAGGTCGGCGCCCGGCACAAGGGCCCGGTGCGGGCCAGCATGCAGATCCGCCGGATCGACCCGTGGAGCACGCTTAAGGTGTCGGCGGTGCTGTCGGTCGCGCTGTTCTTCGTGTGGATGATCGCCGTCGCGTTCCTGTACCTCGTGCTCGGCGGCATGGGCGTGTGGAGCAAGCTGAACACCAACGTCGGTGACTTGCTCACCAGCGCGGGCGGTGGTTCCGGCGGCGAGCTGGTGTCCAGCGGAACCATCTTCGGCGGCGCCACGCTCATCGGGTTGGTCAACATCGTGCTGCTGACCGCGATGGCGACCATCGGTGCGTTCATCTACAACCTGACCACGGACTTGGTCGGCGGCGTGGAAGTCACGCTCGCCGACCGGGACTGATTGTCGGCCCGCCGACGCGATTGATTGTCGGCCCGCCGACGGAACTGAGGCGTACACCGCGGTTTGGGCGCGAGCCCACGATTGCGGTAATCTCGTCGCTCGGCCATCGGAGCCGGTACGGGGCTATAGCTCAGGCGGTTAGAGCGCTTCGCTGATAACGAAGAGGTCGGAGGTTCGAGTCCTCCTAGCCCCACGGAAAGGTTCACACCATGAGGCGGGTGCTGCTGATCGCCACGGCGATCGCCGCGGCAGTCACCGTCGCGGTCTGGCGCTCGCGCCACGGCATCGAGGTGTGGCACGCGGCGCCCGACGCGCCGCCTGCAGACCAGGGGCCTTAGCTCAGTTGGTAGAGCGCTACCTTTGCAAGGTAGATGTCAGGAGTTCGATTCTCCTAGGCTCCACAAGTAAAACCGCAGCTAGGCGGTGTTCCGTTGCAGATCGACCGCGGTAGTAGAACTGCTAGTGCCCACATTTTGCCCACACTCTCGCGTTAAAAGATCGTTGATCGCCACCCCGACCGCCTCCACGTCCGACCCGTACAGGTGCCCGTAGCGGTCCAGCGTCAGCCCAGCGGACTCGTGGCCGAGCATGTTCTGCAATGCCTTGATGTTCGCCCCGGCCTGAATCGCGAGGGACGCCGCCGTGTGCCGAAGCTCGTGGATCTTGAAGTCGTAGACCGCGGTGGTTTCACCCGCAGCGTCGACGACGGTCCGCGGGAACAGTTCAGTGGCCGCGACGGCCTGAGTCCACCACCGCCGCCGCACGTTGTTCCCCCGCATGTGCCCGCCCTGCGAGTCGGGGAAGACAAGAGAGTCCGGCTCCCCTGGTTTGAGCAGATCGGCGACGAACGCTGGCAGGCTCACCGTGCGCCCCTTGCCGCTCTTGGGCGAACCGATCTCAAACACCCCGTCGACGAGGGCAACGGATCGGCTGATGCGGATTGTCCTCTTCTGAAGATCGAGATCCCGCCACCGCAGTTCCGCGACTTCCCCGAATCGAAGGCCACACGTCCCGAGGACGTACACCAGCGGCCGATGGACACCGGCAGCGTCGGCGAGTGCGTGCAGTTGCTCCAGCGTGATGAACCGCTGCTCGGCGGCGCGCACCGGCGGCAACTCCACCCCATCCGCAGGATTCATCACCAGCCGGTTCTCGGCCACCGCCATCGCCAGCACCTGACGCAACACCCCGACCGCTTTATGTACCGTCGCCGGGGCTAGATCAACACTGAGATCGGCGACCCACTCACGGACCATCTGCCGACTGATATCCCCGAGAGCGATGTCCGCACGCCTGGCGATGACCGTGTCGACGATGACTCGATACGTGGCGCGGGTCGACGGCTTCAACTTGTGCTTCGAATCAAGCCACTCCCGTGCATACTCCCCGAGCTTCACCCGACCCGCCGCCGGCGCGACATATGCGCCTTTGCGCTTGTCCACCTCAAGCTGATTGGCCCAAGCCTCGGCTTCACGCTTCGTCCGAAACCCACGCTTGTCCGTCTGGCGACGATCCGGCGTTCGATACCGGACCCGATAACGGGTTGCGCCAGAGGCGGTTTCGTACTTATCAATCGTTGCCATCGAGAGTCCTCTGTCGGGCCTCGTTTTCCATCTGATCCCTGGTCCACTTAGGGAAGGCACGCACGAAATCAAACAGTCTGCCTCCCGGTAGAGGGCCTGAGCCCGACAACCAGATCCACGCCTGATGTGCAGTCAATGGTTTCTCGACGGCGGTGAGCTTCACGTGGTCATGGGGGCCCGCCTCGTCGAGGTTCGGCATCAGTAGCGATGTCGGGGAAACATCAAGCGCGACAGCAAGCGCAACGAGATCGTCAGCGTCTACTCGCCTACCACCGGATTCGATCTTGCGAAGTCCCCACGTTGGAATCTCACGCCCTATCGAGTTCAGCAGCTTGGACAGGTCGGTGAAAGCCATGCCGCGCGTCCGGCGCAGATGCTTGACATTGCGAGCCACCGCGGCGCCCGTCTCCCCGAGCGATTCGATGGGCTCCCACTTGTCTTCCGCTGGGCGAGGTGACATGCGGTAAGCATAAACGAGAAAATCCTCGTTACAACGATGATGTTGACAAAAACTCACTAGGCGGGACACAATCTGCTGTGTAGCGAGGATTTACTTCGTTATAGAGAGGAGTTTATCGACATGACGACCACGACCGCCGGAACGGCCGACGCAGGGGCCGCGCTGGTGGCTGAGATGGATAAGCAGATTCCAGAGCACCTATTGCCACACATCGCCAAACCCGAACACGTCGCCAAAGTCATGCACACAACCGTCGACGCCCTCGCCCAGGACCGCTACCGCCGGCGCGGTCTTCCATGGGTGAAAATCTCAGGCCGCGTGCGCTACTTGCGAGCCGATGTCCTGAAGTTCTTGGCGCACAACCGGATTGGCGGCGACGATGCCGCTTAACCCCACCAAGAGCGAAGCCCCGGAGGCGGCAACCTCCGAGGCTTCAGAACCAACCCTCACCAAAAATCAGATTGGAGACCCCATTATGTCACGACCGGCCGACGACTCGAAGAACCATGGCTGCCTATTCGCGTGGTGCGAAAACACCGCCCGCGATACCGCGGACCAACGCAACGAGCACTATCTGCCCGGACGATACATTCCCGCGACTGGCCGCAGCTTGTCGCGCCCCAGGGACCGCAGCGCCCACCAAGAAACGCTCGTAACGGTCGGAATCGGCGCTCGGTTCAACATCGGCCTCGACCCGTGTCCGAGCATTTTTCTGCATCTCGACGGCGGATGGAACAGCGACGACGTCGACGCCGAACTTCGTCTCGACGAGGCGATCTGCCTATACGCCACCCTCGGCGATGTCATTCGCCGAGTCGCCGAGGACTCAGAGATCAGCGTCCCCGAAGTACTCCGCTACTACCAACCGGCTCTCTTGCCCGAGGAGGACGACGAGTGACGGGCACCGAGTCTCGCACCGTCGACTGGTGGAGCGTGCACACCCACGTCGAACCCCTACTTGAGGAGATGGAGTGCTGGCCGATGGTCGGCACTCTGCCCTGGCAACACCTACCCACCGACGACCCCGCCAAGCTCGCCGCGATCTTCGACGCCGCCCGCCACTGGGCGCTCCGCGTCGACACCGCCCAAGCCCAGATGGCCGACGCCTCCCGCGAGGTCTCGGAATCAACTGACTGGCTACAGATGTCGCGAACCCGGTCAGGTGTCTACATCCCGCGGGAGGTGGCGTGATAATCGACGTGCCCGGCCGCCGGCTTGTCGTGACCCGCGGCTCCCAGGTAAAAGCCAAACGCCTCGTGTGGTGGGAACTCGGCCTCGTACTCCAATACGCCATCAACCTGCTCGCCGCCCGCGAGGGCAAGGGAAAGAGCACCGTCGCATCAAGCTGGGCTGCACGCGAAACCCGCGACGGCGGAACCGTCCTCTGGATCGGCACCGAAGAATCCCGTGAACACGCCATCGTTCCCCGCCTGATCGCCAGCGACGCCGACATGGACCGCGTCATCTTCATCGACGTCGAAACCGACCTCGGAACAGGCGCCCTGGTCTTCCCCCTGGACCTACACGCCATCGAGAACGTCATCCGCGAACACTCCGTCACGATGATGTTCCTCGACCCCGCCAAAGCCGTCGTCCCACCGGGCTTCTCAGGAAACGACGACATCGCCGTGCGCCAATACCTCGAACCCATCGCCACCCTCGCCCACCGCTGCAAGGTCACCATCATCGGCCTAGCCCACTTCGGTAAGCGCGACGGGGCCGACTCCGGACAACTCCTCCTCGGATCGGTGGCCTGGTCCCAAGTCGCCCGCTGCGTCCTGTCCATCGCCGAGGACCCCGACACCGGCACGCGCGTGTTGACCAACACTAAAGCCAACTACTCGGGCACCGACAGATCCGTCGAGTTCCGCATCGTCAGCACCATGATCGACACCGACGACGGACCCACCGAGATCGGCTCCGTTGAATGGCTCGGCGACACCACCCTCGACGCCCGCGACATCCTGTCTGGGCTGCACGACGACGACACCCACGACATCGACCGCTGGCTCAGCGACTTCCTGGCTAACGGATCAGTCAAAGCAACCGAGGTGTTCTCGTCGGCTGACGCAGCAGGCTACTCCAAGGACCAAGCCAAACGAGCAAAGAAACGCCTCGGCATCATCGCTGACCGACCCCACAATCCCGGGCCATGGTTCTGGTCGCTTCCAATCGCACTGAGCACAGAGCGCACCGAGCAGGGAGCACCCTCGCGCGCGCTCCCTGCGCTCCCTGCGCTCCCTGTGAGGTCAGAAGGGGTGCAGCAGGGAGCAAAACCCCCCAGGGAGCAGAGCGCGCACGACTGCTCCCTGCCCCCCTCTCCAGCCGCCATGCCTGCGAAACTGCCCGCCTCGAAACCAGAACCCCCGAGGGAGCACCGCCGCACTATCCGCGGTCAACCGGCGTCGAGCTATCCCGCATGCATCCATTGCGGCAAGCCCGTGGTCGCAGGCCAAGGTGAAGCCCACTTCGAATGCAGCAAACGACAGGCCGCATCGTGAACCACCGAGTGATCTTCGTCCCCGACGACTACTGGACCAACCCACCCAAGGAGAACACCACCATGACCAACCCCATCGCCGGCGACTGCCGCCGCGCCTCCAGCCTCGTCGTCCACTACGGCACCCAAAACCAAGAAGGCGTCAACACCGTATTGCGAGAGGCCGTCGAACTCGGCCGCGCCACCGAACTCATCACCGCCACCCTCGACCTCTTCCAACACGTCGTCCCCCAACTAGTCACCACACTCGGCATCGCCTGCATCTCCGACACCGTCACCCGCCTCTCCGAAGACGAGGACGCCGACCCCGACTGCAACCGCGCCGCACGCCTCATCACCCACCACGCCAACAAAAACGTCAAGTGCATCAACATCGTCCTCACCGAGGCATGCGAAGCCGACCGCGTCACCCCGCTCATCCTCGCCACCCTCGAGCTCTACAGCGTCATCTGCCCCATGATCTTCACCCACCTCGGACTCACCGCACTACAACAGTCCGTCCTCGACTTCGCAGTCCGAGAGGAGACCACATGACCCTGTCGTGCTGCGTCGAGTGCGGAGAACCCTGCACAGGTGCCCACTGCGACGACCACGCCGTCAAGGTACCCGCTCACCTCCGCGGCTACGACTACCGCTGGGCGCAACTGTCCCGACGTGCCCGTCGCGAACAACCGTTCTGCACCGACTGCGGCAGCACCGAGAACCTGCAACTCGACCACCTGCCAAGCGCATGGGAACGGAAAGCCAAGGGCCTACGCATCCGCCTCGGCACCGACGCCGAAACCGTATGCGGCCCATGCAACCTCAAACGCGGCGCAGCCCGCGGCACCAACACCAGGGGACGGGGACCGTCGAGCGGTCGTTCACAACCCCCGGCTAGGCAAAATCTGCGACTCACACCCGATGGAAGCCGCGTCCGTGGGGATCAGCGCAGGTTGAGGGGGTCTTCGCCTTGAGGGTCGACCACAAACGCCTGCCAATGATGAGGGCTATAGCGGATGGTGTCGCCGCCCACCTGCACGGACAAGATGCCGTCTTTGAAGGAGTAGCTCTCGGCGCTCGGGTAGATAACGCTGCCGTCGGACGTCTTGATCTGAATGTTGTACGACACCCCTGGAGCCTGTCATGAAGGCGGGGCCGAAGGGAACGGTTAAGGCCGCGCCGCTGGACTTCTCCGGGATGCCTGCCGACCGTGCGGGCCGGCGGTTGGCGTTCATAGCCGATTACTTGAAGGTGCCGAAGGGTGTCGGTGCCGGTAAGCCCGTTCGGTTGCGTGATTTCCAGGTGGAGATCGTTGAGTCGGTGTTCGCGCCCAGTGTCCGCACGGGTTTGGTGTCGGTCCCGCGTGCTAATGGCAAGACGGCGCTGGCTGCGATGTTGTCGGTGGCGGAGTTGTTCGTGGGTGATGCGTCGGCGGAGGTCTTGGTCGTCGCCAGTGATCAGCGGCAGGCGAATATCACGCTGCGGATGGCGAAGCGGATGATCGAACTGAATACGAAGCTGGCCGAGCGTGCCCAGGTGTACGCGGACCGGATTGTGGTGCCGCACAACGATTCGGTTCTGCTGCCGCTGCCGGCCGAACCCGGTGCGTTGCATGGGTTCGACCCGTCACTGCTGATCGTCGACGAACTGCACGTCGTCACCGAGGCCGTGTGGGAGGCGGTGACGTCGGTGTCGGGTAAGCGCCCGGAGTCGTTGACGTTGGCGATCTCCACCCCTGCCAGTTCCCCGGACAGCATCATGTGGCGGCTCGTCGAACACGGCCGCGCCGGTGACGATCCGGCGTTCGCGCTGCGGGAGTTCGCAGCCCCGGACGGGTGCACCACCGACGACCGTGGGGCGTGGCGGATAGCCAACCCCGCTCTGGCGTGCGATGAACCGTTCCTGGCTGAGGACGGGTTGGAGGCTGCGCAACGGACGCTGCGCGAACCGGTGTTCCGTCAGCTTCGCCTGGGGCAGTGGGTGACCGGCGTCGAGGCGTGGCTGCCGTGGGGAGCCTGGGCCGCCTGCGCGACTCGCCGCCGCGTTGAGCCGCGGGAGCGTGTCGTGTTGGCGTTCGACGGGTCGGCATCTGGCGACTCGACGGCGCTGGTGGGTTGCACCCTCGACGGCCACTTGTGGGTTGAAGGGTTGTGGGAGAACCCCGGTGACCCGCGGTGGCGTGTCCCGCGTGAGGACGTCACACGCGCTGTCGATGTGGCGTTCACCAAGTACGACGTCGCCGAGTTGGCGTGCGACCCGTGGGGTTGGCGCTCGGAGATCGAGGACTGGGCCAAGCGACACGGGGAGCGCCGGGTGTTGGAGTGGAACACCGCCCACGCGGCCCGGATGGCGCCGGCCACCGACCGCCTCTATCAAGCCGTCGTCACCAACGCGGTGACACACGACGGCGATCCACGCATGGCTGCGCACATCGCGCACTGCGTGGCGAAGCCGACCCCGCAAGGGGATCTCGTCTCAAAGGACAAGCGCGGATCACCGCGCAAGATCGACGCAGCCGTGGCCGCCATCGTGGCCTATGACCGTGCCGCCTGGCACTCAACCAAATCCCGTAAACGCGTTAGGAGTTTCGCATCGTGACCCAAGACGAACTGTTGATCAAGCTGATTCAGCGGCTCAACGAACCGGCCGCCCGCTACGCCGACCTGGACCGCTACTACACCGGAACCCAACCCCTCGCATTCCTGTCCCCTGAGGCTAAGACGGCGCTGGGCAACCGGTTCGGCGTCATGGCGTCCAACATTCCCCGCTTGGCGGTGACCGCACTCGCCGAACGGCTACGTATTACCGGCTTCGTCGGTGACAGCGCGTTGTGGGCTGATTGGATTCGCAACGACCTCGACCAAACCTCCGGGGTAGCCCACCGCGAAGCCCTCCTCCTCGGTGACAGCTATGTGTTGGTGTGGGCTGACCGGTTCGGTCGCCCGAAGGTGACTGTCGAGTCGGCGAAACAGGTTGCCGTGCAGACCGACCCCGGAACCCGCGAGATCGTCGCTGCGGTCAAGCGGTGGGAAGACAAAGACAACAACACCACCGAGGCCGTTCTGTACCTTCCCGACCGGATCGTCAGGTTACGGGCGAACCAGGTGGGCGCGATCCAGGGCTACGACCAGATCGACGAGATCGCCAACCCGCTCGGCGTCGTCCCAGTCGTCAACCTGCGCAACACCGACCGCATCGTCGGCGACTGGGGATTCTCCGAAGTCGATGACCTCAAACCTCTGGTCGACGCGTTGAATAAGTCGCTGGCCGACATGATGGTCACCTCCGAATACGTTGGCCGCCCCCGCCGCTGGGCGACCGGCATCGAACTGACCGAGGAACCCGTCGTCGATGACAACGGCGACCCGGTCCTCGACGAGGATGGTCAGCCGGTCGTCACCGAGGTCAACCCGATCCCCGAAGGGCACCGGGCGATGATCTCGGAAAACGATCAGGCCAAGTTCGGGCAACTTCAAGCCGCCGACCTCGCCGGATACGAAGCGTCGGTGCGGGTGATCCTCGGCCAGATCATGGCCGTGTCCACACTTCCAGCCCACTACGTCGGCGTGTTCACCGACAACCCCGCATCCGCCGACGCACTGCGGGCTGCTGAAGCGTCACTGACGGCCCGCGCTGAGGCACGGCAAGCCACGTTCGGCCGGTCCTGGGAACAGGTCGCCCGCCTGATGATCGCCGTCCGAGACGGCCGCGACCCCAACCTGATCGACGACATCAGGATTCAATGGGCCGACGCTGCCACCCGCTCCGTCGCCCAAGAAGCCGACGCCACGGTCAAGCTGTACGCCGCCGGACTTCTCCCGGCGTCGTATGCGCTGGGGAAGCTCGGTTACAGCGACGACGAAATCCTGAAGATCAACGCCGCCCGCACCCCGGCCGAGGCGGTCCGCGATGCGGCTTAGCGTCCGCGACCTCGACGCCACAGTCGCGACAGCACCCGACACGGCGCGACCCATCCGAATGCGGCTCGGCGCACTGACGTACTGCATGACGTTCCCCGAGGCCATCAACCTTGCCAACCAGCTCGCCGACGCCGCAACAGCCCTACGACCGCCACTGTTCAAGAAGGAGAAACCATGACCGACGAAACACCCACCGAAGACACCACTGCCGAGGTGGTGGAAAGTGCACCACCTGGTACCACCCCCGAAGCCGAGGAACCGGCCGCCGAAGGGCCGGATCATCCGGAATCCGACCCCGACGACGAACCGGAGTCGTTTCCTCGGGAAGTCGTCGAGAAACTGCGCCAGGAGAACGGCAGGTACCGGCAACGCGCCCAACGCGCCGACACCCTCGCCCAACGCCTGCACACCGAATTAGTCCGCGCCACCGGACGTTTGGCCGACCCGACCGACCTTGCGTTCGACGAAGCCCACCTCGACGACCCCGACGCCCTGGCCGACGCCATCGACGACCTACTCACCCGCAAACCCCACCTCGCCACGCGCCGCCCCAGCGGAGATATCGGGCAAGGGCCACGCGGATCAGCCGCCGCGCCTTTCAGCCTGCTCGGGTTGCTGAAAGAACGCACCTGATCAACTAAACTGGGGTTACTAGCGGGCCTGGCGCCCTCCACGATTGACGTCCTGGCGACGTGTCGAACCCCATCGACATAACGCAAAGGACACCACTGTGGCTATCGAAACCACCACCGATAATTCAACACTCATCCAGTCGCAGGTAGCCAACCTGCTCGTCCAGCCCCTCGAACAGGCTTCGACGTTCCTGGCCGCCGGCCCCGTCATCCTCGACTCGTCGAGCCCGGTACGGGTGCCACGCATCGTCAACGGCGTCTCCGCCGGCTTCGTCGCCGAAGGCACTCAGATCAGCGACGGCGACGTCGCGTTCGACGAAGTCACCTTGCTCCCTAGCACTTTGAAGGGCCTCAAGGTGCTGGTGAAGCTCACCAACGAGTTGATCCGCACCAGCGTCGTCGGCCTCGAGGCAGTGCTGCGCACCCGCCTGGTGACGGACGTCGCGAACGCCCTCGACGCCGCCCTGTGGGACGGCACCGGCACAAGCAACACCATCAAGGGCATCCTGCGGCAGACCGGCATTGCAACCGGCACCCTCGATCTCACCGACCCCGACAGCCTGATCGACGGCTTGGCCACCGCCCAAGGCAACAAAGTCAGCCCAACGCATTGGGTGATGACCAGCGCATCGTTCGCCGCGGTCCGCAAGGTCAAGGTCGGCACCGACGACGCCCGCTATGTGATGGACCCCAACACGGTCCAGAACGGCACAGAACTGCGGCTGCTGGGCCTGCCGGTCATCATCACCGACAACATCCCCAACACCGGCACAGCACCGGGCAAGGCCCGCGCCGCCCTGGTCGACTTCTCCAAAGTCGTCGTCGCCCGCGATGTCGACGCCGAGGTCAAGATCCTCGACCAGACCTGGGGAGATTTCGATAGCATCGGAATAAGGGTCGTCTCCCGCTGGGACACTGCACTTTTGCAGCCCGAGGCCGTCACCCTGCTCACCGAGGCCTAAATGAGCGTCGATCCGGCTGACGTCGACAACCTCGTCGACTGGCGCAACACCCAAGCCACGACGGTGGTCCCGTTGATCACCGCGATGGCCAAGGCGTACACCAGGGGACGAGGTTTCGACGCGGCTGGTGAACCCAACGACGAGGTGGCCGCGGTGATCACCACCGCGGCCGCCCGCCTCGTCGCCAACGGCAGACAACTCGCCGTCAGAGACAAAGTCGACGACGTCGAACAGGAATACCGCGGCGGCTTCAACGGCTGGACCCTCGCCGAACAAATCGTCCTCAACCGCTACCGAGTGAGGGCACAGTAGTGCAGCTCGGCGACCAGACCGTCACCTTCGTGACGATCACCGAAGGGCCACCCGACCGCAACGGCTACCCAACCCAGATCCGCACCGAAACCGACGTTCACGGGTGCCTGTTCCGGCCCATCGACGTCGACGAGAAAGCGGGCTTGTTCGAGATCGCAACCGAGGTGTGGAAAGCCACCTGTCCACCCGAGCCCGTCGCCCTCGCCGCCACAGCGGCCGGGGAGGTCAAGCACGTCGGCCTCACTTATCAGATCATCGGCGGCGTGCAACCTTTCTACGACCTCGACGGCGAGATCCGCCATGTCGCCGTCGTGTGCCGGCGGCAAGTGGGATGAGCTTCCGGGCTGGCGTCAACCTCGACCTTGGCTCCTTTCCGAACGAGGAAGGACCGCCACGACCGGGACTCCTCCCCGAGCGGTACCTGCGCCAGCCCGGCCTACCCTCAATGACATGACATACACGTGTCCGCAATGCCAAGCGGAAGCCGAGGTCGACGAGCGAATCTCGTTCCCCGAGACCTTCGGCGGCAAGCCTTCACGACCGGACCGCCTGATACTGGACTGCCCGAACTGCGGCACGGTGACGGTCAATTAGTTCTCGATGCCCACGCCGTGCCCACAATCTGCCCACAGTTACACATAACTCGCGTGAACTACAGTGATGTGCTTCAGCACGTTAGGTCCGTCGAAACCCCCTGACATGCAGGCGGATTCGCCTTTGCAAGGTAGATGTCAGGAGTTCGATTCTCCTAGGCTCCACTTCGATTCCGACCCGACCCTGAGATCGCTCAGGGTTTCGGCGTCACTTCCACACTCGGCGGCAGCGGCGAGGGCTCGGGCTGCGTCGACCGGCGCACGATCGAGAACGCCACCGCTCCCCCGGCCACCGCGACGACACCGGCCGCCGCCAACACCAGCCGGCGCCTGCGCTGTCGGGTCTTGGCCGCACGCGTAGGAGCCGTCCCTTGCAACACCTGGGAAACGGCTTCCTGCGCCGCGGCGAGCTCCTGCGTGATCGCCTGTTGCGCGGCGGCCAGGTCCTCGCTCAGCTGAGCTTTGATGCGGCCCCGGCGATACCGGTCCCCCACCCACGCCGCCGAGGACTGTGCACCGTTGACCCCGAGACCCAGAGCCCCGCGCGTGACATCGACCGGCCCGACCGCCGTGTACTTCAGGCCGCGGCTCAACCGCTGGCCGGGGGTCAACCGGATCTCGGTCCTGGTGCTCATGGGCGTGCCTTTCTCGCGGCCGGGGTGCGACCACAACAGCCTGCCATTTACCGGAACCCAACGGTGCCGGAAGGGCGCCGAAGGCGGCGTGGCACACTGACATCCCGTGACGAGCCCCATTCAGACAGCGACCGCGACCCTGCACACCAACCGCGGCGACATCAAGATCGCACTCTTCGGTAACCACGCGCCCAAGACCGTGGCCAACTTCGTCGGCCTTGCGCAGGGAACCAAGGACTACAGCGGTGAGAACGCATCGGGCGGCACGTCCGGACCCTTCTACGACGGCGTGGTCTTCCACCGCATCATCGACGGCTTCATGATCCAGGGCGGCGACCCCACTGGTACGGGTCGCGGCGGGCCGGGCTACAAGTTCGAGGACGAGTTCCACCCCGAGTTGCAGTTCGACCGGCCCTACCTGCTGGCCATGGCCAACGCAGGGCCCGGCACCAACGGGTCGCAGTTCTTCATCACGGTCACCAAGACCCCGCACCTCAATCGCAAGCACACGATCTTCGGCGAGGTCGTCGACCCGGAGTCGCAGAAGGTCGTCGACGCCATCGCGACCACCGCGACCGACCGCAGCGACCGTCCGACCGACCCGGTGGTCGTCGATTCGATCACGATCGCCTGATCTAAGACCCGCCCTACACGTCGCCGAGACGACGGTTTCTGACGGATTTCGCGCCGTACGTATCAGAAACCGTAGTCTCGCGCGCCTGCACGCCTGCTGGTCAGGAGCGGGGGCCGGCGTAGCCGGTCTGGGTCAGCACATCGAGTACGTGCAGCGGGTCGGTGCCCAGATCCCAACGGGTGAACACGATCAGATCCCCGCTGTGGGTGTCGATCTCGAGTAGCCGGACTTTGCGGGCCAACCGGCGGAACTCGGTGATCCGGATCAGTTTGATCTCGGTGCGTGGCAAAACCTTGGTGCCGAACCACCCGCGGCTGACGAGGGCGTCATTTTTGATTGCCAGCTTGGGCCGCGCGCGCCACGAGAAGATTGCAAACACGAGCAAACCCACCCCCGCAACGCCCCCGAGAAGACGCCCCGGCGGGTCTGTGATCAGGCTCACAGCGACGGTAGCCAAGATAATTCCGCCTACGGCGCACGCGGCGATGCCACCGACGGGTGGACTCCACTGAGTTTGCTGCACGCGTTCTCCACACCCTTCCACCGGGATGTATGCGGTTATCCACAAGTGCTATCCCCAATGGGGATGAATCACATCCGTGTGATCCGATTACCGAACGGTTGCTGGCAGGGTAACGCCAGGCGACAAGGTTGAATTCATTTCCGGGGGAAGAATCTCAGCGCCACCGCATGGTGAGCAACAGCCCGGTAATCATGAAGGCAAAGGCGATCGCGTAGTTCCACGGGCCGAGCTCGGCGAGAAACGGGATGGCCGACGATGCCAGCTGGAAGACCAGCAGCCAGACCAAGCCGATCAGCATCAGGCTGACGAACAGCACGACGAACCAGGTGCTCGACGGCCCGGCTTTGACCTTGACGGGCGTACGGCTCACCGGGTTGGCGGCGAAGTCGTTCTTCTTGCGGACCTTGGACTTGGGCATGGGTGACCTTCGGGACTACTTCGGAACTACTTGAGTGCGACGATGTACCTACGAGCCTAACGTAGGCCCGGCACACCAGAGTCAGGGAAGCCAGTTGCAGCGGTCGCATCGTCGGAAGCCGACTCCGCAGGCGGTCGGTCGGCGGTCGACGTCATGGCAGTACGGGGTGCCGGTGGTGTGTCTGCTCGCGGGCCTGCTGCTCGCCGCCACCCACGGTGTCTCCGGCGGTGACGAGATCCGCCGCAGCGACGCTCCGCGTCTGGTCGACCTGGTCCGCGAGGCCCAGCAGTCCGTGGACCGGCTCAGCGCGGAACGCGATGCGCTGGTGTCGACCGTCGACAGCCACCACGGAGGCAGTCCGGGCGCGGATGCGGCACTGACCGCGATCACCGCACGCTCGGCGCGGCTGGCCGCCGATGCGGGCCTGGACCCGCTGCGTGGCCCAGGCCTGGTCGTCACGCTCAACGACGCGCAACGCGACGCCGAGGGCCGCTTCCCCCGCGACGCCACCCCCGACGACCTCGTGGTGCACCAGCAGGACATCGACGCTGTGCTGAACGCGTTGTGGAGTGCGGGGGCCGAGGGCATTCAGATGCAGGACCAGCGCATCATCGGCACCTCGGCGCCGAGGTGCGTCGGCAACACCCTGCTGCTCAACGGGCGCACGTACAGTCCGCCCTACGTCATCACCGCGATCGGCGATGCGCCCGCGATGCAGGCGGCGTTGGCGGCTGCTCCCCTTGTCACGCTCTACCGCCAGTACGTGGTGCGGTTCGGCCTGGGTTATTCGGAAGATCCGCGGGCGTCGGTCGAACTGGTCGGCCACAAGGAGCCGCTGCGGATGCAATTCGCCAGGCCCGCGGGACCGATCGGATATTGATCGCGGCCTGCCCCGGTTGGCACCTCGTACCCGGCGCGATCCGGTAGGCCGAACGCGCAACCAGTAACCTGTGCTGATGCAGGTCCTGGTCGTCGACAACTACGACAGCTTCGTGTTCAACCTGGTGCAGTACCTCGGTCAGCTCGGGGTGCAGGCTCAGGTGTGGCGCAACGACGACGACCGACTGGCCACCGATGCCGATATCGCCAAGGCCGCCGCTGATTTCGACGGAGTGCTGCTGTCCCCCGGCCCCGGCACGCCCGAGCGGGCGGGCGCCTCGATCCCGCTCGTCAAGGCGTGCGCCACGGCCGGTACCCCGCTGCTGGGCGTCTGCCTCGGGCACCAGGCGATCGGGGTCGCGTTCGGCGGCACCGTGGACCGCGCACCCGAACTGCTGCACGGTAAGACCAGCGTCGTCCACCACACGAACTCCGGTGTGATGCAAGGGCTTCCGAATCCGTTCACCGCCACCAGGTACCACTCACTGACGATCCTGCCCGATACGGTGCCCGACGAACTCGAGGTCATCGCGCGCACGGAAGGCGGCGTCATCATGGCTGTGCGCCATGCCGGGCTGCCGATCCACGGCGTGCAATTCCATCCCGAGTCGATCCTGACCGAGGGTGGTCACCGGATGCTGGCGAACTGGCTGGGCTACTGCGGCGCAGCGCCCACCGAATCCCTGGTTCGGCAGCTGGAAGACGAAGTCTCCAGCGCTATCGCCGCGGGCCGGGAAGCGACTACGACGCGAAGCTCAGCGTGATCGTGTCCCCGAAGTTGACGCCGCTACCCGGCGCCGGGTTCTGAGTCACCACCGCGTTGGTGCGCTGACCGCTGTTCTGCACGTCGGCGCCCTTGTCCAGGAAGCCCGTCCAGCCCAGCGCTCGTAGCCGGGGCTCCGCGTCCGTCCAGAACATGCCCCGCAGGTCGGGCATCAGGAACTGGTTGCAGGCCGACAGCTGCAGCTGGATGGGCGCGTCGACCGCCGTGTCCTGGCCGGCCGTAGGCAGGGTGCCGATGACCTGTCCGCACGGTTCGGGGCTGTCGACCTGGACGGACACCACATTGGTGAACCCGGCGGCGGTCAGGATCTGACGCGCCGGCGCCTCCGGCTGGTTCTCGACGCTCGGCACGGGACGGCTCTGCGGACCGGAACCGACGATGATCGTGATCTCGTTGGTGATCGCGGACGTCTGGTTGGCCGGGGGATTGGTGCCGAGCACCTTGTCCTTCAGCTCGGGTGTCGATGGCGACGATGACGACTTGAACTTCTCGAAGCCGGCCTCTTTCAGCCGCTCCGTCGCCTGGGTGTAGGACAGGTTTTTGACGTCGGGGACCTCGCGCTGCTCCGGGCCGGTGGAGACGTTGATGGTGATCTCCTCGCCCGCTTCGACCGACGAGTCGGCGCTGGGATCGGTCCCGATCACGTGGTCGGGGGGCACCGTCGAGTCCGGACGCTGTTGGGTCCTGGTCTTGAATCCGCGGTTCTGCAGCTCGGCGATCGCGTCCGCCGACGGCTGACCGCTGACGTCGGGCACTTCGACGCTACGGGTGGTTCCGCCGAACATGTTGATCGCGACGGTGACCACGACCGTCAGGATGGCCAGCACCGCGACCGCAGCCAGCCACCGGGCGACCGAGCCGCGACGGACGCGGTCGCCGTCGTCGGGGGCCGACACCGGTGGCATCGGGTCGATCGGCTCGGTGCGTTCGTGGCCCGTCGGCGCCGACAGCAGCGAGCTGCGTTCGGCGTCGGTGAACACCTTGGGCGCTTCCGGTTGTTCGCCGCTGTGCACCCGGACCAGATCGGCGCGCATCTCGGCGGCGGTCTGATACCGGTTGTCGGGGTTCTTCGCCAACGACTTGAGCACCACTGCGTCCAGTTCGGGGCCGATGGCGGGATTGCGCTGCGACGGCGCCACCGGATCCTCGCGCACGTGCTGGTAGGCCACCGCCACCGGCGAGTCACCAACGAAAGGTGGCTCCCCGGTGAGGATTTCGTAGAGCACGCAGCCCAGCGAGTAGACGTCGGAACGGGCGTCGACCTTCTCGCCGCGGGCCTGTTCGGGCGAGAGGTACTGCGCGGTGCCGATCACCGCGGCGGTCTGGGTGACGCTGTTGGCGTCGGCCAGTGCCCGGGCGATGCCGAAGTCCATCACCTTCACCGCACCGGTCTTGCTGATCATGATGTTGGCCGGTTTGACGTCGCGGTGGATGATGCCGTGCTGATGGCTGAAGTTCAGTGCCTGGCAGGCGTCGGCGATCACCTCGATCGCCCGCCGGGCTTCCATCGGGCCGTCGTTGTGGACGATGTCGCGCAGCGTCACGCCGTCGACGTACTCCATGACGATGTAGGGCAGCGGGCCTTGAGGGGTCTCGGCTTCGCCGGTGTCGTAGACCGCGACGATGGCCGGGTGGTTGAGCGCCGCGGCGTTCTGGGCCTCGCGACGGAACCTCAGATAGAAGCTCGGGTCGCGGGCGAGGTCGGCGCGCAGCACCTTGATCGCGACGTCGCGGTGCAGGCGTACGTCGCGCGCGAGGTGGACCTCGGACATGCCGCCGAAGCCGAGGATCTCGCCGAGCTCATAGCGGTCGGACAGGTGTTGCGGGGTCGTCATTGCAATGTCTGTTCTGGAGCCGAATACCGCTGGTAGGGCTCCTGTGCCGGGGCTGACGGCGATGCCAGCGGCATTGCCGGTGACGCCATCGCCTGCGGTGTGGTTACCCCTGATTGTCCATCACCACCGCCACCGCTTTCGCGGACGGTCCGGTCCGGAAGCGCACCCGGTGACTCGAAGGGGGTGGTTTCGGTGATCGTGTTGGTGATCGTCGGCGGCGGGGTCTGCTTGTCCTGGCGGTCCTGGGCGTTGAGCACGATCAGGATCGCGATGATGATCGCCAACGCTCCCAGCACGCCCGCGGCCCACAACAGCGCGCGCTGGCCGGAGGAGAACGTCCGCCGCGGCGGGGGAGGCCGATGGCTGCCCGTCGCCGAGCGCGGGCGGGCGGCGGTGGCCGGGGCGCGCCCGGTCATATCGGCGGCGGCGCGGGCCTGCGTGGCCGACGGCACGGCGGTGGGCGCGGCCCGTCCGATCGAGGGCGCGGCATTCGGCCGCGGCGGGCGGCGTCCGGAGCGCACCGCCGCCACCGCGTCGGCGAACGCACCACCGGAGCGGTATCGCATGCCGGGGTTCTTGACGAGCGTGATCTCGATCAGCTCACGCACGTTGGGCGGCAGGTCGGCGGGAAGCGGCGGCGGCGTCTCCTTGATGTGCTTCATCGCCACCGTCAGCGCACCGTCACCGGTGAACGGCCGCTTACCCGAAACCGATTCGTAGCCAACGACTCCCAACGCGTAGACATCGCTGGCCGCGGTGGCATCGTGGCCCAGCGCCTGCTCGGGGGCGATGTACTGGGCGGTGCCCATCACCATGCCGGTCTGCGTGACGGGTGCGGCGTCGACGGCCTTGGCGATGCCGAAGTCGGTGAGCTTGACCTGGCCCGTCGGCGTGATCAAGATGTTGCCCGGCTTCACGTCGCGGTGCACCAACCCCGCGGTGTGGGCGACCTGCAGGGCCCGGCCCGTCTGCTCGAGCATGTCGAGCGCATGGCGCAGCGACAGCCTGCCGGTCCGTTTGAGCACCGAGTTCAGCGGTTCACCGTTGACGAGCTCCATCACCAGGTATGCGGTGCGTCCCTCGCCGTCCATGTCGGTCTCGCCGTAGTCGTACACGCTGGCGATGCCGGGATGGTTGAGCATGGCGACGGTGCGGGCCTCCGCGCGGAACCGTTCGACGAACTCCGGGTCGGTGGAGTACTCGGCCTTGAGCACCTTCACCGCGACACTGCGGCCCAGCCGGGAGTCCACGGCCTCCCAGACCTGTCCCATGCCGCCGGTGGCGATCAACCGCTTCAACCGGTAGCGCCCCGACAGCGTCACTCCCACGCGAGCCGTCATAAGGCCCCCTGGTCACTAGCCGCGCAGACCGCCTGTTGCCGGGCCGTCATGAGCCCTCCCGCAGGGCGGCGGCGATCGTGGCCCGGCCGATCGGAGCGGCCAGCGCGCCGCCGGTCGCCGACAGCCGGTTACCGCCGTTCTCGACCAGAACCGCGACCGCCACCTTGGGGGCCTGGGCCGGGGCGAAGGCGATGTACCAGGCATGCGGAGGGGTGTTGCGTGGATCGGTACCGTGCTCCGCTGTGCCGGTCTTGGATGCGATCTGCACGCCGGCGATGGCTCCCTTCTGCTGAGTCACCTGCTCGGCGGCGACCATCAAGTCCGTAAGTGTATCGGCGACCTGCTCCGACACCGCCCGGCGCTGCTCCTGCGGCGCCGTCGTGGCGATGTTCGTGAGGTCCGGTCCCTTCAGGTTATCGACCAGGTACGGCTTCATCGCCACTCCTTTGTTGGCGATGGCCGCGGCGATCTGGGCGTTCTGCAGGGGTGTGAGCGCGACGTCCTTCTGCCCGATGCTGGACATGCCCAGCGCGGCGGCGTCGGGGAGGGGCCCGACGCCGGACTCGACCACCTGCAGCGGGATCGTCGGCGCCGGTGCATCGAGCCCGAACCCACGCGCCGTCGAACGCAGCGCGTTGGCGCCGGTGTCGATCCCCAGCTCGACGAACGCGGTGTTGCAGGACCGGGCGAACGCCTCCCGCAGCGACGTGGTGGGCCCGCCGCCGCAGGCCGAGCCGCCGAAGTTCTCCAGCGTTGCGGTGCTGTCCGGCAACGGGATTCGCGGTTCCGCGGTGAGCTGTGTGTTCACCGTAGCGCCGCGCTGCAGCGCCGCCGCGGTGGTGATCACCTTGAAGGTCGACCCCGGCGGGTAGGTCTCGGAGATCGCCCGATTCAGCAGCGGCGATTCGGGGTCGTCGCGCAGGCGTTGCCACGCCTCGGTCTGGGCGGCCATGTCGTGGGTGGCCAACAGGTTCGGGTCGTAGGACGGCGACGACACCATCGCCAGGATCTTGCCGGTCGACGGCTCGATGGCCACCACCGAACCCTTGCACGGACCGTCGCAGCCCTCTTCCATCGCGTCCCAGGCCGCCTGCTGCACCTCCGGCTTGATCGTGGTGTCGACGTTGCCGCCGCGCGGGTCGCGGCCGGTGAAGAAGTCGGCGAGCCTGCGGCCGAACAGGCGCTCGTCGGAGCCGTTGAGGATGGAGTCCTCGGCACGTTCCAGCCCGCTGCTCGAGTACTGCAGCGAGTAGAAGCCGGTGACCGGGGCGTAGGCCAGCGGATTGGGATACACCCGCAGGAAGCGGAACCGGCCGTTTGTGGACACCGAATACGCCAGTAACTGGCCGCCCGCGGAGATCTGCCCGCGCTGCCGGGAGTACTCATCGAGCAGCACCCGCTGGTTGCGCGGATCCGAGCGCAGCCCGTCGGCCGTCAAGACCTGCGTCAGCGTGGCATTGCCCAACAACAGCACGATCAAGGCCATGACCGTGACGGCGATGCGGCGCAGCGAGGTGTTCATACTTTTTCGATCACCTCGGTGCTGGCCGCCGCGATCGGGGTGGGTGCCGGGGGTCCGGCGATGATCGGGCGCCGCGCGGCGTGCGAGATGCGCACCAGAATCGCCAGCAGCACGTAGTTGGCCAGCAGCGACGAGCCGCCGTAGGACAGCCACGGCGTGGTCAGCCCGGTCAGCGGAATGAGTTTGGTGACACCGCCGACGACGATGAACAGCTGCAGTGCGAGCGTGGAGGCCAGGCCCGCGGCGAGAAGCTTTCCGAAGCTGTCCCGCACGGCGATCGCGGTGCGCAGGCCGCGGATGATCACGATGGTGTAGAGCATGAGCACCGCGGCCAGCCCCACCAAACCGAGCTCCTCACCGACCGCGGCGATGATGAAGTCGGTCGACGCGGCGGGAACCGTGCCGGGCTGACCGTTGCCGAGGCCGGTGCCGAAGATGCCCCCGGTGGCGAAGCTGAACAACGACTGCACCATCTGGTAGCCCGCGCCGTCGGGATCGGCGAATGGGTCGAGCCACGTCTGCACCCGCACCTGCACGTGGTCGAAAAGGTGATAAGCCACAACGCTTCCCGCGGCGAACAAGGCCAGCCCGATGACAACCCAGCTGAGCCGGTCGGTCGCCGCGTAAACCAGCACCAGAAACGACGCGTACAGCAGCAGCGAAGTGCCGAGGTCCTTCTCGAAAATCATCACGCCGACCGAGGCGATCCACGCGGCCAGCAGTGGCGCGAGGTCACGGGGACGGGGCAGATCCATGCCGAGGACGTGTTTTCCGGCGCTGGTGAACACACTGCGCTTGGACACCAGGACCGCGGCGAAGAAGATCAGCAATAGAATCTTGGAGAACTCGGCGGGCTGAATCGAGAAGCCCGGCAAGCGGATCCAGATCTTGGCGCCGTTCTGTTCGGACAACGCGCGCGGCAGCACGGCGGGTATGGCGAGCAGGACGAGGCCGCCGAGCCCGCACACGTAGCCGTAGCGGGCCAGCAGGCGGTGGTCACGAAGGAAGATCACGATGAGCGAGAACCCGACGACGCCGAGCAGGGTCCACAGCATCTGCTGGTTCGCCGTGCCGCCGAGGCCGTCCTGGGACAGTTCGCCTGCGGCCAGGTCAAGGCGGTGGATCATCACCAGCCCCAAGCCGTTCAGCAGCGCGACGACCGGCAGCAACAGGGGATCGGCGTACGGGGCGAAGCGTCGTATCGCAAGGTGGGCACCGCTGAAGAGCGCCATGTAGGCGACGGTGTAGCGCGCGAGATCCCAGTGCAGTCCCTGTTCCTGGTTCGCCTCGACGAGCAGGAGCGCAAGGCTGGTGATGACGGTGGCGAAACCCAGCAGGAGTAGTTCGGCGTTGCGCCGGTTGGGAAGTGGAGGCGCGACGGAAACGGCGGACTGCGGTTGGGTCGTCATGAGACTTCCCGGCAGTTGACTCCCGGCTCGGGTGGCGGGGGCTGTCTCTTATACACATCTCCGAGCCCACGAGACCGATCAGTATCTCGTATGCCGTGTTCTGCTTGAAAAAAAAAAGGGGGGGGGGGGGGGGGGGGGGGGGGGGGGGGGGGGGGGGGGGGGGGGGGGGGGGGGG
>NZ_LZSW01000064.1:0-141448 GCF_001665615.1 Mycobacterium sp. 852014-52144_SCH5372336
GATCGGTCTCGTGGGCTCGGAGATGTGTATAAGAGACAGGGAGGCGGCTCATGGTGACGCTGCTACTGACGATCGCACTGGTGCTGGCGGTGCTGGCGTTCATCGTCTTCGTCGTCGGCTACAACAAACTGCGCTCGGCCGACGTACGCGTCGCCGAGGCGCTGAGCGGAATCGACGTCGAACTCACGCGTCGCGCGTCGCTGATCCCGAGCCTCGTGCACACCGTGCAGACCTTCGCCGCGCACGAGAAGGGCATCCTCGACCACGTCACCAACGCGCGCGCCGCGCTGACCTCGGCCACCACCGGCACATCGGTGGCCCAACGAAGCGCCGCCGAGAAGCAACTCGACACGGCGCTGGCCCCGCTGTTGGCGCTCGGCCAGAACTACCCGCAGCTGAACTCGTCGAACAACTTTCTCAACCTGCAGGAGAACCTCACCGACAGCGAGAACAAACTCGCGTTCGCGCGCCAGTACTACAACGACTCGGTCGCCACACTGAACCGGTTGATCACCACGATCCCGTGGATGTTCGTCGCACCGATGACCGGCGTGTCCGAACGCGAGTACTACCAGACCCCGCGCTGAGCACCCGGACGTCGTCACCGCCGCCGTCTCTAGACTGACGCGGTGCGCATCGTCTTCGCCGGCACCCCGGAACCCGCCCTGCCTGCGCTGCGCCGTCTCATCGAATCGCCACGTCACGACGTTGTCGCGGTGCTGACCCGCCCCGATGCGGCATCGGGTCGGCGCGGCAAACCGTCACCGTCGCCGGTCGCGCGGCTGGCGCTCGAGCACGACATCCCGCTGCTGCGGCCGTCGAAGCCGAACTCCGACGAGTTCATCGCCGAACTGACCGAACTGGCACCGGAATGCTGCGCGGTGGTCGCCTACGGCGCACTGCTCAGCGAACGACTGCTCGCAGTGCCCGAAAACGGCTGGGTGAACCTGCACTTCTCGGTGCTGCCCGCGTGGCGTGGAGCCGCGCCGGTGCAGGCGGCGATCGCCGCAGGGGACAGCGTGACCGGCGCGACCACATTCCTCATCGAACCGGCCCTCGACTCCGGTCCCGTCTACGGCGTCGTCACCGAAACCATCCGGCCGACGGACACGGCCGGTGATCTCCTTGAGCGACTGTCGATTTCAGGTGCGGAGCTGCTCGATCGCACGCTCGACGGAATCGCCGACGGCACGCTGACGGCGGTACCGCAGCCGCCGGAGGGGGTGACGATCGCCCCCAAGATCACCGTCGACGAGGCACGCGTGCGGTGGGATCTGCCCGCCCATGTCGTCGAGCGGCGGATCCGCGCCGTGGCACCGAGTCCCGGCGCCTGGACGATGATCGGTGACCTTCGCGTCAAAGTCGGTCCCGTCACCATCGACGAGGCCTCGCAGCCCCTGGCGCCGGGCGCGATCCGCGTCAGTCGCGACGGTGTGCGCATCGGCACCGCGTCGCACCCTGCGCTGCTTGGGCAGGTTCAGCCACCGGGCAAGAAGCTCATGAACGCGGCCGACTGGGCCCGCGGCGCCCGCCTCGACGATTCGGCACGAGCCGAATGACCAAGCCGCGCAGCGACCGTCCGCAACGGCGCAAGCCCCTGGACCCGGCTCGCCGGGTCGCGTTCGACGTGTTGCGCGCCGTCTCGGAGAAGGACGCCTACGCCAACCTCGCGCTGCCGGCGTTATTGCGGGAACGTGGCATCAGCGGCCGTGACGCGGCCTTCGCCACCGAACTCGCGTACGGCGCCTGCCGGACCAAAGGACTGCTGGACGCGGTCATCAGTCACGTGGCGGGCCGCCCCACCGACAGGATCGACCCCGTCCTGCTGGACCTGCTGCGGCTGGGCGCCTACCAGCTGCTGCGCACGCGGGTCGAACAACACGCCGCGGTGTCCACCACCGTGGAGCAGGCCGGCATCGAGTTCGATTCGGCCCGTGCGGGTTTCGTCAACGGCGTGTTGCGCAAGATCGCCTCGCGCGACGAACAGTCCTGGGTCGCGGAACTGGCCCCCGACGCGACGACCGACCCCATCGGTCATTCGGCGTTCGTGCATGCGCACCCCCGGTGGGTCGCGCAATCCTTCGCCGATGCGCTGGGCGGCGACGCCGGTGAACTCGACGCGCTGCTCGCCGCCGACGACGCTCGGCCCGCCGTGCACCTCGCCGTGCGCCCGGGGGCGTTGACCGCGCATGAGCTGGCCACGCAGGTCGACGGCACGGTCGGCCGGTATTCGCCGTACGCGGTGTACCTCACCGGCGGTGACCCGGGGCGGTTGCAGGCGGTGCGTGACGGCAATGCGCTGGTACAGGACGAGGGCAGCCAACTCGTCGCGCAGGCGCTGACCCTGGCCGAAATCGACGGCACCGACGGCGGACGTTGGCTTGACCTGTGCTCGGGCCCCGGCGGGAAGACGGCCATGCTGGCCGCGTTGGCGCCCGACGGCGCCCGGGTCACCGCGGTGGAGCCCGCACCCGCGCGCGCCGAGCTCGTCGAACAGAACACCGGCGGCCTGCCCGTGGACGTGCTGCGCGTCGACGGTCGCGAGCCCGGCGTGGAACCCGGCTTCGACCGGGTGCTCGTGGACGCCCCCTGCACGGGCCTCGGCGCGCTGCGGCGCAGGCCCGAGGCACGGTGGCGACGCAAGCGCGGTGACGTGCCGCCGTTGACGAAGCTGCAACGTGAACTCCTGGCGTCGGCGATCCGGCTGACGCGGCCGGGAGGGGTGGTCCTCTACGCCACCTGTTCGCCGCACCTGGCCGAGACCGTGGGCGTCGTCTCCGACGCGATGCGCCGACACCCCGTGACGGCGCTGGACACCCGGCCGCTGTTCGCGCCCGCGGACAATCTCGGCGACGGGCCGCACGTGCAGTTGTGGCCGCACCGCCACGGCACCGATGCGATGTTCGCCGCCGCGCTCAAAGTAGGGTAGGTCCATGGCAGGACCCCTAATCGCGCCGTCGATCCTGGCCGCCGACTTCGCCAGGCTCGCCGACGAAGCCGAGGCCGTGCGCGGTGCGGACTGGCTGCACGTCGATGTGATGGACAACCATTTCGTTCCGAACCTGACCATCGGTCAGCCCGTCGTCGAGTCGCTGTTGAAGGTGACCGACATTCCGATGGACTGCCACCTGATGATCGAGAACCCCGAGCGGTGGGCGCCGCCGTACGCCGAAGCGGGCGCCTACAACGTCACGTTCCACGCCGAAGCCACCGACAACCCGGTCGGCGTCGCCCGAGACATCCGCGCCGCGGGCGCCAAGGCGGGGCTCTCGGTCAAGCCGGGCACCCCGCTGGAGCCGTACCTGGAGATCCTGCCGGAGTTCGACACGCTGCTGATCATGTCGGTGGAGCCGGGATTCGGCGGCCAGAAGTTCATTCCGGAAGTGCTGGTGAAAGTCGGCACGGCGCGGCGCCTCGTGGACGCCGGCGAGTTGACGATCGTCGTCGAGATCGACGGCGGCATCAACGCCGACACCATCGAGCAGGCGGCCGAAGCCGGGGTGGACTGCTTCGTCGCAGGCTCGGCCGTCTACAGCGCAGAGGACCCCGCGGCGGCGGTGGAGTCGTTGCGCAGGCAGGCCGCCGCCGCCTCCAAGCACCTGCGGGCATGAATCTGGAGGCCGCGATGCGGCTGGCGGTCCAACAGGCCGAGAAGGTCAAGGGCACGACCTATCCCAATCCGCCGGTCGGAGCGGTAATCCTGGACCGCGACGGCGAGGTGGCCGGTGTGGGGGCCACGGAGCCTCCCGGCGGGCCGCACGCCGAGGTGGTGGCCTTGCGTAGGGCGGGAGAGCGCGCCGCGGGAGGCACCGCCGTCGTGGCGCTCGAACCGTGCAATCACTACGGCCGCACCCCGCCCTGCGTGGATGCGCTTGTCGCTGCCGGTGTTTCGGCGGTCGCGTATGCGGTCGCCGACCCGAACCCGATCGCTGCGGGTGGGGCAGCGCGGCTCGCCGAGGAGGGGGTGGCCGTGACCGCGGGCGTGCTCGGCGACGCGGTGGCTGGCGGCCCGCTGCGCGAGTGGTTGCACAAGCAGCGCACCGGATCGCCGCATGTGACATGGAAATTCGCGACCAGCGTGGATGGTCGCAGCGCGGCGGCCGACGGCAGCAGCCAGTGGATCACCAGCGAAGCCGCCCGTGCGGATGTGCACCGCAGGCGCGCCGTCGCCGATGCGATCGTGGTCGGTACCGGAACTGTCTTCGTCGACGATCCTGCGCTGACGGCGCGACTCCCCAATGGCACTCTCGCCGACCGTCAACCGCTGCGCGTAGTCGTCGGAGAGCGCGAAATCTCGCAAGAGGCAAGGGTTCTCAACGACGACTCCCGCACGATGGTGATCCGCACCCGCGATCCCCACGAAGTGATCAAGGCGCTGTCCGATCGCACCGATGTGCTGCTCGAGGGTGGTCCAACGTTGGCGGGCGCGTTCTTGCGCGCCGGCGTCATCAATCGGATCCTGGCTTACGTCGCACCGATCCTTCTCGGGGGCCCGATTACCGCGGTCGACGATGTCGGTGTGCTGAGCATCGCGCACGCCCAGCGGTGGCGCTTCGACAAGATCGAACCCATCGGCCCCGACGTGTTGCTGAGCCTCATTCCGGGGTAGCCGCGTCCTCGGTGTCCGGCGGACCCTCGTCAAATTCGCCGCTCAGCGGACCCTCGTCAAATTCGCCGCTCAGCGGACCCTCTTCAAATTCGCCGCTCAGCGGACCTTCGTCCAATTCGCCGCTCAGCGGACAGTGCTCGATGAGGTCGCGGACTCCGGCCATCCCCAACCGTTTCCGGAAAGCCTGCACGGTGTAGCCCACCACGGTCGCGTCGGTGCGCGCCCTGGCCGTCGCTGACCGGGGCAGATGGAACAGCGGCCCGATCTCGCCGAAATAGTCGCCTTCGATCGCCAACTTCAGCAATTCCTCACCGCCGCCGGCCAGTTCGCGCATGATCTCGATCTCGCCGTCATCGACGATGTAGATCTGGTCACCCATGGTGCCCTGCTCGAACAGCACCTGACCGGCTTCCAGCTCTACGGTCTCCGGTGGGCGGTCGGTGGAGGCGAAGTTCGGCACCATCTCGACGACCCGATCGGCCAGCGGCAGGATCCGGCTGTCATGCGTCGCGACGACCACCATCCGGTTGTCGGAGGCAAGCTCGCGAATCAGCTTCAGCACCTCTTCGACCTGAATGAAATCCAGATGCGCCGTGGGCTCGTCGGCCAGGATCAGCGGGGGATCGAGCGCGATCGCCCGGGCCACCGCCACCCGCTGCTGCTGCCCGCCGCTGAGGTCGCCCGGCCGGTGCTCGAGACGGTCCTGCAGCCCTACCCGCGCGAGCAGCTGTTCGGCCCGCTTCCGGGAAGCCCGGCGTGACATGCCGTTTGCGCGCAGCGGCACCATCACGTTCTCGACTGCGGTGAGGCTGGGCACCAGGTTGAAGGCCTGGAACACGAATCCCACCGCCTCGCGCCGGTATGTCGCGAGCTCGTTGGCGCCGAGCGAGGTCACCTCGACGTCGCCGAATTTAATCGCACCCGAGGTGGGTTGGAGAATCCCACCGAGGCACGACAACAGCGTTGTCTTCCCGCATCCGCTGGGGCCCATCAGAATCACCAGTGAGCCGGCCGCGACGTCGAGGTTCAAGCCGTCGATCGGGCGCACGGCGTGCCCGCCGCTGGTGTACTCGACGACGAGATTCTGGATCGACAGATCGCCCATGGGCTCACGGCCCCCCGAAGGCCAGTGCGGGATCGACTGACACGGCGCGGCGTAACCCCGCCGCGCTGGCGATGAGGCCGATCACCACCGCGACCACCGGCAGCGCGACGAAGGCCTCTGTGGGCACGATCACCTGCATGGGGAACAGCGGTCCGAGCAGCAGCGACAACCCGGCGCCGACCAACGCGGCCAGCAGCGCCACGATCACCGCCTGCAGGGCGAGCCCGGCCATCACCGAACGAGTAGGCACCCCAATCGCTTTGAAGACGGCGAAGTCTCGCAGCCGTTCCAGTGCGGACAGGTAGACGACCGAACCCACGATCAGCGCGGCGACGATCCACAGCAGGATCGCGACGATCGTGATGGAGTTGACGGCCACCTTCAACGGCCGCAGCAGGTCCTCGATCGCTCCGCCGCGGTCGACCGCCCGATAACCGTTCGGCACCTGCTCAAGTGAACCGCGGACACCGATGGAGGCGACCAGACGCTCACCGCCGTACACCAACTGCTGTGCACCCTCTGTGGTGAGAAACACATTCGGCAGGTTCGCCAATGCGGTCGAGTTCTCCACCAGGCCGACGATACGCAGCGTCTGAGAGGCGATCTCGACCTCATCGCCGACGCCACGACCCAATGTGGTGGACACCGCGACTTCGTCGGCGGTCGTGGGTGCGCGCCCTTCGACGACGGCGGGCATACCCGGTCCGCGTTCGGGCGCGCCGAAGATGTCGACGTTGCGTGTCTCCCCGTCGAGGGTGGCCGTGCCGCCGGCATAGGCCAGGGGGGCGGCGGCGTTGACGCCGGGAGCGGCAGCGATACGGCGCAATTCCACGGGCGCGAACGGTGTGGCCCCCACGAAGGGACCCGATGCGCCCGCCTTCACGATGAACTGGTCGACACCGAGGCTGTCGACGGTCCTTTCGGCCTCGGTCTGGAAACCGTTGGCCAGACCCGTGAGAACCAGCGTCATTCCGAAAATGATCGCGGTGGACAACACCGCGATGGCGAAACGTCGCCTTCGCCACTGCATGTCGCGCAGCGCGGCGATGAGCATGTCGGCGACGTTACCCCGGCTATGGTCCTCGGTGCCTGGGGTTTCGGCTACTTCGCGAAAGCGCTGACCAATGTGTTGCAGAAGGCCGGCAGGTCGTCGGGCTTGCGGCTGGAAACCAAAGTGTTTGGCCCACGCGAGCATTCGACGACCTCGTCATCCACCCAGTTGGCTCCGGCATTGACCAGGTCGGTCTTCACGCTGGGCCACGACGTCATGGTGCGTCCCCGCACCACGTCCGCCTCGACGAGCGTCCACGGTCCGTGGCAGATGACCGCGACCGGTTTGCCTTCATCGAAGAAGCTCTTTGCGAACGCGACCGCGTCGGCGTTCATGCGCAGGTTGTCCGGGTTGGCCACGCCGCCGGGCAGCACCAACGCGGCGTAGTCGGACGTCGACACCGAATCGGCGGACTTCTCAACTTCGAACGTGTCGGCGGGGGTCAGGTGGTTGAACGCCTGGATCTTGCCGACCTCCGTCGACACCAATTCAGGGGTTCCCCCGGCCTGCTCGACGGCCTTCCACGGCTCGGTCAGCTCGACCTGCTCGACACCTTCGGTGGCAACCAGGAACGCAATCTTCTTCCCATTCAGTGAACTTGCCATGAGCTTTCTCCGTTGAGGTTTGGTGTGATGCCACGCATACCCCGCGCGTCGGGGAGTCAATCAGGGCGGTTACGTCGGTACACTCGTACCAGAGTGGGCCGTGTGTGGCCCACCGTAATCGCGCTTTCACCGACGATTTGCGCGCTGGTGAGCACGAACAAAGGACGACGACCCATGACTGCACTGCAGGACTGGCTCAGCTATCGCCCGATGCACCCTCGAACCCTCAAGGCGTTGATCTGCGACACCTTCCGGGTTGAGCCCGCCCAGGCCGTCGCAGAGGAGGCCGCGCCGGTCAAGCCGGCCGAGCCGCCGCTGCTGCGCCCCGGCCTCGAGCGCTGCTAGGACCGTCGAGCGCTGCTAGGCGCCGTCGACGCGATCCGCGGCCGTTTCCCCGACCAATTCCGCCGGTTCGTCGGCGTGCTCCTGTTTGCCGCCGATGAGCAGGCCCAACAGAGCGCCGACGACGCAGACCACGACCGTGACGAGGAAGATGTCGCCGTACTGCAGCACGTAGGCCTCGCGGTAGCGGGTCGCTTCGGCGGCGAGTCGTTCGGCAAGCGTGTTGGCTGGCGGGAATGGCAGGGTCTGAAGGTGCTGGTTGAGCCGGTACAGACCCCATGCGGTCAAACCGGCCAGGCCGATGAGCATGCCGATCATCCGGGCCACCACCACGGCCGCCGACGCGATGCCGTGCTGGGCGGCCGGCACCACACGTAGCGTCGCCGAGGTCAACGGTCCGATCACCAAGCCAAGGCCGAGACCGGCGATCGCAAGGTCGGTGTCGAGCACTGGCAGGGCGATGAACCCGAGGTCGTGGTGGGTGGTCAGCACGTCGGTGCCCCACATCGAGATCAGGTAGTAGCCGCCTCCGGCGATCATCAGGCCGACGAAGGCAACCAGTCGGTCGCCGATGCGGGTCGCGACCCACCCGCCGATGACGGCGCCGATGGGTAGCGCGATCAGGAAGCGCAGCAGCAGAAGTACCGCGTCGGTCTGGTTCTTGCCGAGCACGCCCTGCCCGAACAGTTCCACGTTGACCAGCGTCACCATCAGCGCCGCGCCCGCGCAGAGGGACGCGCCCAGCGCGGCGAGGAACGGCCGGAAATGCACGCCGGCGGGTTCGATCAGGCGTGTGCGGGAGTACCTCTCCCAAACGAAGAAGGCCACGACGGCCACCAGTGCGGCCAAAAGCACCGGAAGCCCGTAACTCGGCAGGATCTTGCGGCCGTCCGGTGCCGGGTTGTAGAGCCCGATCACGATCAGGCCCAGTGCGACGGCCAGCAGGACTCCGCCGACGACGTCCACCCGTTCGGGGTTCTCGGGTTTGAGGCGCGAGGGCAGGCTGAAGTGGATCAGCACCATCGCCACGGCGGCCAACGGCAGGTTGATCCAGAAGACGTCGCGCCACGTGTTCAGCACCGCCACCACGGCGATGCCGTACAGCGGCCCCAACACGCTGCCCAACTCCTGTGCGGCGCCGATCCCGCCGAGCACCGTGGCGCGGTTGCGGCTGGCCCACAGGTCGGCGGCCAGCGCCAGCGTGACCGGCAGAAGTGCGCCGCTGGCGACGCCCTGGATCGTGCGGCCGATCACCATGGGGACCAGGTCGTTCGACATCGCGGTGACGACGGATCCGACCGCGAAGCCGGCCAGGCTCACCTGAAGGATGAATTTGCGGCCGAACCGGTCCGAGGCCCGGCCCAACAGCGGCATCGCGGCGATGTAACCGAGTAGGTAGCAGGTGATGATCGGGGTCACCCGTTGCAGCTGATTAATCGGAATACCGAGATCGATGATGATGTCGGTGATGATCGCGACCACGACATAGGTGTCGAGGGCGCCGAGCAGCACCGCGAGGCCGCCGGCGCTGATTGCGATTCGCCGATTCGACCCCGTGGTCAGGGCGGTTTCGGTGCCCGTGGTTCGCGTTGGAATCGACACTAGGCGGCCGGCGGCTTGTTGACAGTCACTGGTTTGCCCCATTCCGACATCGTCATAGTGACGCTGCTATCAGAGTCGGTCTGCAACTTGACCTGGGCCAATTTGTGGTCGCCGTCCTCGGCGATCCAGGCCGTACCGGGCACCGGACCGGTCACGTCGAGTTGCGGCGCAATCTTGTTGACCGCATCGGCGCTGACATTACCGGTGACGCGGACGGTCTCTACGCCGTTGACCGTCTCACGGCCCTCGGCCTTCGGGTCCGAGAAATTGTCCAGCACGTTGCCCAAACCAGTCTCGGGATTGAGGATCAGCGAAGCGTCGTAGATATCGACGGCAGGGCCGAAGTTCGACAATGGGCCCCCGGGGGTCAGAGTGGCGTAGAGGTCGCCGTCGAAGACCACGAACTCCACGCCCTCAATACGCTGGCCCCCCATCAGCAGGTTGACCTTCCCTTGGGCGGTGAACGTGGGTGCGTTACTCAGGTCACCCTCGAGCTGCTCGATCGGCAACATCTCGATCGTGCCCTGCACCTGCAGCTTCAGGTGCGCGCTGGTCTGCTTCTTGGTCGTTTCGCTGGACTGTTGCAGCAGGGTCGCGCCGTCGGGGAGGTCCTTCGTGGACTCCTCCGATGTGGAGGAGCAACCCGCCACAAGGGCGATGGCGGCAACGAGGGCGGCGAAGATCGTGAGGAGGCGCGTGGGCATGAGTGCATCGTAAAGGGTCCGAGCGGACCGTCTCGGCGCGCGGGCGCTGCCAGGGCGAACAGGTCCACGCCGGAGGAGGCGGCGATCTCGATAGTCTGGCGAGGTGTTCACCGGAATCGTCGAAGAGGTCGGCGAGGTCGTCGGCAAGGAAGATCTCGGCGATTTCGCCCGGCTCGCCATCCGCGGACCCCTCGTGACATCGGACGCTCGCCATGGTGACTCGATCGCGGTGAACGGCGTCTGCCTCACCGTGGTCGAGGTGCGCCCGGATGCGACGTTCACCACCGACGTGATCGGGGAGACGCTGAACCGGTCGAGTCTCGGCCGCCTCGCGGTCGGCGGCCGGGTCAACCTCGAGCGTGCGGCGGCGGTGAACAGCCGCCTCGGCGGGCACATCGTGCAGGGCCACGTCGACGGCACCGGCCACGTGATCGCGCGCACCCCGTCGGAACGCTGGGTCGTGGTGCGCATCGCGCTTCCGACCGCGCTGTCGCGGTATGTGGTGGAGAAGGGCTCCATCACCGTCGACGGTGTCTCGCTGACGGTGTCCGGGCTCGGACACGACTGGTTCGAGGTGTCGCTGATTCCCACGACGCTCGATCTCACGACGCTCGGCCGCGCCGAGGTCGGGACGCTGGTCAATCTCGAGGTGGACGTGATCGCCAAGTATGTCGAGCGGCTGCTCGCTCCGCAAAGCGATTGAGCCGCAGCCACTTTGGAGCAGCGGTCGTCAGCGTCTAGTAGCCGAGTGGCCCGCGGAACTGCTGGATGATGGTGAAGAGGTCGCTGACCTGAGTCGCGGTCGGAACGAAATCGTTGAAGAACCGGTCGACCGCGCCCATCTGGTCGGGCGGGGCCACATTTCGGGGCACGTACTGCTGCCACATTCCTTCGAGTACTCCCACTGCCGGGATCACGTCGGACGCGGTGGGGCCGGGTGCCGGAGGAGCAATGTCGCTCGGCTGGGCGGTCGCCGACGGTGCGACGGCAAGGAACAGACCGGAGGCGGCCACACCGCACGCGGCGAAGAGCAGCCTCGGAGCGGCGAATCGTGACGCATTCATATGAGTCCCTTTGAGCGTGACCAGGAACGTAGCGTAGACATCGGGCGCCTCGGCCAAGGAGCAATCCCGAAAATACACAGAGGTTCCACAGAGTGCCGCCGACGCCGAAAGCAGGAGTAAATGCCCAGCTCAGCGGCCTGGCAATAAGTTTTGAACCCCGGTGGTTCATACTGATGTGGTGACGAGGCTTGACACTGTTGAGCGCGCGGTGGCAGATATCGCCGCGGGCAAGGCCGTCGTCGTGATCGACGATGAGGATCGCGAGAACGAGGGCGATCTCATCTTCGCCGCCGAAAAGGCGACGCCGGAGCTTGTTGCGTTCATGGTTCGGTACACCTCCGGCTACCTCTGCGTCCCGCTGGACGGCGCTATCTGCGACAAGCTGGGTCTGCTGCCGATGTACGCGGTGAACCAGGACAAGCACGGTACCGCCTACACCGTTACGGTGGACGCGAAGAACGGTGTGGGAACGGGTATCTCGGCTGCCGACCGGGCAACGACGATGCGGTTACTCGCGGATCCGTCAAGCATCGCAGACGATTTCACGAAGCCGGGCCACGTCGTGCCGCTGCGGGCGAAGGACGGAGGCGTGCTGCGCCGTCCCGGGCACACCGAGGCCGCCGTCGACCTGGCCCGCCTCGCCGGTCTGCAGCCCGCCGGCGCGATCTGCGAGATCGTCAGCCAGAAAGACGAAGGCTCGATGGCGCAGACCGACGAGCTGCGCATCTTCGCCGACGAACACGACCTCGCGCTGATCTCGATCGCCGACCTGATCGAGTGGCGGCGCAAGCACGAGAAGCACATCGAGCGCATCGCCGAGGCCCGGATACCGACCCGCCACGGCGAATTCCGCGCCGTCGGTTACACCAGCATCTACGACGACGTCGAGCATGTCGCGCTGGTCAAGGGTGATATCGCAGGCCCGACCAGCGACGGCCACGACGTATTGGTGCGTGTGCACTCCGAATGCCTCACCGGTGACGTGTTCGGCTCTCGACGCTGCGACTGCGGACCCCAACTCGACGCGGCCATGGCGATGGTCGCCCGAGAAGGCCGCGGCATCGTGCTGTACATGCGCGGCCACGAAGGCCGAGGCATCGGGCTCATGCACAAGCTGCAGGCCTATCAACTACAGGACGCCGGTGACGACACCGTCGACGCCAACCTCAAGCTCGGCCTGCCCGCCGACGCCCGCGACTACGGCATCGGAGCGCAGATACTCGTCGACCTGGGTGTGCGGTCGATGCGGCTGCTCACCAACAATCCCGCCAAGCGGGTGGGGCTCGACGGTTACGGGCTGCACATCATCGAACGCGTGCCGCTACCGGTGCGGGCGAACAAAGAGAACATCCGTTACCTGATGACCAAGCGGGACCGGATGGGCCACGACCTGAGTGGTCTGGACGCCTATCACGAGGCCACCACCATGGCCGACTACGACGAGGGCGTATACCTGCTCGGTGACCGCCGCCCAACAGATCTCGGTGGAGCCCTGTGAGTGGTACAGGCGTACCCGATCTTCCAGACATCGACGGATCGGGGCTCAAGCTAGCCGTCGTGGCAAGCACCTGGCACGAGACCATCTGCGACGCACTGCTCGACGGGGCGCTCAAAGTGGCTGCGGGCGCTGGGATCGAGAATCCCACGGTGGTGCGGGTGCTGGGCGCGATCGAGATTCCCGTTGTGGCACAGGCGCTGGCGGCCGACCATGACGCAGTCGTGGCGCTGGGCGTGGTGATCCGAGGGGAGACACCGCATTTCGACTATGTGTGTGACGCGGTGACGCAGGGCTTGACCCGGGTGTCGCTGGATGCGTCGACACCGGTGGCCAACGGAGTGCTGACGACCAACAGCGAGCAGCAGGCCCTCGACCGGGCCGGGCTCCCGTCGTCGTCTGAGGACAAAGGCGCGCAGGCGGCGGCGGCCGCGTTGTCGACCGCGCTGACGTTGCGCGACATTCGTTCGTGCTCATGACCGACTGGGATGTCGAGATACGCCCGCACCTGGCACCGTATTTCGCTTACGCTGCCGCAGCGCTGATCCTCGCCGCGCATGTGACGGTAGGCGCATTGTTGAAGATCAGCTCGACCGGGGTGATCTTTCGGACCGCCGACCAGGTGGCGATCGCGCTGCTCGGCGTCGTCATCGCCGGGGTGGTCTTGATGTTCGCCCGGCCCCGGCTGCGAGTCGGCGCCGCCGGTGTGAGCGTGCGGAACCTCGTCAACGACAAGACGATTCCGTGGTCCGATGTGGTCGACATCTCTTTTCCGAGGGGCGCGCGGTGGGCGCGCGTGGACCTGCCCGACGACGAGTACATTCCGATCATGGCGATCCAGGCCGTCGACAAGGGCCGCGCCATCGACGCGATGGACCGCGTCCGCGACGTCCTCGAGCGTTACAAGGGCCTCAACTCACGCTGAGCGACATCGCGAGTTCATCGCGCTCGGAGGTGGTTTGGTCGTCGGCGACGGTGAACCCGATACTCTCGTACACCTGACGCGCCGCCGCGTTGTCGATCGCCACCCGTAAGCGGACCGTGTGCACATTGCTGGTGCGCGCCCAGTCGAGAGCCGCGGCGACCAGTTGCCGCGCCAGGCCCCGACCCCGTGCCGCGGGTTCCAGCCACAGCGAGTACAGATACACGGTCTCGTTGTTCTCCTGCTGCGCTCCGATCATGCCGACGGGACGGTCACCGTGGAGCGCGACGAACTGTGCATGGTCACGCAACCTCCGCCGCCACTGCGCTGCGGTGAAGGCCGCCTCGTCCCGGTAGCTTGAATCCCTTTCACCCAGCGAGTCGGCCAGCGCCCTCAACCGGATGGCAGCGAATGTCTGCCAGTCGAATTCACCGAGCCGGGCCACACATTCGGTCATCGGGTGTCGCCCATGACCAACCCTTCCCTGCGCGGATCCGCCCCGCCGATGAGGCCTGTGCCGTCGCGGATGATCGCCGACAGGCCGCTCGACTGGTCGGCCAGATCCACCTGATGGCCGAGTGCCCGCAACCCCTGCACGAGCGGGTCGTGATCGCCGTTATCGGAGGTGTCGATGATCGGATGCTCACCGCCGACATTGGTCTTCGGAGTGTTCGCCGCGCCGAAGTCGACCATCGACACCGCCTGCTGCGGGTCGAGTCCCCAATCCAGCATTCCCACAATGGTTTTCGCTACGAACTGGATGATCACCGCACCGCCGGGCGAACCCAGGACCGCATAGAGGCGTCCGCGCTCGCCGGCCCGGCCCTGTGCCCGGTCGAAGATCAGGGTCGGCGCCATCGTGCTGCGCGGTCGCTTGCCGGGTTGGACCCGGTTCGCCACCGGCGCCCCGTCGGGACCGGCCGGCTCGGCCGAGAAGTCGGTGAGCTGGTTGTTGAGGAGGAACCCGTCGACCATGTGGAACGAGCCGAACGCCGACTCGACCGTGGTGGTCAACGACGCGGCGTTGCCCTGTGAGTCGACGATGCTGACCTGGCTGGTGCCGTGTTCGGGGACGGGCGGTGCGGGGCTGGTCGGCGGACCGAACTCGCCGGGTTTCGCGGTGCCCATGCTGTGCTGCTCGGAGATCAGCGCGGCCCGACCGGCGAGGTAGTCACTGCCGAGCAGCGTGTCGGGTGACCCGCCCGGCAGCGGCACGAAATCGGTGTCGGCGACGTACTTGTCGCGGTCGGCGTACGCCAGTCGTTCCGCCTCGGATATCAGGTGTACGCCCATGACCGACGGTCGGCCGCCGTTGAGGTCGACGTCGCTGGGTTTGTGATCGGCCATCGGGAAGTGTTCGAGAATGCCGAGCGTCGCCAGCACGGCGATGCCGCCTGACGACGGCGGTGGCATCCCGCAGATCTCCCGTCCGCGGTACGGCCTGCACAGCGGTTCGCGTTCCTTGACCGAGTAGTTGGCGAGGTCTTCGACGGTCATCAGGCTTGGCGTCCGGCCCCCGGAGGCGTCGGCCGCTGCGGCGACGATGTCGCGGGCGATGGCGCCGGTGTAGAACGTCTGAGGGTCGGTGGCGATGACGCCCAACGTCTTCGAATACGCCGGGTTGGTCAGCCGGGTGCCCTCCGTCTTGGGGCTGCCGTCGCCGTTGAGGAAGTATTCGGCCGCTTGGGGGTCGAGCTTGAGCTCGGGCGCCGCGTCATCGATGGCCGCGGCCAGCCTCGGGCTGATGTCGAAGCCGTCGTCGGCCATCCGGACTGCGGGAGCGAACAGGTCGCGCCAGCCCGTCTTGCCGTGATCGGCGTGCACCTCGGTGAGCATCCGCACGATGCCGGGCACACCGATCGAACGCCCCGAGGCCCTGGCGTCCGGTTTGGGCTCCGTCCGGTCGGTTTCGGAAACCCAGCGCAGATAGTTCTCCGTGGCCGCAGCGGGCGCGATTTCGCGACCGTCGTAGGCCTGGACCTCACCGGAGGCCGCATCGAAATAGAGCAGGAAGCCGCCGCCGCCGAGGCCCGACGCCTGCGGCTCGACGAGGCCGAGCACGGCCTGCGCGGTGACGAGCGCGTCCGCCGCGGTGCCGCCGTCGCGGAGCACCTCGCACGCGGCCTGCGTGGCCAGCGGATTAGCGGTGACCACCGAGAAGCTGCTGGTTCGCACCGGCGTCATGTCGGTGCGGTAACCCGTGGCCACCTCGGGATTGGTTGAGATGTCGCGGGACGTCGGCGGCGACCCGGGAGAGGGTGCGGCGGTGGTCTTGACCACCGGGGTGCCGTTCTCGACGATCGCGCACGGTCCCGCGGCCTCAGACTCGGTGCTGCCGTCGTCGCTCGAGCAGCCGGCGAGTACCAGCACCAACCCGGTCAGCGGGGCCATCACCTTGGTCAGCGACGAGATCCGCATCACCCGACGGTAGTGGATCGGGCCGGTCGGAACGCGGCAGTAACCTGGATTGCGTGCCTGATCCTTCGACGTACCGACCCGCCCCAGGGTCGATTCCCGTCGAACCGGGCGTTTACCGATTCCGCGACCCGCACGGCAGGGTGATCTATGTCGGCAAGGCGAAGAGCCTGCGCAGCCGACTGAACTCCTACTTCGCCGACGTCGCGAGCCTGGCGCCACGTACACGTCAGATGGTGATGGCCGCGGGCAGCGTCGAGTGGACGGTGGTCAACACCGAAGTCGAGGCGCTGCAGCTCGAATACAACTGGATCAAGGAGTTCGATCCGCGGTTCAACATCAGGTATCGAGACGACAAGTCCTACCCGGTGCTCGCGGTCACGCTCAACGAGGAGTATCCGCGGCTGATGGTGTACCGCGGGGCCCGGCGCAAGGGCGTCCGGTACTTCGGACCCTATTCGCATGCGTGGGCGATCCGCGAAACCCTCGACCTGCTGACGCGGGTGTTTCCGGCGCGCACATGCTCTAACGGAGTGTTCAAGCGCCACAGGCAAATCGATCGACCCTGCCTGCTTGGCTACATCGACAAGTGTTCGGCCCCCTGCATCGGTCGGGTGAGCGCCGAAGAGCACCGCCAGATCGTCCTCGATTTCTGCGACTTCCTCGCTGGTAAGACCGATCGGTTGGTGCGCGACCTCGAACACCAGATGAACGAGGCCGCCGAGGAACTGGATTTTGAGAGGGCAGCACGCCTGCGCGACGACATCGGCGCTCTGAAACGGGCGCTGGAGAAACAGGCGGTGGTGTTCGGCGACGGCACCGATGCCGACGTGGTGGCATTCGCCGACGACGAACTCGAAGCGGCCGTGCAGGTTTTCCACGTCCGCGGCGGCCGGGTGCGCGGCCAGCGCGGATGGATCGTGGAAAAGTCCGGTGAGCCGGGAGAATCGAGCCAGGAACGTCTGGTGGAACAGTTCCTGACCCAGTTCTACGGCGATCAGGCCGAATTGGGCGGCGCCAGCGACAGCGGCGGGGACGAGGCGACCAATCCCGTGCCGCGTCAAGTGCTGGTTCCGTGCCTGCCGAGCAACTCCGACGAACTGGCCGCCTGGCTCGGCCAGCTGCGGGGCTCTCGGGTGTCGTTGCGCGTGCCGCAGCGCGGCGACAAGCGCGCCCTCGCCGAGACGGTCCGCCGCAATGCCCAGGATGCGCTCGCTCAGCACAAGCTCAGGCGTGCCGGTGACTTCACCGCGAGAACCGCTGCGCTGCAGAGTATTCAGGATGCGCTGGGGCTGGCCGAGGCGCCGTTGCGAATCGAGTGCGTCGATATCAGCCACGTGCAGGGCACCGATGTGGTGGCCTCCCTGGTGGTCTTCGAGGACGGCTTACCGCGCAAGTCCGACTACCGGCACTACGCGATCCGAGAGGCCGCGGGCGACGGCCGTTCAGACGACGTCGCCTCCATCGCCGAGGTGACCAGGCGCCGGTTCTACCGTCACCTACACGACAGCCAGCATCCCACAGAGCTTGCACCGGAAGGAAAGTCGCGCAAGTTCGCCTATCCACCCAACCTGTTCGTCGTCGATGGCGGTGCGCCACAGGTCAACGCCGCACAAGCGGTGCTCGACGAACTGGGTATCACCGACGTCGCGGTGATCGGCTTGGCCAAGCGTCTCGAGGAGGTGTGGGTTCCGTCGGAGCCCGATCCGCTGATCATGCCGCGCAACAGTGAAGGGCTGTACCTGCTGCAGCGCGTACGTGACGAGGCGCACCGGTTCGCGATCGCCTATCACCGCAGCAAGCGTTCCAAGCGGATGACCGCGTCGGCGCTTGACTCGGTTCGAGGGCTCGGTGAGCATCGCCGGAAAGCATTGGTCACCCACTTCGGCTCGGTGGCCCGATTGAAGGAGGCGTCGATCGAGGAGATCACCGCGGTACCCGGTATCGGTGTCGCCACCGCCCGTGCCGTGCTCGACGCGCTTGGCGTACCGCCCGAAAGCGACGCGCCCGAGTCGGCGATCAACGATGATCAGAGCAAGGTATCGGGATGACGGACCAGGGAATGCACGAGGATCTTCGCGACGAGGCCAGCGCCGACTCCGGCATCGACGTGGTTCTGGTCACCGGACTCTCGGGTGCGGGCAGGGGCACCGCGGCCAAGGTGCTCGAGGACCTGGGGTGGTACGTCGCCGACAACCTCCCGCCGGAGCTGATCGCGCAGATGGTCGAGTTGGGGCTGGCGGCCGGATCACGGATCACCCAGCTGGCGGTCGTGATGGACGTGCGCTCGCGCGGGTTCACCGGAGACCTGGACTGGGTGCGCAACGAGCTCGCGACCCGCAACATCGCGCCGCGGGTGGTGTTCCTGGATGCTTCGGACGAGAGCCTGGTGCGCCGCTACGAGCAGAACCGCCGAAGTCACCCATTGCAGGGCAATCAGACTCTGGCAGAAGGCATTGCGGCCGAGCGTGCGCTGTTGGCCCCCGTCCGCGCGTCGGCCGATCTGGTGATCGACACCTCGACGCTTTCGGTGCCCGCGCTGCGCGAGAGCATCGAGCGCGCCTTCGGGGGCGAGACCATCGCCCACACGAACGTCACGGTCGAGTCCTTCGGCTACAAGTACGGGTTGCCGATGGATGCCGACACCGTGATGGACGTCCGGTTCCTGCCGAACCCGCACTGGGTGGACGACCTGCGCCCGCACAGCGGCCAGCATCCCGCGGTCCGCGACTATGTTCTCGGGCAACCGGGTGCAGGCGACTTCCTGGAGACCTATCATCGGCTGCTCGACGTAGTCATCGACGGATACCGTCGCGAGGGGAAGCGATATATGACCGTCGCCATCGGATGCACCGGCGGCAAACATCGAAGCGTGGCGATCGCCGAGGCACTGGCGGCGCGGCTGCAGGGCGGTGATGACCTGACGGTGCGGGTGTTGCACCGGGATCTGGGGCGCGAATGAGCGCGCGAATCGTTGCGCTCGGTGGTGGGCACGGGCTCTATGCGACCCTGTCGGCGGCGCGCAGGCTGACGCCGCACGTGACGGCCATCGTCACGGTCGCCGACGACGGCGGCTCGTCAGGGCGACTGCGCAACGAGCTGGATGTCGTGCCACCGGGTGATCTTCGAATGGCGTTGGCCGCTTTGGCATCTGACAGCCCGCACGGCCGACTGTGGGCGACGATCATTCAGCACCGGTTCGGTGGCAGCGGGGCGCTGGCCGGGCATCCGATCGGCAACCTGCTGCTCGCCGGCCTCAGCGAGGTGTTGGCCGACCCGATCGCCGCGCTCGACGAACTGGGCCGCATCCTCGGCGTGAAGGGTCGCGTGCTTCCGATGTGCCCGATGGGGCTCGGCATCGAGGCCGACGTGGCGGGTCTGGAATCTGACCCTCGCATGAGCCGGGTGATTCGCGGCCAGGTGGCGATCGCCACCACCGTGGGCAAAGTCCGTCGCGTGCGGCTGCTGCCGGGGGATCCGCCCGCCACCCGACAGGCCGTGGACGCGATCATGGCCGCGGACCTGGTGGTGTTGGGCCCCGGCTCGTGGTTCACGAGCGTGATCCCGCATGTACTGGTTCCCGAGCTCGCGGCGGCGCTGCAGGCGACTGCGGCGCGCCGGGCGTTGGTGCTCAACCTGGTGGCCGAACCGGGGGAGACGGCGGGCTTCTCTGTCGAGCGACACATTCACGTGCTCGCGCAGCATGCGCCCGACTTCACCGTGCACGAGATCATCGTCGACGCCAGCAGGGTGCCCAGTGAACGCGAGCGCGAGCAACTGCGTCGGACCGCGAACATTCTTCGTGCTCAAGTTCAGTTTGCTGAGGTGTCCAGACCTGGTACACCTTTACATGACCCGGCGCGCTTGGCCGCGGCATTGGAGAGTGTGCGTCTTCGCGGCGCCGCCGCTCCGGCGCCGGCAGTGCCCACGTCGACAGCGAATGGACCGAGAGGTGACGACCCGTGGCGATGACAGCCGAGGTCAAGGATGAGTTGAGTCGGCTGATCGTCAATTCGGTCAGTGCTCGGCGCGCCGAGGTGGCCTCCCTGCTGCGGTTCGCCGGCGGATTGCACATCGTTTCGGGACGCGTGGTCGTCGAGGCGGAGGTCGATCTCGGCATCATCGCCCGGCGGCTGCGCAAGGACATCTACGACCTGTACGGCTACAACGCCACCGTGCACGTCGTATCGGCCAGCGGCATCCGCAAGAGCACCCGGTACGTGGTCCGGGTGGCGAAGGACGGTGAGGCGTTGGCCAGGCAGACCGGTCTGCTCGACCTGCGGGGCCGCCCCGTGCGCGGGCTGCCGGCCCAAGTGGTCGGCGGCAGCGTGGCCGATGCCGAAGCAGCCTGGCGCGGAGCATTTCTGGCACACGGATCGCTCACCGAACCGGGACGCTCGTCGGCGTTGGAAGTCAGCTGCCCGGGTCCTGAGGCGGCGCTGGCACTTGTCGGCGCCGCCCGCAGGTTGGGGGTGAGCGCGAAAGCGCGCGAGGTTCGCGGCACCGACCGGGTGGTGGTGCGTGACGGCGAGGCGATCGGCGCGCTGTTGACGCGCATGGGTGCGCAGGACACCCGGCTGACATGGGAAGAGCGCAGGATGCGGCGCGAGGTGCGGGCCACCGCCAACCGGCTGGCCAACTTCGACGACGCCAACCTGCGGCGCTCGGCACGGGCGGCGGTCGCCGCGGCAGCGCGCGTGGAACGGGCGCTGGAGATCCTCGGCGATACGGTGCCCGACCACCTCGCCGCCGCGGGCAAGCTGCGCGTCGAGCACCGGCAGGCGTCGCTGGAGGAGTTGGGCCGGCTCGCCGATCCGCCGATGACGAAGGACGCTGTGGCGGGCCGTATTCGGCGGTTGCTGTCCATGGCCGATCGCAAGGCCAAGCAGGACGGCATTCCCGACACTGAGTCGGCTGTCACGCCGGACCTGCTCGAGGACGCCTAGCTCCGACCGGCCACTTGTCAGGCGCATTTCGGTGAAAGGCGTGTGACAAGCGCTCTCTCGGCCGACACTTCACTTGTGTCCGCGGGCGTCCCGCCCACCGGCGTCGTGACATTCCTGTTCACCGACATCGAGGGTTCGACTCGTCGGTGGGAGTCCGACGCGGATGCCATGCGGGTCGCACTTGCTTGCCATGACAAGGTGTTGCGCTCGACGATCGAGGCGCACGACGGATTCGTGTTCAGCCACAGCGGCGATGGTCTCGCCGCTGCGTTCGCGTCTCCGAGCGCCGCCGTCGACGCAGCCATCGCCGCCCAGCGCGAGTTGGAGCTCCCCGTGCGCATGGGAATCGCGACCGGTGAGGCCGAACTGCGTGACGGTGACTACTTCGGAACGGTGCTCAACCGTGCGGCTCGCGTCACGGCGGCCGGGCATGGTGGCCAGATCCTGGTGGCCGAGTCGACGGCGGTTCTGCTCGACGGTGTCGAACTGCTGAACCTGGGGCCGAAGCGCTTACGCGACGTGACGCGCCCGATCACGATCTTTCAGCTGCGAACCCAAGGCCTTCCATGTGACTTCCCGCCATTACGCAGCCTGGACGCTGACCGGGGAAATTTCCGACCTGTGGGAAGAAGGTTGGTTGGGCGTGATGACGAAGTGGCCCGGATCGCGGCGGTGTTGCGCACCAATCGATTCGTCACATTGACCGGTGTCGGTGGAGTGGGCAAGACGCGTCTGGCGCTTGAGGTCGCTGGTCGTTTGAGCAACGATTTCACCGACGGGGTCTGGGTTTTCGAGCTTGCGTCTGTGGCCGACGCAGGTGCCGTGGCTGATTCGGTTGCCGCGATCCTAGGCATCGCTCAACAACCCGGGATGAGCATGTGTGATTCGGTCGCGGCTGTCTTGGAGAACCGGAAGCGGCTGTTGGTCTTCGATAACTGCGAACACGTGTTGGACGCGACCGCAGGACTTGTCGAGGCCATCCTCGCGAAGTCCTCGACCGTGAGCATCCTCGCCACGAGCAGAGAGGGCTTGGGCGTCGCCGAAGAACAGATCTGGCCGGTCCGCTCACTCTCTGACGATGCCGCGGCGGAGCTGTTCGTGGAGCGCGCCGGCAGCATTGCTCCTGGCGCTGCCGTCCACGAAATGGATGCGGTCACCGACATATGTCGTCGCCTCGACGGCATTCCGCTGGCGATCGAACTCGCTGCTTCTCGGGTTTCGGTGATGACGCTGACCGATATTCGTGACCGACTCGACAAGAGGTTCAAATTCCTCGTGGGGGCACGGCGAAGCTTGGAAAGACACCAGACACTTCGTCACGCGGTGCAATGGTCATACGACCTCTTGAGCGCCGAAGAGAAGAGACTGTTAGAGCGGTGTTCGGTGTTCGCCGGTGGGTTCGACATCCACAGCGCCTGCGCCGTGGCCGGACCGGAATACGATGAGTTCGCGGTCGTGGATCTTCTCGAGTCTTTGGTGCGCAAGTCGCTGCTCACGGTGGACCGATCCGAGCAGACGGCTCGGTTCTCCATGCTCGAGACCGTTCGCCAATTCGCAGAGGAACAGCTTGCCTCTTGCGGTGCGGCAGAGGAGGTTCGAAACGCCCACGCCCGCTACTTCGCGCAACTCGAGAACACGATGCTGTCCTTGTGGGACAGCCCTGAGCAACGCTACGCGTATCGCTGGTTGGCGTTGGAGCTGGCGAACTTGCGCACAGCCTTCCGCTGGGCGGCCGATACATGCGACATTGACGTTGCCGCCACAATCGCAACGTATGCGGGGCTTCTCGGCATAGGGGTCGAGAGTTACGAGCCGATGACCTGGGCCGAAGAGGTGATCGAGCTTGCCGTCGCTGTAAACCATCCCCGGCTGTCGAGTTTGTATGTGGTCGCAGCGGTGTGCTGGATGGCCGGCAGGTTGGAAAACGCGCTTCGATATGCCGAAGCAGGCGCCGCCGTAGTGGCGCGCAACGAGAATGCGCCGCCCTACGGGATGGAGGGTTGGCTGGGAGCGGCCTACCTTCCGGCCGGCGAGCCGCTGAGGTGGGCCGAACTATGTCAGGCTCAACTCGAACGGCGCGGTGATAACCACGTGTACATCCGTGGCTGCCGGGTGTTCGGCCTTTCGTTCGGGGGACTTGTTGACGACGCGATGGACGCGGCGAAGGGATTGGTCGAAGCGGGGGCGGCAACTCGAAACCCTTATATGCACACGTTCGCAATCGCCGCAAGTACGTTCCCACTCCATGCGAAAGGGTCAGACGCCGGCTTGGAGGACTGCCGCGAAGGGCTGGCGATGGCCCTGGATAGCGGAAATCGTTTCAACGCCTCGATTCTCGCTCTGGGGATGGCCAGGTTTGAGGCACTTGAGGCGGTTACCCCAGAGGCACTCGAGCACTTGACGTTGGTCCTACGCAATTACCACGACTCCGGCAACGTCGGTAGCATTCGCAGTCCACTCGCCGTGCTGACTACATTCCTTTACCGCGTGGGTCTGTACGAATCGGCAGCGATTATCAGCGGGTTTTCAATGAGCCCTCTGGCTCAAGCGGTACTGCCGGAGTTCAGCACCTCCATAGCCCACCTCCGGACGGTGCTCGGTGATGCCACCTACGAATCACTGGCCTCCAGAGGTGAGTCGATGTCGATGGCTGCCGTCGCGGAGTACGCCTATGGCGAAATCGACCATGCGCGAGCTGAACTCGGCCGACCGTGATGAGGCGCATGACGAATTTGTGTTCAGCCATAGCGGTGATGGACTCGGGCTGCCTTCACGTCGTCGAGGCTGCTGTCGACGCCCAGCGCCGATTCGAACTACCGGTGCGCATGGGCATCGCGACCGGTGAGACCAAGGTTCGCGATGGGGACTACTTCGGCACAGTCCTCCACCGGGTGATGGCGGTCGGGCCCGGCGGTCACATCCTCGTGGCCGAACTCGCGACCTCCGCCTACGAGCAGATCGATCAGGCCCGCGCGCAGCTGCAGCAACTACGGTGAACCCATGGAGACGCTGAGAGTCGGTGTGGCGATGCCCGACCCACCCTTCAACGGGATGCCCGACGACGGTGGGCTCGACATCGACCTGATGCGCGCGCTCAGCGAGAAGATCGGCGCGACAGTCGAATTCGTGCCCTACGACGGCGCCGACTTCGGCGGCATCTTCGATGGTCTCGGGTCGAAGTACGACTGCGTCGCCGCCGGAACTACCGTCACGCCCCAGCGCGAGGAGAAGGCGACGTTCCTCCCGCCCTACGTGATCTCCGGTCAGGCGCTGGCCGTCGACACTCCCGGCTGCCGCGTGTCACGTCCGTCGACGATCTCGAAGGTCTGACCATCGGCGTTCAGCGGGGCAACTCCAGCCGGCCGATCGCCGAGCGACTCGTCGCCGATGGCAAGGCCGGTGCCGTCCGCGTCTATGAGTACACGGCGATTCGCGACGCGTTGAGCGACCTCTCGACGGGTGGCTGTGATGCCGTGATGAAGCTTGCGCCGGTGCTGACCGAACTGGTCAAGCCGGTCCCTGGCGTCGAGGTCGTCCAGCGCGGCATCACGGTCGAGGACATTGCGATTGCCGTTCCGCGCGGTGACCAGGTGCTTCTCGGTCGGCTGACAGTCGCGCAAGCCGAGTTGGAGGCCGACGGCACGCTGCAACGGATCCGCCGTAAATGGCTCGGCAACCCCTATGCCGACCAGCGCCTGACCGCGCACTGACCAGGTGACGCGTGGCCGCTATCACACGACTAGGCTGGCGGCCGAGCACTACACGTTGAGGCGATCAAGGGAGAAACAGTGACCATCCGGGTAGGCGTGAACGGCTTCGGCCGCATCGGACGCAACTTCTTCCGCGCGCTGGACGCGCAGAAGCACGAAGGCAGGAACACCGACATCGAGATCGTCGCTGTCAACGACCTCACCGACAACGAGACCCTCGCGCACCTCCTGAAGTTCGATTCGATCCTGGGCCGGCTACCCGAAGACGTAGAGGTCGACGGCGAGGACATCATCATCGGCGGGCACAAGATGAAGGGACTGTCGATCAAGGAGGGCCCCTCGGCCCTCCCGTGGGGCGACCTCGGGGTCGACGTGGTGGTCGAGTCCACCGGCATCTTCACCAAGCGCGACAAGGCGCAAGGCCACCTGGACGCCGGCGCCAAGAAGGTCATCATCTCCGCGCCTGCCACCGATGAGGACATCACCATCGTCTTGGGCGTCAACGACGAAAAGTACGACGGCAGCCAGAACATCATCTCCAACGCCTCGTGCACCACGAACTGCCTCGGCCCGCTGGCCAAGGTGCTCAACGACGAGTTCGGCATCGTCAAGGGCCTGATGACAACGGTCCACGCCTACACGCAGGACCAGAACCTGCAGGACGGTCCCCACAAGGACCTGCGTCGCGCCCGCGCCGCCGCGCTGAACATCGTGCCCACCTCCACCGGCGCCGCCAAAGCGATCGGCCTCGTCCTCCCCGAGCTGAAGGGCAAGCTCGACGGCTACGCGCTGCGCGTGCCGATCCCCACGGGTTCGTGCACCGACCTGACCGCGGAGCTGTCCAAGTCGGCCACCGCCGACGAGATCAATGCGGCGTTCAAGGCCGCCGCGGAGGGTCCGCTCAAGGGCATCCTCAAGTACTACGACGCACCGATCGTGTCCAGCGACATCGTCACCGACCCGCACAGCTCTATCTTCGACGCGGGTCTGACCAAGGTGATCGACAACCAGGCCAAGACGGTGTCCTGGTACGACAACGAGTGGGGTTACTCCAACCGGCTGGTCGACCTGGTCGCGCTTGTCGGCAAGTCGCTGTAACGCCGTGGCTTCGTCTTCCATCAAGACTCTGGAAGACCTTCTTGGTGAAGGTGTTTCGGATCGGGGAGTGCTCGTCCGGTCGGACCTCAACGTTCCGCTCGACGATGACGGCAACATCACCGACCCGGGTCGCATCACCGCGTCGGTGCCCACGCTGAAGGCGCTCTCCGATGCCGGCGCCAAGGTGATCGTCACCGCGCATCTCGGTCGACCCAAGGGCGGCCCCGACCCGAAGCTTTCACTGGCTCCGGTCGCCAAGGCGTTGGGCGAGCAACTCGGCCGTCACGTGCAACTGGCCGGTGACGTCGTGGGCACCGACGCACTGGCCCGTGCCGAAGGCTTGACCGACGGCGACATCCTGCTGCTGGAGAACATCCGCTTCGACCCCCGCGAGACCAGCAAGGACGATGGCGAACGGATGGCGTTGGCCCGGCAACTCGCCGAACTCGTCAGCGGCGCAGACGGTTCGCCGGGGGCTTTCGTCTCCGACGGTTTCGGGGTGGTGCACCGCAAGCAGGCCTCGGTGTACGACGTCGCGACCCTGCTGCCGCACTATGCGGGCACCCTGGTGGCCGCGGAGGTCAAGGTGCTCGAGCAGCTGACCACCTCCACCGACCGGCCCTACGCCGTCGTGCTCGGCGGGTCCAAGGTGTCGGACAAGCTGGCGGTCATCGAGTCGCTCGCGGAGAAGGCGGACAGCCTGATCATCGGTGGCGGTATGTGTTTCACCTTCCTTGCCTCACAAGGCGTTTCGGTCGGTACCTCGCTGCTGGAGGAAGGCATGATCGAGACGTGCCGCAAGCTGCTCGACGCCTACGCTGACGTCATCCACGTGCCGGTCGACATCGTGGTGGCCGACAAGTTCGCAGCCGATGCGACGGCCGAGATCGTCGCCGCGGACAAGATCCCGGCCGACAAGATGGGCCTGGACATCGGTCCCGGCTCGGTCGAACGGTTCACGACGCTGCTGTCGAACGCCAAGACCGTGTTCTGGAACGGGCCAATGGGCGTCTTCGAGTTCCCGGCCTTCGCCGCGGGCACCAAAGGCGTCGCCGAGGCGATCATCGCGGCGACCGGTAAGGGTGGCTTCAGTGTCGTCGGCGGGGGCGATTCGGCTGCCGCGGTCCGTCAGCTCGGCCTGGACGAAGAGGGCTTCTCCCACATTTCCACCGGGGGCGGGGCCTCGCTGGAATACCTTGAAGGCAAGAAACTGCCCGGCATCGCTGTTTTAGAAGAAGAGTGAGAGGTCCTGGAATCGTGAGCCGCAAGCCGCTGATCGCCGGCAACTGGAAGATGAACCTCAACCACTTCGAAGCGATCGCGCTGGTGCAGAAGATCGCGTTCGCATTGCCTGCGAAGTACTTCGACAAGGTCGATGTGACGGTGATCCCGCCGTTCACCGACCTGCGCAGCGTGCAGACCCTGGTCGACGGCGACAAGCTGTTGCTCACCTACGGCGCGCAGGATCTCTCGGAGCACGACTCGGGCGCCTACACCGGCGATATCAGCGGCGCGTTCCTGGCCAAGCTGGGATGCACCTTCGTCGTCGTCGGGCACTCCGAGCGCCGCACGTATCACCACGAGGACGACGCCGTCGTGGCGGCGAAGGCGGCAGCCGCCTTCCGGCACGGTTTGGTGCCGATCATCTGCATCGGTGAGCAACTTGAAGTACGCGAGGCCGGTAACCACGTCGAGCACAATGTCGAGTCGCTGCGCGGGTCGCTGGCGGGCCTCTCGAACGAACAGATCGGCCAGGCCGTGATCGCCTACGAGCCGGTGTGGGCCATCGGTACCGGCCGGGTGGCCAGCGCCGCCGACGCCCAGGAGGTCTGCAAGGCGATCCGCGACGAGCTGGGCCAGTTGGCGACGCCGCAGCTGGCGGCCGGTGTGCGGGTGCTCTACGGCGGGTCGGTGAACGCGAAGAACGTCGGCGACATCGTCGCGCAGGAGGACATCGACGGCGCTCTGGTCGGGGGCGCCTCGCTCGACGGCGAGCAGTTCGCCACCCTGTCGGCCATCGCGGCGGGCGGCCCCCTGCCCTGACCGTCCGATTGGTGAGCATCGTCGTCGATTAGGTAGTCTTGCGCCCATGGAATTGGCCCTGCAGATCACCCTGGTCGTGACCAGCCTCCTGGTCGTGCTCCTGGTGCTGCTGCATCGCGCCAAGGGCGGCGGTCTGTCCACGCTCTTCGGCGGCGGCGTCCAGTCCAGCCTGTCGGGGTCGACGGTGGTGGAGAAGAACCTGGATCGGCTGACGCTGTTCGTCACCGGCATCTGGCTCGTCTCGATCGTCGGCGTCGCGCTGCTGATCAAGTACAGCTGATTCCCAGCACCTCGCCGTGCGGGCCGACTGTGGCCCGTCGATACTTGAGTCATGGCTGAGATCGCCGGGCTCGAACCGATAGGCGCGGTCAGGCGGACCAAGGTGGGGCGTGACGCCACCGAGCCGATGCGCGAGGACATCCGCCTTCTCGGCGCGATACTCGGTGACACTGTGCGCGAGCAGAACGGCGACGAGGTGTTCGACCTCGTCGAGCGCGCCCGCGTCGAGTCGTTCCGGGTGCGCCGCTCCGAGATCGACCGCGCGGAGCTGGCGGGGATGTTCAATGGCATCGACATCCGTCAGGCGATCCCGGTCATCCGTGCCTTCACCCACTTCGCGCTATTGGCCAACGTCGCCGAGGACATCCATCGAGAGCGTCGTCGGGCGATCCACGTCGAGGCGGGGGAGCCGCCGCAAAACAGCAGCCTTGCCGCCACCTACGCCAAACTCGACGCCGTCGACCTCGATGCCGACACCGTCGCCGAAGCCCTCGCCGGGGCGATGGTTTCGCCGGTGATCACTGCGCACCCGACCGAGACGAGGCGCCGCACGGTCTTCGACACCCAACACCGCATCACCGAGCTGATGCGGTTACGACTGCTCGGGCGCGCCGGGGCCGACGGCCGCGATATCGAACTCGAGCTGCGCCGCCACATTCTGACTTTGTGGCAGACCGCGCTGGTCCGGTTGTCGCGCTTGAAGATCCAGGACGAGATCGAGACAGGTCTGCGGTACTACCCGGCCGCGTTCTTCGACGTCATACCGCAGGTGAACGCCGACGTGCGCGCCGAACTGCACACCAGGTGGCCCGACGCCGATCTGCTCGCCGAGCCGATCGTGCGGCCCGGGTCGTGGATCGGCGGCGACCGCGACGGCAACCCCAACGTCACCGCCGAGGTGGTGCGGCTGGCCACCGGCAGCGCCGCCTACGTCGCGCTGGACCACTTCTTCACCGAGATCACCGCGCTGGAAGAGGAGCTGTCGATGTCGGCGCGGCTGGTGCGGATCAGCGACGGTCTCGAAGCGCTGGCCGCCCGGTGCGAGGAACCTGCGCGCGCCGACGAGCCCTACCGGCGAGCGCTGCGCGTGATCCACTCCCGGCTGACGTCGACGGCAAAAGAGATTCTCGACGAGCAGCCCGAGCACGAACTCGATCTGGGGCTCGAGTGTTACGAGTCGCCGGCCGAGCTGCTCGCCGACTTGGATGTGGTCGACGAGTCGCTGCGGAGCAACGGCAGCGCGGTGTTGGCCGACGACCGACTGGCCAGGTTGCGGGAGGCGGTGCGCACGTTCGGGTTTCATTTGTGCGGCCTCGACATGCGGCAGAACTCCGACGTGCACGAGGAGGTAGTCGCCGAGCTGTTGGCGTGGGCCGGTGCGCACCCCGACTACGGCTCGTTGAACGAGGCGGACCGGGTGGAGCTGCTCGCGGGTGAGCTGTCGACCCGGCGCCCGCTGGTCAAGGCCGGCGCTGAACTGTCCGAGCTGGCCCGTAAAGAACTCGACATCGTCGCGGCGGCCGCGCGGGCGGTGCGGGTCTTCGGGTCTCGGGCGATTCCGAACTACATCATCTCGATGTGCGAGTCCGTTTCGGACATGTTGGAGGCGGCGATCCTGCTCAAAGAGGTCGGGCTGCTGGACGTCTCGGGGGAGACGCCGTACGCACCCGTCGGCATCGTCCCGCTTTTCGAGACCATCGACGATCTGCAGCGTGGATCGTCGATTCTCGAAGCGGCGCTCGATCTTCCGGTGTACCGCTCGGTCGTGTCCGCGCGCGGGGAGAGCCAGGAGGTGATGCTCGGTTACTCCGACTCCAACAAGGACGGCGGCTACCTCGCGGCGAACTGGGCGTTGTACCGGGCGGAACTGGACCTGGTGGAGTCGGCGCGCAAGACCGGAATTCGGTTGCGCCTCTTTCACGGTCGCGGTGGCACCGTGGGTCGAGGCGGCGGGCCGAGCTACGACGCCATCTTGGCCCAGCCGCCGGGCGCGGTGAACGGATCGCTGCGCCTCACTGAGCAGGGCGAGGTCATCGCGGCGAAATACGCCGAACCACAAGCGGCGTACCGCAATCTCGAGACCCTTCTGGCCGCCACATTGGAGGGCACGCTGCTCGATGTGGAAGGTCTCGGTGAGGAGGCCGGCCCAGCCTACGAAGTGCTCGACGACCTGGCCGCACGCGCTCAGCGCGCATACGCCGAATTGGTGCACGAGACACCGGGATTCGTGGACTATTTCAAGGCTTCGACGCCGGTGAGCGAGATCGGCGCGCTCAACATCGGTAGCCGGCCATCGTCGCGCAAGCCGACGACGTCGATCTCAGACTTGCGCGCCATCCCGTGGGTGCTGGCGTGGAGCCAGTCGCGGGTCATGCTGCCCGGCTGGTACGGCACCGGCACGGCTTTCGAGGAGTGGATCGCCGAGGGGCCGCAGTCGGAGGAGGACCGTGTCGAGGTGCTCCGGGACCTGTACCGGCGGTGGCCGTTCTTCCGTACCGTGTTGTCGAACATGGCACAGGTGATGGCCAAATCCGATCTGGGGCTGGCTGCCCGCTACTCCGAGCTGGTCGATGACGAGGAGTTGCGGCGGCGGGTGTTCGACAAGATCGCCGCCGAGCACGAGCGCACGATCCGGATGCACAAGCTCATCACCGGTCAGGACGATCTGTTGGCGGACAATCCCGCGCTGGCCCGTTCGGTGTTCAACCGCTTCCCGTACCTGGAACCGCTGAATCATCTCCAGGTCGAGTTGCTGCGGCGTTACCGATCCGGGGACGACGACGAACTCGTCCAGCGCGGGATCCTGCTGACAATGAGCGGGTTGGCAAGCGCCCTGCGCAACAGCGGCTAGCCGGCAGGACTAGAGACCTGCGGAGCGGCGCACCTTGTTCACGGCTCCCCGCACCACTTGCTCAGTCGCCGCGAGCGGTGAGATCACCGACTCACCGAGGCCGACGATGCGTTCCACCCGCCCGACGATGCCCTCCATGCGGTCCACGACGGCGTTGAGGCGCGGGGCCAGCTGATTGATCTGGTTGATCGTCTCGTTAAACCGCTCCAGGGTGGCGTCGAGGTTGGCGGTGGAGCTGTTCAGGTCCTCGAGCGTCTCGCTTAGCCCCTCCAGGATGGTGTCGACCTGCTCGACGGTGACGTCGGCGTTCAGCGCCGCCTGGGCGAGCTTTCTGATGCGTTCCGGTCCTGTGCGGACCGGTCGACCACCCTTGTCTGCCATGAGGGCCATTATGACCGCAGCCGGGGAACCGCTGGCCGTAACCCGGCGTCTGAACAGATGTGAACCAAGAGGAAACCGCGTCCCGGCAGTGCCCCGTGGATCCGCGAATGGTCATGGCCGGATCGGATACCAGGACCGCAAGGGCCGACTACGACGCAGGCTTTCGCGACGGACACGACGATGATCTCTCGGTCCTCTCGGGCTGAACGCTGGTCAGAACGGCGGTGGTTCGTCGTCCCTGGCGAGCCGTTCGGCTAGCAAGAACTGAATGCGGCGGTTGCGCGCGGCGTTGTGCTGACGTTCCAGCGCGATCCGATACGCCTTGTCCTCTGCGCGGGTCCGCCTGCGGGTTGGCATCTTCGCGCCGCGATGAAGGTCGCCTGGTCCGCTCGGGTGCGATGCCACCGTGATGTCGCCCGTGGGCCTACCTAGCTGTTCGAAGAACTCGGCACCGCCAGGGGTGGTGGTGTACGTCTGCCCGTTGGGCGCCGTCCATATGACAGTGCCGTCCGCGAATTGTCGGTCTGACCACCCGTCGGAGCCGCACCAGAAAGTCTTCAGCAGATGGTGAAAGCCGCAGAGCAGCTTCAAGTTCGACGGATGAGTGGGTCCCATTGGGTACGGGACCGTATGGTCGATCTGGCACGCGGATGCGGGCACATCACAGCCGGGAAAGCGGCACGTCAGGTCGCGCCATCGGATGAAACGAGCTAACGCCGCAGAAGGCCGGTAGCCCTGCTCGGCGCAGGGTTCGGGTAGCGGAACCGGGCGCACCTGCGCGGTCGCGATCATCTCGCGCAACATCGAGGCGGGCACCGCGCCGAAGCCTGGCAGGTACCCCGGATTGTCCGACCGACCCTCGATCGTGGCCTGCTCGGCGATGACATTGATGACGACCTGACTGGTGGGCCCGCCGGGGTACCCGTTCTGGCAATCCTCGGCCCCGCAGCCGCACTCGAGCCGCATCTGCCCCGCGCTCATCGCCGTCATCGCGTCCGCACGGCGCTGCGAAACGGTGCGCGGATCGTCGCGGCATACGGTTGCGGCGATCTCGTCGAGTCGCGTGTCGAAAGCCATGCCGTCGGCGAAGGCGAGTTTGGCCCAGACCCCGACCATGCCAGGACCGATCGGACCGACCTCGACGTAGCGGTCGTCGTTGGGCGGCTTCGGTTCCCGAACTCCGTCCGGGTCGAACTTCTCCACCCACATGTCGATGCGTTCATGCAGTTTCGGCCCGGACAGCTTCATCCATTTCGGCGACCATTTCGCGAAAGCCGCGTCGAGCCGGGCGAGGCGATCATCGTCCTTGACGTTGGAGCTGCGGTTGACCAGAGCGGTCATCATCCGAAAGTCGATCTGCCCGCGCGCGAAGACCTCGGCGACCTTGGGCAAGCGCTCGTGCAGGTCGATCGCGTAGTGCAGGCGACTGGCGGCTCGCCCCCGGCTGATGTTGAGCGCCGCCGCGACCTCGGCGACCACATTGGCGTGGCCGTCGATCGCCCAATTCGCTCGTTCGTCGTCGTCCTCGGGGGCGCGGCGGGCGTAGAGCTCACCGATCGCCATGAGTTCACGGCCGCAGGCCGCGCTCTGCTCGCGCGAAGCCGCGGTGATGGACTCAACCAACGCCGCGTCGTCGAGTGTTTCGAACATGTGTGCGACACTACTCGCGCCCACCGACCGCGTTGACTCATCAGAAATGCGCGCGAAAGGGGGGTTCGTTGACTCATCAGAAATGCGCGCGTGGACGGCGCGTCTGGCTGATCGGTCAGCAATGACTTCGGTAGGCCCGGGTGATGGGATTGTCATTGGGTGAGCGCAGGGCTGTGACGCGGGCAGCGGCGATGCGCTATCAGCAGGCCGGTAAGCGCGGGAAGAGCCGGATTCTCGATGAGTTGTGCGCGAATACCGGCTGGCATCGCAGTCATGCTCTTAAGGCGCTGACAGCCGCGCTGGTGCCCACGATCGTCACCGCGCCTCGGCCTCGGCCGGTGACGTACGGACCTGAGGTCGTTGCGGCGCTGACGGTCTGTTGGACGGTGCTGGGCATGCCCGCCGGCAAACGGCTGGCCCCCATGCTCGCAGAGCTGGTGGCCGTGCTGCGCCACTTCCGGGAGCTGGTCATCAGTGACGAAACCGCGGCGCTGTTGGTGTCGATGTCGGCGGCCACCATCGATCGCCGCCTGGCCGATGAGCGAGCCAAGCACAAGATCAAAGGACGTGTGGGCACCAAGCCCGGATCGCTGCTCAAAAGCCAGATTCCGGTGCGTACCTGGGCTGAATGGGACGACGCTGTGCCCGGCTTCGTCGAGATTGACACGGTCTTTCACGACGGCGGCAACCGCGGTGGGGGCCATGCCTTCACGCTGACGGTCACCGACATCGCCACCGGCTGGACCGAGACCCGCTCCCTGCCTGACAGGGCCGCCAAGACCGTGGTGGCCGCCCTCAGTCACATCGCTGCGGCGATGCCGTTTCCGATCCGGGGTGTGGACTGCGATAACGGGTCAGAATTCATCAACGACGACCTGCTGGCTTGGTGCCAGGACCGTCGCATCACCTTGACCCGGTCACGGCCGGGCAATAAAAACGACGGCTGCCACGTCGAGCAGAAGAACTGGACCGTGGTACGCGCCGTGGTCGGCTACTACCGCTACGACACCGCGTCAGAACTGTTGCTGCTCAACGAGATCTGGCAACTGCAGTCGAAGCTGACCAACTACTTCCTGCCCCAGCAGAAACTGATATCCAAGACCCGCACAGGGGCCAAGGTGTCCCGCAAACACGACAAGGCCAGAACGCCGTTTCACCGCGCGACCAATCACCCAGGCACCACCGCGCAACGCATCGTGGCGCTCAAGCGGCGCTACTCGCTGATCAATCCGGCCGCCACCCAACGCCAGATTCAGGCGCTGACCAGCCAACTGTTCACCCTGGCCACCAGCAAAGCCCCAACCGGTGTCCCCGCTCCAGTCTCCAAGCGCGCACGCTCACGTGAGGCAACGAACCACCCTTCGCGCGCATCTTGACGTGAGGCAACTTGCCGACATTGATTCTGTTCAACCGCATGTATCCGGGTCTCAGCAAGGAAGAAGTCTGGGCCGGCGAGCGGCGGATCGAGGCGTTCGTCGTAGAGCGGCACTGAGCTCCACTGCCTCAATCAGCCAAGCTTGCTTGCCGCGGCCTCATCGAGCAACCACACGGTCGTCTCACGGCCCACCGCGCCCGCCGCGGGCACGTCGTCGGCATCAGCGCCGCCGACCGCCGCCGCGACCGCGTCGGCCTTCCCGTCACCGGAGACCACCAGCCACACCTCCCGCGACCGTCGAACCGCGGGCAACGTCAACGTGATTCGGCGCGGCGGAGGCTTAGGCGAGTCCTCCACACCGACGACCAGGCGCTCGGTCTCACGTACCGCTGGGGTGTGGGGGAACAGGGAGTTGATGTGCCCCTCGCCACCCATTCCGAGAAGATGTACGTCGAAGTCGGGGGCCGGCTCACCGCCCTCGGCGTTGGCCGCCAGCACCTGCTCGTATGCGGCCGCGGCAGCGTCGAGGTCGTCGCCGAACTCCGCACCGCTGGCGGCCATCGGGTGCACGTTCCCGTCCGGGATGCTCACACGATCCAACAGCGCCTCACGGGCCTGCTTGTAGTTGCGCTCGTCATCGTCTGCCGGCACGAAGCGATCGTCACCCCAGTACAGATGCACCTTCGCCCAGTCGATCTCGGCGCCCTTTTCCGCCACGCGCTTCAACAGCCCGGTACCGGTGCCCCCGCCCGTGAGGACGATGTGCGCCGACCCACGCTTGTCAATGGCTGCGACGATGGCTGCGACTAGTCGATCACCTGCGGCCGCCACCAGTGTCGCGGTGTCGGGATAACGCTCGATGGTCGCGCTCATGCGTATTGAACCTTATCGATTCCCTGCAGGGCTTCGTGATAGATCTCATCGGGGTCGAGCCTGCGCAGATCCTCGGCCAGGCACTCCTTGGCTTCTCTGCGCGCCAATGGGATTCGCGCTTCGGGCCGACTGGTGCGGCTCAGTGTCGCGGTGACGCCGGTCTGCGGCCGACGCAGAGTGATCGTCTCACCGTCGCGCATCAGCTCCACTTTCAGCTCGCCCACCTCGCGGTGCACCGGACCGTCGATTCGTGCGGCGAGCCAACCCGCGAGGACGTCGAGCGACGGCTCGTCCCGTAGACCCGACACCACCGCAGAAGTGATCGGCGCGTGCGGTTCCTGGTCGACGGCCGCGGCCAGCAGGGCCCGCCAGTATGTGATCCGCGCCCAGCAGAGGTCGGTATCCCCAGCGGTATAGCCGGCCAGCCGCCCCTTGATCGCGGACAACGGATCGGAGCACTGCGTCGCGTTGGTGATCCGACGGATCGCCAACCGGCCCAACGGATCCTTGGCGGGCACCGCAGGCCCACCAGCGGGCCACCACGCCACCACCGGTGTATCCGGCAATAGGAAGGGCAGCACCACAGCGCTCGCATGGTCGGCGAGCTCGCCGTACAGGCGCAGCCCGACGATCTCCCCGGCGCCGGCATCCCCGCCGACACGTAATTGCGCGTCCAAGCGCGCGTCGTCGGCGTTGCGGTCCCCGGGCACCACGATGATCACCCGGCAGGGGTGTTCGCGGCTGGCGAAGTTGGCGGCTTCGATGGATTCTTCCAGCAGCTCGTCGGAGTCGAGCGAGATCACAAGGGTGAGCACTCGGCTCAGCGTGATCGCGCCGCCCTCCTCGCGCAGCCCGGTGATCTTCTTGTTGATGTCGTTGGTGTTCGTATCCGGCAGGTCGACAATCATGGCCGCCTCCATTCCCGACCCATGCGGTGCAACATCTCGTCGGCCGAGGCCGGGCCCCAGGTACCCGATTCGTAGGCCTCGGGCTTACCGTGCGCGGCCCAGTAGTCCAGCACCGGATCGAGGATCTCCCAGGACAATTCGACCTCTCTGTTCACCGGGAACAGCGAGGGTTCACCGAGCAGCACGTCGAGGATCAGCCGTTCATAGGCTTCGGGGGAGTCCTCGGCGAACGCCGACCCGTAGGAGAAGTCCATGTTGACATCGCGGACCTCCATGGCGCTGCCGGGCACCTTGGAGCCGAACCGAATCGTGATGCCCTCGTCGGGCTGGACCCTGATCACCAACGCGTTCTGGCCGAGTTCCTCGGTCATGGTCTTGTCGAAGGGCAGGTGCGGCGCCCGCTTGAAGATCAGCGCGATCTCGGTCACCCTGCGCCCCAACCGTTTTCCGGTGCGCAGGAAGAACGGCACACCGGCCCACCGCCGGGTGTCGACCTCCAGGGCGATGGCCGCGTAGGTCTCGGTTTTCGAATCCTTCGAGAAGCCTTCCTCTTCGAGCAGGCCCACCACTTTCTCGCTGCCCTGCCAACCCGACGCGTACTGCCCACGCGCGGTGGTCTCGTTCAGTGGCTCCATCGGTCGTGTGGCCGAGAACACCTTGATCTTCTCGATTTGTAATTCCTTCGGACCGAAGCTGACAGGCTCCTCCATGGCGGTCAGGGCCAGCAGCTGCAGGAGGTGGTTCTGGATGACGTCGCGCGCGGCACCGACTCCGTCGTAATAGCCTCCGCGTCCGCCGAGCCCGATGTCCTCGGCCATCGTGATCTGCACGCTGTCGACGTAGTTGTTGTTCCAGATCGGCTCGTACAGTTCGTTGGCGAACCGCAGCGCGAGGATGTTCTGCACCGTCTCCTTGCCGAGGTAGTGGTCGATGCGGAACACCGACTCCTCGGGGAACACGCTGTTGACGACCTCGTTGAGTTCCTGCGCACTCGCCAGGTCGTGGCCGAACGGCTTCTCGATCACCACCCGGCTCCAGCGGCCCTCCTGTGGGTTGGCCAGCCCCGACTTGTGCAGCTGCTCGCACACCGGCTGGAACGCCTTCGGTGGAATGGACAGGTAGAAAACGTGATTGCCGCCCGTTCCGCGTTCGGCATCGAGTTTCTCGAGGGTCTCGGCAAGCCGGCCGAACGCCGCATCGTCGTCGAACGTGCCCTGCACGAACCGGAAGCCTTCGGCCAGGCGGTCCCACACCTCCTGCCGGAACGGCGTGCGGGCATGCTTCTTCACCGCCTCGTAGACCACCTCACCGAAGTCCTCGTCGGCCCAGTCCCTTCGGGCGAATCCGATCAGCGAGAAGGACGGAGGCAGCAGGCCGCGGTTGGCCAAGTCGTAGATCGCCGGCATCAACTTCTTACGCGACAGGTCGCCGGTGACGCCGAAGATGACGATCCCGCAGGGCCCCGCGATCCGCGGCATCCGCTTGTCGCGCTTGTCGCGAAGCGGATTCACCCAGTCCGTCATTTCTTGGCGGCGTCGAGCTGTTCCTGCGTCGCCTCGAGCAACTCGAGCCACGACTTCTCGAACTTCTCCACACCCTCGTCCTCGAGGAGCCGGAACACGTCGGGTAGGTCGATACCGACGTCGGCCAGCTTGTCGAACAGCGCCTGCGATTCATCGGCCGTGCCCGTCACGGTGTCACCGGTGATCACGCCGTGTTCGGCGACCGCGTCGATCGTCTTCTCCGGCATGGTGTTCACCGTGTTCGGGGCCACCAACTCGGTGACGTACAAGGTGTCCGAGTACTCCGGATTCTTGACGCCGGTGGAAGCCCAGAGCGGACGTTGCACACGGGCGCCGTCACCCTTGAGCGCTTCGTACCGTTTGCCCCCGACGAACACCTCTTCGTATGCGGCGTAGGCGAGTCGCGCGTTGGCGACACCGGCCTTACCCCGCAGATCCAGCGCCTCCTGCGATCCGATCTTCTCCAGGCGCTTGTCGATCTCGGTGTCCACCCGGGACACGAAGAACGAAGCGACCGAATGGATCTTGGACAGGTCGTGGCCGGCCTCCTTGGCCTTCTCCAGGCCTTCGAGGTAGGCGTCCATCACCAGCCGGTGGCGTTCCACGGAGAAGATCAGCGTGACGTTGACCGAGATGCCTTCGGCGATCACCGCGGTGATCGCGGGAAGGCCCGCCATGGTGGCGGGAATCTTGATCAGCAGATTCGGCCGGTCGACGGTCTTCCACAGATCGATCGCCTGCAGGATGGTCTTGTCGGTGTCGTGCGCGACCCTCGGGTCCACCTCGATCGACACCCGGCCGTCGACTCCGTCGGAAAGCTCATTCTGCTTGGCCAATACGTCGCAGGCGTTGCGGACATCGTCGGTGGTGACGGTGCGGATCGTGGCGTCCACGTCCGCGCCCCGCTCGGCCAGTTCGTTCACCTGATCGTCGTAGGCGTGTCCCTTGGACAGCGCGGACTGGAAGATCGACGGGTTGGTGGTCACCCCGACAACACTCTTGGTGTCGATGAGCTCCTGCAGATTTCCTGTCTGCAGTCGGTCGCGCGACAGATCGTCGAGCCACACCGACACGCCTGCCTTGGATAATGCCGCGAGATTCGAATTCTGAGCCATAGCTGTGCCTTTCCTAGACCTCAGTTGTCTATCGATCGCTCCGCGGCGGCCACCACGGCCTCGGGAGTGAACCCGAACTCACGGAACAACGTCTTGTGATCGGCGGATTCGCCGTAGTGCTCGATCGAGACGATCTCCCCGGTGTCGCCGACGAGCTTGTACCAGCTCTGCGCGACGGCCGCCTCGACCGCCACGCGCGCCGAAACACTCGGCGGCAGAACCGAATCGCGGTACTCGCGCGGTTGCGACTCGAACCATTCCACACACGGCATCGACACCACGTATGCCGTGATGTCCTTTTCCGCCAGCTGCTTTCTCGCCTCCACCGCCAGCTGTAGTTCGGAGCCCGTCGCGATGATGATCACGTCCGCGTCGTCGGCGGGGTTACCGCCGCCGAGGACGTAGCCGCCGCGGGCCACCCCGTCGGCGTCGGTGCCCTCCAGCACCGGGATGCCCTGGCGGGTCAGGATGAAACCGACCGGACCGCTGCCGTTTCCGCGGGCGATGATGCTGCGCCAGGCGTATGCCGTTTCGTTGGGGTCGCCCGGTCGCACGACGGACAGGTTCGGGATCGCCCGCAGCGCCGCCAGGTGTTCGATCGGCTGGTGGGTCGGGCCGTCCTCACCGAGACCGATCGAGTCGTGGGTCCAGATGTAGATGGTGTCGATGTCCATCAGCGATGCAAGTCGCACAGCGGGCCGCATGTAATCGGAGAACTGCAGGAACGTGCCACCGAACGCGCGGGTCGGGCCGTGCAGCACGATGCCGGACAGGATCGCGCCCATCGCGTGTTCGCGGACGCCGAAGTGCAGCACGCGGCCATACCAGTCCGCCGTGAAGTCGTCGGTCGAGATAGACGGCGGGCCAAACGAATTCACGCCCTTGATCGTGGTGTTGTTACTGCCCGCAAGGTCGGCCGAACCGCCCCACAACTCGGGCAGCTTGGGCGCGACGTCGTTGAGGACCTGGCCGAACGCGGCGCGGGTGGCTAACGGCTTGGAGCCCGGCTCCCAGTAGGTCAGGTCGGAATCCCAGCCATCGGGCAGTTTCTGAGCCAGCAGCCGGTCCAGCAGTTCCTTGCGCTCGGGCTCACGTTCGGCCCATGCGTCGAAGTCGATCTGCCACTTCGCATGTGCCTCTTTGCCGCGATCCACCAGCTTGCGGGTGTGCTCGATGACCTCGGGCCGCACCTCGAAGGTCTTGTCGGGGTCAAAGCCGAGGATCTTCTTGGTGGCCGCGACCTCCTCCTCGCCGAGCGCCGAACCGTGCACGTCGCCGGTGTTCATCTTGTTGGGCGCCGGGTAGCCGATGATCGTGCGCAGCGCGATGAACGACGGTTTGTCGGTGACCTTCTTCGCCTCGACGATGGCCTGTTCGATGCCGACGACGTTCTCGCCGCCCTCCACCTCCTGCACGTGCCAGCCGTAAGCGCGGTAGCGGGCCGCGACGTCTTCGGACAGCGCGATGTTGGTGTCGTGCTCGATCGAGATCTGGTTCTTGTCGTAGAACACGATCAGGTTGCCTAGCTGCTGCGTGCCCGCCAGCGACGACGCCTCGCTGGTGATGCCTTCTTCGATGTCACCGTCGGAGGCGATCACGTAGATGTAGTGGTCGAACGGGCTCTCACCCCACGGCACGTCGGGATCGAACAGACCGCGCTCGTAGCGAGAGGCCATCGCCATACCGACCGCGGATGCCAGACCCTGTCCGAGCGGGCCGGTGGTGATCTCCACGCCATCGGTGTGGCGGAACTCCGGATGGCCGGGGGTCTTGGACTTGAACGTCCGCAGGGCTTCGATGTCGTCCAGCTCGAGCCCGAATCCGCCGAGATAGAGCTGGATGTAGAGGGTCAGGCTGGAATGACCACACGACAACACGAAGCGGTCGCGGCCGAGCCAGTGCACGTCGCTGGGGTCGTGGCGCATCTGGCGCTGGAAGAGCGTGTAGGCCAGCGGCGCCAAACTCATCGCCGTTCCCGGGTGGCCGTTGCCGACCTTCTGCACCGCGTCGGCCGCCAGCACCCGGACGGTGTCGACCGCCACCGAGTCCAATTCGGTCCAGTCCTCGGGGTGGTTCGGGCGGGTCAGCGCGGAGATTTCTTCGAGTGTGGTCACAGGCGCACTCCTGGTCGGCATAGAGCATTTCTCAGCTGCACGTTCAACCACCCTAGTGCGGGATGGTCGACCAATGCAGGCTGCTGGTGCGAGATGCCTGGGCAGGATTAGGCCGGTGTTGTCGTGCGGTCTACCATCGTCTGTAGTAGATGCCCGCGCGCTGGGACCATTTCGACAGGAGTAACTGCGTGAGAGTTCGCGACGTGCACCTCGTCGACGGGGCGCAGATTCGGATTCGCGACAAGTTCCTCGGCTACGTCTCACTGACCAAGCCGCGCGTCATCGAACTGCTTCTGGTCACCACGATCCCGGCCATGCTGCTGGCGAGCCGGGGCACGGTCGACCCGCTCCTGATTCTGAACACCCTGTTCGGCGGACTGCTGGCCGCGGCGGGCGCCAACGCATTGAACTGCGTCGCCGACGCCGACATCGACAAGGTCATGAAGCGCACCGAGCGCAGGCCGCTGGCGCGTGCCACGGTTCCGCGCAGTCACGCGCTGATCTTCGGGCTGGCCCTGTCCGTCGCGTCGTTCTTCTGGCTGTGGTGGACGACGAACATGCTGTCGGCCCATCTCGCCGGCGCGACGATCGCGTTCTACGTGCTCGTCTACACGCTGTTGCTCAAGCGCCGCACTTCGCAGAACGTGGTGTGGGGCGGCGCGGCCGGCTGCATGCCGGTGATGATCGGCTGGTCGGCGGTCACCGGGACGATCGCCTGGCCCGCGCTGGTCATGTTCGCGATCATCTTCTTCTGGACTCCGCCGCACACCTGGGCGCTGGCGATGCGCTACAAGGAGGACTACCGCGCCGCGGGCGTCCCGATGCTTCCCGCGGTCGCCACCGAACGCCAGGTCACCAAGCAGATCCTGATCTACACGTATCTGACGGTGGCCGCGACGCTCGCGCTGACGCCCGTCACGGGCTGGCTGTACGCGGCGGTGGCGCTGCTGGCGGGCGGATGGTTCCTGGTGATGGCGCACCAGCTCTACAACGGCGTGCGTCGCGGCGAGGCGGTCAAGCCGCTGCGGCTGTTCCTGCAGTCGAACAACTACCTCGCCGTGGTGTTCCTGGCCCTGGCGGTCGACTCCGTCCTGGCGCTGCCCACCGTTTTCTAGCCCCTAGGGCACCAGCACCACCGAACCGACCGTCTTGCGACCCTGCAGGTCGCGGTGCGCTTGCTCGGCATCGGCGAGACGGTAGCGCTCACTGACCGTGATCGTCAGCGTGCCCGAGGCGATCGCGTCGAGAAGTTCGCCCGCACGCCAGGCGAATTCGTCGGCCGTGCGGGTGTAGTGCACGAGTGTCGGACGGGTCAGGAACAGTGAGCCCGCGGCGTTGAGCAGCTGCGGGTCGAACGGCGGCACCGGTCCGCTCGAAGCGCCGAACAACGCCAACGTGCCCCGCACCCTGAGACTGGCCAGGCTGGCTTCGAACGTGGCCGCCCCCACCCCGTCGTACACGGCTGCGACGCCACCGTCGGTCATGTCTTTGATCTCGGCGCCGAACGCGGCCGGATCGTCGGGATAGTCGAGCACGTGCACCGCACCCGCCTGACGCGACAGCTCCGCCTTCTCCGGCGTCGAGACGGTGGTGATCACGCGTACCGCCATGCTGGTCGCCCATTGGGTGAGGATGAGCCCGACGCCGCCCGCGCCCGCGTGCACCAGAACCGAGTCGCCCTGCTGTACCGGATACAGCGACTTGATCAAGTAGTGCGCCGTCATACCCTTGAGCAGGGATGCGGCGGCCGCGTCGGGAGCCACGCCTTCGGGTACGTAGGCCACGAAATCAGCTGGGGCGAGACTGTATTCGGCATAGGCCCCGTTGGCTTGAGCGGTGACGACGCGATCGCCGACCTTCAGCGCGGCGACGTCTTCGCCGATCGCCGCCACGGTGCCGCACACCTCGTTGCCGACGATGAACGGCGTCTCCCGCGGGTACTGGCCCGACCGGAAGTAGGTGTCGAGGAAGTTCACGCCGATGGCCTCGGCCTTGATGAGCACCTCCCCGGGGCCCGGCGTGGGCTGTGTTTTCTCGACGTAGGTGAGGACTTCGGGTCCGCCGGTCTGGGCGACTTCGATGGCATGCATGGTTCTATCGTGCCAACTATGAAGCTTGCGCGGCCCGACGTGTTCCATCCGCGCATCGTGTTGGCCGGATGCCCCGCACTGCCGGAGGGGGACGGCGACGACGCCGGCCTGGTCGCGGCCCTGGGAAAGCACGGGCTCCACGCGCGCTGGATGTCCTGGGATGACCCGGCGACCTTGACGGCGGATCTGGTGATCCTGCGGGCGACGTCGGACTACATCGACCGGCTCGATGAGTTCCTGTCCTGGACGCGACGGGTCCGCAACCTGCTGAACCCGGCCCGAGTGGTGCCCTGGAACACCGACAAGCGCTACCTGACCGACCTGGCGGCAGCGGGAGTCCCGACGGTCCCGGGCCGATTCTTCGCCCCCGGCGACGCGGTGAGGCTGCCGAACAGTGCCGAAGTCGTGGTGAAACCTGCTGTCGGCGTGGGATCGGTTGACACCCTTCGCTTTTCGAATCGGGAGGATGCGCGGCGCCATGCCGACCGGTTGCTGGCGGCCGGTCGGACCGTAATGATCCAGCCCTACGACCCGCGCATCGAAGACGGCGAGACCGCATTGGTGTTCATCGGCGGCGCGCAGTCGCACGCCTTCAGGAAGGGCCCGATCCTGCAGCGCCCCGGCGAGGCGCCTCCGTTCGACGAGTCGGGCACCTACGCGCAGGAGTCCCTCAGCCCCGCCGATCCCGATTTCGAGGTCTGGGACGTCGGGCACCAGGCACTTGCGGCGGCGGCTGCGCACCTCGACCTCTCCGCGGAGGAGTTGCTCTACGCGCGCGTCGACGTCATCGGCGGGCGCGCGGACCCGCGCGTGCTGGAAGTCGAACTCGTCGAACCGTCGCTGGGCTGGATGCAGCTGGACGAAACGACCAGAGGCCGACAGCAGCGCGAGTTCGTCGTCGCCGTCGAATCAGCGCTCGACCGGTTCGGGCTTGGCCCGCTCTCGCATCGACGCCCATAGCGCGGCGGTCGCCGCGGTGCAGAGCGCGGCACCCGCGACGTGCACCGCCACCAACGCGGCGGGTACACCGGTGAAGAACTGCACCGTGCCGACCAAACCCTGACACACCACCAGCGCGACAAGGACAACCAGCCGCAGCAGGACCGGACGGGGTGCGCGCACCGCCAACAGGCCGAAGCCGAGGCCGATCAGCAGCGACAGATAGGCGACCATCAGCGCCGAGTGAGCGTGCACCAGCGTGGTGATCTCGACCTCGAGGCGGGGGATCGTGCGGTCCACGCTCTTGTCGCCGGCATGTGGGCCCGCGCCGGTCACCAGCGTGCCCGTCACCAGCACGGCGGCCAGGGCCGCGGCACTGAGGAGGGCCAGCTGCCGCAACGCCTTGGGCGCCCGCCGGACGAGGACACCGTCGTCGGGCTCGCCGATCTTGACGAACAACAGCACCGACAGCCAGACCATGGTCATCGACGCCAGCAGGTGAATCGCGACCGTCCACCACAGCAGCCCGGTCAACACCGTTATGCCGCCGATCACCGCTTGGACCACCGTCGACACCGGCATCAGCCACGCGTAGACGAGCACCTCGCGGCGGCGACGGGCCCGCGTCACGGCCAGCACGGCAGCCGCCGCGGTGAGCACGACGAGGAAGGTGACCATCCGGTTGCCGAACTCGACCGCCTGATGCACCACCGGCACCTCGGCGACCGGCACCGGTGTGAAACTGCCCGGGAAACACTGCGGCCACGTCGGACAGCCCAGGCCGGACGCGGTGACACGGACGATGGCACCCGTCACCGAGATCCCGCCCTGGGTCAGGATGACGAGGAAGGCGATGACGCGCTGGGCCCGCAGGCTCGGCAGCGGCAGCAGATCGACCAGCCGCAAAAAGGCACGTCGCACGGTTCGATGGTAGAGCAGCGCAACTACAAGCCGTAGTAGCGGGTGAGCGGCTACCGCGGCGACACGAACGGCACCAGCACCTCATCGACCAGTTGCACCGCCAGATCGTCGTCGATGCGGTCGCCGGTGATCAGCAGCCGATGCCACAGCACGCTCTGCCCCAATTCGCGGGCGATCTCGACGGGAACGTCGGCGCGCACGTCGCCGCGGGCGATACCGCGCGCCAGCAGTGCGGCCATTTCCTGCTTTCGCCAGCCGATGACGCCGTTGCGGAAGGCCTCGGTGAGGTCCGGATCGTGCGCGCCCGCCGCGATCGCGGCCCGAATCACCGGTGCCCGAGGGCCGGTGAACAACGCGGCCCATCCACGCAACACAGCGAGCATGTCGCCGCGGTAACTGCCCGTGTCCTCGTGCGGAATCGCGTCGGTGGCGATGCCGAGCAGGGTGTCTCGGAGCAGGGCGGTGGCGTCCGGCCAGCGCCGGTACAACACGGGTTTGCTCGTCGCGGCTGCCGCGGCGACGGCCTCCATCGTGACGCCGGCCGGACCGTGCCGGGCGAGCACGTCGAGCACGGCGTCACGGATGGCGTCGTCGAGTTCCTGTCCGCGGCGACGCGGCATCCGACACTCCTTCCAGGAAACGCTTGCGTATCTTATCGCAGGAGCTTAGCGTCATGCTCAAGAAACGCTTCCGTATCTTAGGAGGATCTCATGGTGCGTCCGGTGCTCTATCCGTTGCGTTCCGTCGACACCGCGACGGTGCAGTATCTCGACCATCGCCACGGCAGGCGCCGCATCACCATCGACCACCGGCCGCTGGCCGGCGTCACCCCGGCGATGCTGCTGGACTGGTTCACGCACCTGGGCGAAACGATGGTGTACGGGGGAGAGGTCATCGACCGCTATCTCGCCTGGCATCCGATCGATCACATCCATTGGGCACTGGCGCGTCCGGCGCCAGTAGGTGGAGCGGCCGACGGTGCGCGTTTCCGCATGGTCGAGGCGTTCGGCGGTCGACCGGAGTACAGGATCGACGAGGTCGCGCGGGTCGAGAAGCTCGACGAGACCGGTATCCGACTGGTCAAACGGGTTGCGGGAATTGCGATCTTCCAGCTCGAGCACACCTGGTCTGCGGGCGCCGACGGTGCCCATTACGTGACGGTGATGGATCTCGGCGCGCGCTCGCCGCTGCTCTCTGTCGTCAACAGCGTCGTGCGCCGACGATTCCCGGCGAACAAAGTGCGCGCGTGGGTGAAGCACAACATCGAAGAGGTCGGACAGCTCGAATACCTGCTGCCGCTGTTGGCTTCAGGTGAAGCGGAACCAGCGCAGCGCGCACAACGCGGCGACGGCGCCCCAGACCGCGAGCACCAGAAGGCCGAACCAGTCCACTGACAACGTCATCGCCTGGGTCAGCGCTTCGGTGAGGGCGCCGGACGGCGTCAACCGGGCCACCCACTGCGCGGCGGACGGCACCATGCCGCCCTCGAGCGTCAGCGCGCCGAGCCCCGCGAAGACAAACCACAGCAGGTTCGCCGAGGCCAGCACGATCTCGGCGCGCAGCGTGCCGCCGAGCAACAGGCCCAGCGCTGCGAAAACCGCTGTGCCCAAAGCGATCACCGCCGCGCCGAGCGCAAGCCCCGCCAGGTGCGGTCGCCAGCCGAGCGCCACCCCGATGGTGCCCAACACGATCGCCTGCAGGAACACGACCGCCACCACCGCCAGCGACTTGCCCGCGATGATGCCCCACACCGGAAGCGCCGTGGCGCCAAGGCGTTTGAGGGCCCCGTAGCGGCGATCGAATGCCACGGCGATCGCCTGCCCGGTGAACGCGGTGGAGATCACGGCCAGCGCCATGATCGCGGGCACGAACGTCGCCGCCCGGTTCGGCCCGAACGACCCCAGCGGCAGCAGCGTCAAGCCCACCAACAAGGTGATGGGGATGAACATCGTCAACAGGAGCTGTTCGCCGTTGCGCAGCAGCAGCCGCAGCTCCAGGCCGAATTGCGCGGCGAGCATCTTCTGCACGGTCGCCGGTCCCGGATCGGGCGTGAAGGTGCCCGGCGCAAAGCGATTCGTCATTACGGCCGCAACTCCCGCCCGGTCAGGTCGAGGAACACGTCCTCGAGGCTGCGCTGTTCGACACGCATATCGGTGGCCAGTACGTCCAGACGTGCGCACCACGCCGTCACCGTCGCCAGCACCTGCGGGTTGATCGCGCCCTCCACCAGGTATTCGCCAGGGGCGGTCTCGGTTGCCTTGTAACTCTCGGGCAGTGCGGAAACCAGCAGCGACAGGTCGAGCATGCGCGGCGCGCGGAATCGCAACTGGTTCTCGGCGCCGCTGCGCATCAGCTCCTCGGGCGAACCGGTGGCCACCGGAACGCCGTGGTCGATGATCATGATGCGATCCGCGAGCTCCTCGGCCTCGGTGAGCTGATGGGTCGTCAGCACCACGGTCACGCCGTCACGACGCAGCGCATCGATCAAGTCCCACACCACGATTCGGGCATGGGCGTCCATACCCGCGGTCGGCTCGTCGAGGAACACCAACTCCGGGCGACCGACCACCGCACAGGCGAGCGCCAACCGCTGCTGCTGGCCACCGGACAGCCGCCGGTAGGTCGTGCGGGCCGCCTCGGTCAGTCCGAGGGTGTTCATCAGCCATGCCGGATCGAGCGGGTTGGCCGCGTAGGACGCCACCAGGTTGAGCATCTCGCCCGCGCGGGCCGCCGGGTAACCGCCGCCGCCCTGCAGCATCACGCCGATGCGCTCACGCAACCGGGCGTTGTCGCCGAACGGATCCAGGCCGAGGATCTCGATCGAGCCGGAGTCGGGCCTGATGAAGCCCTCGCACATCTCCACGGTCGTCGTCTTACCTGCGCCGTTCGGCCCGAGCAGCGCGAACACCTCGGCGGCGCCTACCTCCAGGTCGAGCTCGGACACCGCGACCGTCGACCCGTAGCGCTTGGTGACCCCGCGCAGGCGTACGGGGGCGGGGGACGACGCCCCGGATCCAGAGTGGGTCACGGGGACTCAGCGTATGCGTCGGGCCGCGCGGGCTGTGGCTGCGGTGGCGGTGGGCGTTCATGCGGCGGGCTCGCCACGCTGCGCCAGGGCAACCGGTTGTACGTGAGCAGAAACAGCGCGACGACGATCACCGTGCTCGCCGCGGTCGCGAGCAGAATCTGAAAGACCGTGAAGCGGTCGCCGTTGGCGGTCGGGCCGAAGATGCCGACGGCCAGCGTCACCACGATCGTCGTGCTGCGGAACGCCGGCCGGGTCGCCCACGCCGCGAGGGGCAGGACGGCCCACAGCACGTACCAGGGCTGGACGACCGGGAACAGCAGCACCGTCATACCCAGCGCGACGCCGAGCCCGCCCACCGGATGCAGGCGTCCCCGGAGCACCAGCAGCAACAGCCAGGTCACCAGGATCGCGATGATGAACACGCCGATCGCACGGGTGAGCCCCAGCACCGCCGTGGTGTGATCGCCGAGCCCCAGCAGGATGCCGACCTGACCGGTGCCCAGGGCCAACAGGGTGGGCAGCGACATCCAACTACGCACGACGTTCGCCGTGCCCAGCGTGTTGAGCCAGCCGAACCCGAGGCCACTTGCCCACCCGATCAGCGCCATCACCACCACCGACACCGCGGTCAACGACCCGCCGGCCAGGAAGAACGCCTTGACCGTGCCGCCCCAGCGGCAGGCCAGCGCCATCGCCACGAATCCCAGCGCCAGCAGCGACGGCAGTTTGACCTGTGACGACAGCGTGATCAGCACCACGCCGACCAACAGCATCGTCAGCGGCCACCATCGTGCCCACTGGTCGCGGCCGTCCGGCCAGGACAACGGCCTGGGAAGCAGCGGTGCGGCGGCGTCGACCCCGCGTAGCGCGAACTCGGTGCCTGCGAGCATCAGGCCGAGCATCAGCGCTTCGTTGTGGATGCCCCCGACCAGATGCATGATCAGCAGCGGATTGGCGGCGCCGAGCCACAGCGCGCTCACCTCGGCGACGCCGCAGCGCCGGGCGAGGCGTGGGGTCGCCCAGACGATCAGGCCCACGCCGAACAGCACGACCAACCGGTGGCACAGCACGGCGGCGACGATGTTCTCACCGGTCAACGCCGAGATACCCTGACCGATCCACAGGAACAGCGGCCCGTACGGCGCGGGTGTCTCGCGCCACATGTTCGGCACCGAGAGCGTGAACACGTGGTCCAGACCCAGGCCGGTGGCCGGGCCGACCCGGTACGGGTCGAGGCCTTTGACGCCGATCTCGCTCTGCGCCAGATAGGAGTACACGTCGCGGCTGTACATCGGCGGCGCGATGAGCAGCGGCAGCACCCACAGCCACAACAGCCGGTCGAGCTGGCTGCGCGACATCCGCCGGTCACCCAGGGTGAACCGCCCGAGCATCAGCCAGGCCAGCGCCATCATCACCGCGCCGGTGGTGGTCATGGTCAGGCTCACGGTCTGCAGGCGCGAGGGTAGGTTGAGCAGCCGCACGCCGAACGTCGGGTCCTGCACCACCGGCCTGGCCCCGACGCCCAGCGCCCCGATCGCCATCAGGACGGTGCCGGCCGCTCCGAACAGCCGGGTCCGGCGCAGCGCGATGACCTCGGCATCGTTGAGGGGTGAGCCCACCGGGGGTTCGTCGGCGTGCCAACGGGCAATCGACGAGCTGAACGACGGGAGGCGGGCTGCCACCTCAGCAGCGTAACCGTCAACGTTATGGCTCAAGTCACGCTAAGGGTGCCCTTGCTTTACAGGGGTTTCCGAATTCCGTCACAATAGTGTTGTGAAATTCGGTCCGGAGGCAGGAGCCGATCGCCACACGCGTGGGGCGATCGTGCAATTGCTGCTCGAATCCGGACCGATCACCGCCGGTGAGATCGGTGAACAGCTCGGAATCTCGGCCGCAGGCGTGCGTCGCCACCTCGACGCCTTGATCGAGGCCGGCGACGCGCAGGCCAGCGCCGCAGCGGCCTGGCAGCACACCGGACGCGGCAGGCCCGCGAAGCGGTATCGGCTTACTGCGGCGGGTCGTGCCAAGCTCGGCCACGCCTACGACGACCTGGCCGCGGCGGCCATTCGTCAGCTGCGCGAGATCGGCGGCGACGACGCCGTGCGGACGTTCGCGCGGCGCCGTATCGACGGGATCCTCGCGGGAGTAACCGAGGGGCCCGATGACGTTGTATCTAAAGCCGACCGGGTGGCCGACGCGCTGACCAAGGCCGGCTACGCGACCAGTGTGACTTCGGTGACACCGGCGCCTGGATCGATCCACGGAATCCAGCTGTGTCAGCATCACTGTCCGGTCTCACACGTCGCAGAGGAGTTCCCCGAGCTGTGCGAGACCGAGCGTGAGGCGTTCGCGGAGATTCTGGGAACCCACGTGCAGAGGCTCGCCACCATCGTCAACGGCGACTTTGCGTGCACCACGCACGTACCCCTGGTCGAAAAGATCAGTGCTTCAGCCCCAACAGCCCCCACTAACAAGCAAGGAGCGTCGAGATGACGACGACACCTGAGGTCCACAAGGTAGGCGAACCGCTCAGCCAGGACGAGGCGATCGCCTCGCTGGGCCGGTACGGCTACGGCTGGGTGGACTCCGACGTCGCGGGCGCCAGCGCGCAGCGCGGGCTGTCCGAGGCGGTGGTTCGTGACATCTCCGCCAAGAAGGACGAGCCGCAGTGGATGCTCGACATCCGGCTGAAGGCGCTGCGCACCTTCGAGAAGAAGCCGATGCCGAACTGGGGTTCCAACCTCGAGGGCATCCACTTCGACAACATCAAGTACTTCGTGCGGTCCACGGAGAAGCAGGCGGCCACGTGGGACGACCTGCCCGAGGACATCCGCAACACCTACGACAAGCTGGGCATCCCGGAGGCGGAGAAGCAGCGGCTGGTCTCCGGTGTCGCGGCCCAGTACGAGTCCGAGGTGGTCTACCACCAGATCCGCGAGGACCTGGAGGCGCAGGGCGTCATCTTCCTCGACACGGACACCGCGCTGCGTGAACACCCGGAGATCTTCAAGCAGTACTTCGGCACGGTGATCCCGGCCGGCGACAACAAGTTCTCCGCGCTGAACACCGCGGTGTGGTCGGGTGGTTCGTTCATCTACGTCCCGCCCGGTGTGCACGTAGACATCCCGCTGCAGGCCTACTTCCGGATCAACACCGAGAACATGGGCCAGTTCGAGCGCACGCTGATCATCGTCGACGAGGGTGCCTACGTGCACTACGTCGAGGGCTGCACCGCGCCCATCTACAAGAGTGACTCGTTGCACTCGGCGGTCGTCGAGATCATCGTCAAGTCCGGCGGCCGCTGCCGCTACACGACCATCCAGAACTGGTCGAACAACGTCTACAACCTGGTCACCAAGCGGGCCAGGGCGGAGGCCGGCGCGACGATGGAGTGGGTCGACGGCAACATCGGCTCCAAGGTCACCATGAAGTACCCCGCAGTGTGGATGACCGGTGAGCACGCTCGCGGTGAGGTGCTCTCGGTGGCGTTCGCCGGCGAGGGTCAGCACCAGGACACCGGTGCCAAGATGCTGCACCTGGCGCCGAACACGTCGAGCAACATCGTGTCCAAGTCCGTCGCCCGCGGCGGTGGCCGGGCCTCTTACCGCGGCCTGGTCCAGGTCAACAAGGGCGCCCACGGATCGCGGTCGAGCGTGAAGTGCGATGCGCTGCTTGTCGATACGATCAGCCGCTCCGACACCTACCCGTACGTCGACATCCGCGAAGACGACGTCACGATGGGTCACGAGGCCACGGTGTCGAAGGTCAGCGAGGACCAGCTGTTCTACCTGATGAGCCGCGGCCTGACCGAGGACGAGGCGATGGCGATGGTGGTGCGCGGCTTCGTCGAGCCGATCGCCAAGGAGCTCCCGATGGAATACGCGTTGGAGCTCAACCGGCTGATCGAACTGCAGATGGAAGGCGCGGTCGGATAGTGACGGCACAGAATCTGACCACTGCGATCGAGGGGACACCGGCCGGGTCGGCACTCAACAAGGGCGAGATCTTCACGTCGTTCGACGTGAACGCCTTCGAAGTGCCCGGCGGTCGCGACGAGATCTGGCGGTTCACGCCGTTGAAGCGCCTGCGCGGTCTGCACGACGGATCCGCGGTCGCCTCCGGTAGCGCCGGCATCACCGTGAGCGAGCGCCCCGGCGTCACCATCGAGACGGTCGGCCGCGACGACGAGCGGCTCGGCCAGGGCGGCGTGCCCGCCGACCGCGTTGCGGCACAGGCGTACTCGTCGTTCGACAGCGCGACGATCGTCACGGTGGGCCGTGACACCGAGGTCGCCGAACCAATCGAGATCGACATCGACGGTCCCGGCGAGGGCGCGGTCGCCTACGGGCATCTGCAGATCCGCGTCGAAGAACTCTCCCGCGCGATCGTCGTGGTGGACCTGCGCGGCAGCGGGACCTACGCCGACAACGTCGAGATCATCGTCGGCGATTCGGCAGGCCTCGGGGTGATCTGGATCGCCGACTGGGCAGACGACACCGTCCACGTCAGCGCACATCACGCGCGCCTCGGCAAGGACGCCGTGCTCGGCCACGTCAACGTGACGCTCGGCGGGGACGTGGTGCGGACGACGGCGAACGTGCGTTTCACCGCGCCCGGCGGCGACGCCAAGATGCTCGGCACGTACTTCGCCGACGACGGCCAGCACTTCGAGTCGCGGCTGCTGGTCGACCACGCCCACCCGAACTGCAAGTCCGATGTGCTGTACAAGGGTGCGCTGCAGGGTGATCCGGCATCCAACCTGCCCGATGCGCACACCGTGTGGGTCGGTGACGTGTTGATCCGCGCGGAGGCCACCGGCACCGACACCTTCGAGGTGAACCGCAACCTGCTGCTCACTGACGGCGCTCGGGCTGACTCGGTGCCCAACCTCGAGATCGAGACGGGCGAGATCGTCGGAGCCGGACACGCCAGTGCCACCGGGCGTTTCGACGACGAGCAGTTGTTCTATCTGCGGGCCCGCGGCATCCCCGAGGATCAGGCGCGACGTTTGGTGGTGCGCGGCTTCTTCAACGAGATCATCGCGAAGATCGCCGTGCCCGCGGTGCGCGAGCGCCTCACCGAAGCAATCGAACGAGAACTAGCGATCACGGAATCGAGAACAGTCCAATCATGACCACACTTGAAGTCAAAGACCTGCACGTCTCGGTGCAAACCCCTGAGCAGACCGAGATCCCGATCCTCAAGGGTGTCGACCTGACCGTGAGGTCGGGGGAGACCCACGCGGTGATGGGACCAAACGGCTCCGGCAAGTCAACGCTGTCCTACGCGATCGCCGGTCACCCCAAGTACACGGTGACGTCCGGTTCGATCACGCTGGACGGCCAGGACGTACTGGAGATGAGCATCGACGAGCGCGCCCGCGCGGGCCTGTTCCTCGCGATGCAGTACCCGGTCGAGGTGCCGGGTGTGTCGATGTCGAACTTCCTGCGCACGGCCGCGACGGCGGTGCGCGGTGAGGCGCCGAAGCTGCGGCACTGGGTCAAAGAGGTCAAGTCGGCGATGAGCGACCTCGACATCGACCAGTCGTTCTCCGAACGCAGCGTCAACGAGGGGTTCTCCGGCGGTGAGAAGAAGCGTCACGAGATCCTGCAGCTGGCGCTGCTCAAGCCGAAGATCGCGATCCTCGACGAGACCGACTCCGGCCTGGACGTCGACGCGCTGCGGGTGGTCAGCGAGGGGGTCAACCGGTACGCCGAGACCGAGAACGGCGGCGTGCTGTTGATCACCCACTACACCCGCATCCTGCGCTACATCCAGCCGCAGTTCGTGCACGTGTTCGTCGACGGACGCATCGTGACCTCCGGCGGTCCCGAGCTCGCCGACGAGCTCGAGGAGAAGGGCTACGTCCGCTTCACGCAGACGGCCGCCGCGGAGGCCTAACATGACCGCCACCGTTCGCCCGCTGGATCTGACCGCCGTCCGCGCGGACTTCCCGATCCTGAAGAAGCAGATGCGCGGCGGAAACACGTTGGCGTATCTGGATTCCGGGGCTACCTCGCAACGGCCGGTGCAGGTCCTCGACGCCGAGCGCGAGTTCCTGGTGACCTCCAACGGCGCGGTGCACCGCGGCGCGCACCAGTTGATGGAGGAGGCGACCGACGCCTACGAGGACGGCCGCGCCGACATCGCGGCATTCGTCGGTGCCGATGCCGATGAGTTGGTGTTCACCAAGAACGCGACCGAGGCGATCAACCTGGTCTCGTACGCGATGGGGGACTCGCGGTTCGATCACGCTGTCGGGCCCGGCGATGTGATCGTGACGACCAAACTCGAACACCACGCCAACCTGGTTCCCTGGCAGGAGTTGGCGCGCCGGACGGGCGCCACGCTCAAGTGGTATGGCGTCACCGATGACGGACGCATCGACCTGGACTCGCTGCAGCTCGATGAGCGTGTGAAACTCGTTGCGTTCAGCCATCATTCGAATGTCACCGGCGCCCTGGCGCCGGTTGGCGAGCTGGTTGCGCGCGCCAAGGCCGTCGGCGCACTGACCCTGCTCGACGCCTGCCAGTCGGTGCCGCACCAGCCCGTCGACCTGCATGCGCTCGACGTGGACTACGCGGCGTTCTCCGGGCACAAGATGCTGGGACCGACCGGGATCGGCGTGCTGTACGGGCGGTCTGCGCTGATGAACGTGATGCCACCGTTTCTGACCGGCGGGTCGATGATCGAGACCGTCACGATGGAAGAGACGACGTACGCGCCTGCGCCGCAGCGCTTCGAGGCCGGAACGCCGGTGACGTCGCAAGTGGTCGGGTTGGCTGCCGCCGCGCGCTACTTGCGCGAGATCGGCATGGGCGTCGTCGAGGCGCACGAATCCGAGCTCGTGGCGGCCGCGCTGGAGGGACTGACCGCGATCGACGGCGTGCGCATCATCGGGCCGACGTCGCTGGAGAATCGAGGCTCACCGGTCAGTTTCGTCGTCGACGGAGTGCACGCGCACGACGTTGGGCAGGTGCTCGACGACGAGGGCGTGGCGGTGCGTGTCGGTCATCATTGCGCGTGGCCGCTGCATCGGCGGTTCGGGATCGCCGCGACCGCACGGGCGTCGTTCGCGGTGTACAACACCTTCGACGAGGTCGATCGGTTGGTAGCCGGTGTGCGCCGCGCCGTCGAATTCTTCAGCAGGGACTGACGTGCGGCTGGATCAGATCTATCAGGAAGTGATCCTCGATCACTACAAACACCCGCACAACCGCGGATTGCGCGAGCCCTACGGCGCGCAGGTTCACCACGTCAACCCGACGTGTGGTGACGAAGTGACCCTGCGGGTGGCGTTGTCCGACGACGGTGAGCAGGTGGTCGACATCTCCTATGACGGGCAGGGCTGTTCGATCAGCCAGGCCTCGACGTCGGTGCTGACCGATCAGGTGATCGGCCAGAGCGTCGGCGACGCACTCAAGACCGTCGCCGCGTTCAGCGAGATGATCTCCTCGCGCGGGACCGTCGAGGGCGACGAGGATGTCATCGGGGACGGCATCGCGTTCGCCGGTGTCGCGAAGTATCCGGCGCGGGTCAAGTGCGCGTTGCTGGGGTGGATGGCTTTCAAAGATGCACTGTCACAGGCATCGGAAGGATTTCAGGAGGCAGGATGAGTGACACCGCAGTACCCAACGAGGAACTGTTGTTCGACCTCGAGGAGGCGATGCGCGACGTCGTCGACCCCGAGCTCGGTATCAACGTGGTCGATCTGGGCCTGGTCTATGGAATCAACGTCGAGCAGGGGGAGCAGGGCAAGGTCGCGTTGATCGACATGACGTTGACCTCGGCGGCCTGTCCGCTGACCGATGTGATCGAGGACCAGTCGCGCACAGCGCTGGTCGGGACGGGGCTGGTCAACGAGCTGAAGATCAACTGGGTCTGGAACCCGCCGTGGGGCCCGGACAAGATCACCGAGGACGGCCGCGAGCAGCTGCGCGCGCTCGGTTTCACGGTCTAGCTCAGGCGGCGTCGGGTTCGGCGCGCGGCGTCCGTACGCTCGATGCGATATGACGCACCCTTACGTGGCCACCCGCCGCCAACTGCGCGGGGTGGCCGAAAGCCTGATCGCCGGCCCGCAATACCGGTCCGCGGGCACGATCAGGCTCGCCGTGCGGCCTGACGGATTCGCGGCGGTCGCCCTACCCCTGTCGGTGCACGGTACCGACCTGATGTTTCCGGACGGAAGTGTTCCGCTGGCCGGCCGCGTCGAAGCCATCGCGGAGGCGGCCGGTGTGGTGCCCGGCCCTCCGGACGGCGTCTACCAGATCGTCGACCCGTTGCCCACCGACGCCGATCTCGAGCTCGATCCCGATGCCGCGGCGTGGCTTCAGCGTTCGCACTACGCCGGCGGGTATGCGTTGAAACATGTTCTACCGGAGCAGCATCCGACGCTGTGGCCGGAACACTTCGACGTCGCCGCCGTCGAAGACGAGGTGAACTACGGGGTCTCGGCCGGTGACGAAACCCATCCGACGCCGTATGCATACGTCGGCCCGTGGCAACAGCGGACGGGTCCGTTCTGGAACGCGCCGTTCGGCGCCCTGTATCCACTCGACGCCACACATGACGTCGACACGTTGGCCGCCCAGATCACCGACTTCTTCGAGCGTGGCCGCACTGAACTGGGTATCCGTCCGTAGGCTGGGAACAGAGAGCTGACCATCAGCGTTAGGAATCAACGTGGCTACCCAAGACATCACTGCCGAACAGTTCAACAACACCATCAACGACAACGAGATCGTGCTGGTGGATTTCTGGGCGTCGTGGTGTGGCCCGTGTAAGGCGTTCGCGCCCACGTTCGCGGCGTCCTCCGAACAACACCCCGACGTGGTGTATGCCAAAGTCGACACCGAGGCCGAGCAGGAGCTGGCCGCCGCGGCCGACATCCGGTCCATCCCTACGCTGATGGCGTTCAAGAAGGGCAAGCTGGTGTTCAACCAGGCAGGCGCGTTGCCGCCGGCCGCCCTGGAGGAACTGGTTCAGCGCGTCAAGGAGTTCGACATCGACGCGGCGATCGCCGCGCAGGACAACGGTCAGCCGGAGTGAATGTCCGCACGCGATAGCGTGCATGCGTGAGCGAGCGAGCAGACAACAACACCGACGATCTCGAGGGCGGCTTCGTCCTGGTCGACCGACCGCGCCCCGGCGTCGCGTTGGTCACGCTGAACCGCCCCGAGCGAATGAACTCCATGGCGTTCGACGTCATGGTTCCCCTCAAGAAGGTGCTCGACGAGCTGACCTACGACAACTCCGTGCGGGCCGTCGTGCTCACCGGCGCGGGCCGCGGGTTCTCCTCGGGGGCGGATCACAAGTCGGCCGGTTCCGTGCCGCACATCGACGGGTTGACCCGGCCGACGTTCGCGCTGCGCTCAATGGAGGTGCTCGACGACGTCATCCTGTCCCTGCGCAAGATGCACCAGCCGGTCATCGCGGCGGTCAACGGCGCCGCGATCGGCGGGGGCTTGTGCCTGGCGCTGGCCTGCGACATCCGCGTGGCAGCCGACGGTGCCTACTTCCGCGCGGCCGGCATCAACAACGGCCTGACCGCCAGCGAGCTGGGGCTGTCTTATCTGCTTCCGCGCGCCATCGGCACGTCGCGGGCGTTCGAGCTGATGCTGACCGGACGTGACGTCGACGCCGCGGAGGCCGAACGCATCGGCCTGGTGTCGCGCGCGGTGCCCGGCGAGGACCTGCTCGAGGTTTGCTACCAGATGGGGGAACGCATCGCGGCGTTCTCCCGGCCCGGAATCGAGTTGACCAAGCGCACACTTTGGAGTGGACTGGACGCCGGTAGCCTGGAAGGGCATATGCAAGCCGAGGGTCTCGGACAACTGTTCGTCCGTTTGCTCACCGCCAACTTCGAAGAAGCGGTGGCGGCGCGCGCCGAAAAGCGGGCCCCCGCATTCACCGACGACAAGTAAGGACGGCACAGCGTGATCACCGCAACGGACCTCGAGGTCCGCGCTGGGGCGCGCACATTGCTGTCCACCGACGGAACTGCGCTTCGCGTACAGCCCGGCGACCGGATCGGACTGGTCGGCCGCAACGGCGCGGGTAAGACCACCACGATGCGCATCCTCGCCGGCGAGGGCGAGCCGTATGCGGGCGACATCATCCGCAAGGGCGAGATCGGTTATCTGCCACAGGATCCCAGGGAAGGCGACCTGGACGTGCTCGCCAGGGACCGGGTCCTGTCGGCGCGCGGCCTGGACACCCTGCTTGCCGACCTCGAGAAGCAGCAGCTGCTGATGGCCGAAGTCGCCGACGACGCCGCCCGCGACAAGGCCGTGCGAAAGTACGGCCAGCTCGAGGAGCGGTTCGCGGCGCTGGGCGGCTACGCCGCCGAGAGCGAGGCGGGCCGGATCTGCGCGAGCCTCGGGCTGCCGGACCGGGTACTCACCCAACCGCTGCGCACACTCTCCGGCGGGCAGCGCCGGCGCGTGGAACTGGCCCGGATCCTGTTCGCCGCCTCCGACAGTGGCGCGGGATCGAGCACGACGCTGCTGCTCGACGAACCGACCAACCACCTCGACGCCGACTCCATCGGCTGGCTGCGCGACTTCCTGCAGAACCATCCCGGTGGCCTGGTAGTCATCAGCCACAACGTCGATCTGCTGGCCGACGTGGTGAACCGGGTGTGGTTCCTCGACGCCGTCCGCAGCGAGGTCGACGTCTACAACATGGGCTGGCAGAAATACCTCGACGCCCGCGCGACCGACGAGGCCCGGCGCCGCCGCGAACGCGCCAACGCCGAACGCAAGGCGTCCGCGCTGCGCACCCAGGCGGCCAAGATGGGGGCCAAGGCCACCAAAGCCGTTGCCGCGCAGAACATGCTGCGTCGCGCCGACCGGATGATGGCCGCGCTCGACGAGGAACGCGTCGCCGACAAGGTGGCGCGCATCAAGTTCCCGACCCCCGCGCCGTGTGGGCGGACTCCGCTCGTCGCCAAGGGGCTGACCAAGAACTACGGCTCACTCGAGGTCTTCACCGGCGTCGACCTGGCGATCGACCGGGGTTCGCGGGTGGTGGTGCTGGGGCTCAACGGTGCTGGCAAAACCACCCTGTTGCGCCTGCTGGCGGGGACCGAGACGCCCGACGCCGGTCGACTCGAACCCGGCCACGGCCTCAAGCTCGGCTACTTCGCCCAGGAACACGACACCCTCGACAACAACGCGACGGTGTGGGAGAACATCCGCCACGCGGCGCCCGACACCGGCGAGCAGGACCTGCGCGGGCTGTTGGGCGCCTTCATGTTCAGCGGAGCGCAGCTGGATCAGCCGGCGGGCACGCTGTCCGGCGGCGAGAAGACCCGGCTGGCGCTGGCCGGCCTGGTCGCGTCGACCGCGAACGTGCTGCTGCTCGACGAGCCGACGAACAACCTCGATCCCGCGTCGCGCGAGCAGGTGCTCGATGCGCTGCGCAGCTACCTCGGCGCGGTGGTGTTGGTGACCCACGATCCCGGCGCCGCCGAGGCGCTCGAACCGCAACGCGTGGTCCTGCTGCCGGACGGCACCGAGGACTACTGGTCCGAGGATTATCGCGACCTGATCGAGTTGGCTTGATCAGCTCTGGCCATTACGCGAAGCGTTTGGTCAATTTCAAACGCTGTGTGTAACCGATTCCTACGCTGGGTATCCGTCGGGGCATCGAAGCGGGGAGGTGCTGATGAAAAAGCTGGACAAGTCGAGAGACCAGTTGCTGAACGAGCTGCGGAGTGCTTACGAGGGTGGGGCAAGCATCCGTACTCTGGTCGCGTCCACGGGACGCTCGTATGGTTCGATCCACAGCATGCTGCGTGAGTCGGGTACGACGATGCGCAGCCGTGGGGGTCCGAACCACCGCAGCAGGCGCCGCTAGTCGGCCTGCCGCACGGTCTCTTGGTCGCGTCGCTGCCGCAGTGACGCCTCGACCAGGTCCAGTACGGCACTGAGCTTTTCGGGATCGTCCCCCGACGCCAAACGTGCGACCAAGCCGTCGAGGACGAGGTCGAGATAGGTCTGCAGCACGGCGCTGGGAACGTCGTCGCGCAGTCGGCCCGCCTGCTTCTGCATGCGCAGCCGCTGGGTCGTGGCCACCGACAGTTCGGCGGAGCGCTCTGCCCAACCGCGGTGAAACTCCGGGTCGTTGCGCAGCTTTCGCGCGATCTCCAGGCGGGTGGCCAGCCAGTCGAACTGCTCGGGCGCGGCCAGCATGTCGCGCATGACCTGGACCAGCCCCTCGCGCGCGGCGACATCGGCCATGCGCTCGGCGTCCTCGCGGGCCAGTTCGAAGAACAGCGTGTCCTTGTCCCGGAAGTGGTGGAAGATGGCGCCGCGCGACAGCCCGATCGTCTGCTCGAGCCGCCGCACGGTCGCCTTGTCGTAGCCGTACTCCGCGAAACACCGGCGGGCGCCGTCGAGAATCTGCCGACGACGCGCCGCCAGGTGGTCGTCGGTGACCCGGGGCAACGCGGTTGTCCCTTCCCGCGTTACTGCGACTCGAGCATGTTGCGCAGCACGTACTGCAGGATGCCGCCGTTGCGGTAGTAGTCGGCCTCACCCGGGGTGTCGATACGCACCACCGCATCGAACTCGATGGTGTCCCCAGAGCCGTCCGCTCCATCGTTTTTCGCGGCGGTGACGTGCACCGTCTTCGGCGTCTTGCCCTCGTTGAGCTCCTCGATGCCGGTGATGTCGAACGTCTCGGTGCCGTCGAGGCCCAGCGACTCCGCCGTCTCACCCTCGGGGAACTGCAGTGGGATCACGCCCATGCCGATCAGGTTCGACCGGTGGATCCGCTCGAACGACTCGGTGATCACCGCGCGCACCCCAAGCAGCCGCGTGCCCTTGGCGGCCCAGTCACGCGACGACCCCGAGCCGTACTCTTTGCCGCCGAGCACGACGAGCGGAATGTCCTGCGCCGCATAGTTTTGCGCGGCATCGTAGATGAATGCCTGCTCGCCGTCCTTGGTGAAGTCGCGGGTGTAGCCACCCGAGACGTCGTCGAGCAACTGGTTGCGCAGCCGGATGTTGGCGAACGTGCCGCGGATCATCACCTCGTGGTTTCCACGTCGGGAGCCGAACGAGTTGTAGTTCGCGCGCTCGACACCGTGATCGTCGAGATACTGCGCCGCGGGCGTGCCCGGCTTGATGGCGCCGGCCGGGGAGATGTGGTCGGTGGTCACCGAATCACCCAGCAGCGCCAGCACTCTCGCGCCCTTGATGTCGGTCACCGGTTCCGGTTCGGCCGACATCCCGTCGAAGTACGGGGGTTTGCGCACGTAGGTCGAATCCTCGGCCCATTCGAAGGTGTTGCCCTCCGGGGTGGGCAGGTTGCGCCAGCGCTCGTCACCCTTGAAGACGTCGGCGTAGTTCTTGGTGAACATCTCCTGGCTGATCGCCTCGGCGATCGTGTCATTGATGTCGGCCTGCGATGGCCAGATGTCGCGCAGGTAGACGTCGTTACCGTCCTCGTCCTGGCCTAACGGCATCTCCTCGAAGTCGAAGTCCATCGTGCCTGCGAGCGCATAGGCGATCACCAGCGGCGGAGACGCCAGGTAGTTCATCTTGGTGTCCGGGTTGATCCGGCCCTCGAAGTTGCGGTTGCCCGACAGCACCGCCGCCACGGCGAGGTCATTGTCGTTGACGGCCTCGCTGATCTCCTCGGGCAGCGGACCGCTGTTGCCGATGCAGGTCGTGCAGCCGTACCCGACGAGGAAGAAGCCCAACTTCTCCAGATACGGCCACAGCCCGGCCTTCTCGTAGTAGTCGGTGACGACCTGCGAGCCGGGAGCCATCGTCGTCTTCACCCACGGCTTGGTGGCCAGACCCTTCTCGACCGCGTTCTTGGCCAGCAGCGCCGCGCCGAGCATCACCTCGGGGTTGGAGGTGTTGGTGCACGACGTTATCGCGGCGATCACCACCGCGCCGTGGTCGAGCACGAACTCGCCGAGTTCATCCGATTTCACGGTTACGGGCTTGCTCGGCCGGCCATTGGGTTCGATCGCCGCGCTCGCGACATGGGCCGGCGGCTTCTTGTTGTTGAGGAACGACGTGTTGCGTACCGGATCGCTGGCCGGGAACGTCTCGTCGATCGCCTCGTCGAGTTGGGAGTACTCACCGTTGAATTCGCCGTCTTCGACGTAGTCGGTGATGTCCTGACGGAAGGCCCCCTTGGCCTCGTTGAGCGCGATGCGGTCCTGCGGACGCTTCGGTCCGGCGATCGACGGCACCACGTCGGACAGGTCCAACTCGATGTACTCGGAGAACTTGGGCTCCCGCTTGGGGTCGTGCCAGATCCCCTGCTCCTTGGCGTACGCCTCGACGAGCGCCAGTTGCTCCTCGCTGCGCCCGGTGAAGCGCAGATAGCTTATGGTCTCCTCGTCAATGGGGAAGATGGCCGCGGTGGAACCGAACTCGGGGCTCATGTTGCCCAGCGTGGCCCGGTTGGCCAGCGGAACCTCGGCCACACCGTCGCCGTAGAACTCGACGAACTTACCGACCACGCCGTGCTGGCGCAGCATCTCGGTGACCGTGAGCACCACGTCGGTGGCCGTCACGCCCGGCTGCCGCTCACCGGTCAGCTTGAACCCGACGACCCGGGGGATGAGCATCGACACGGGCTGGCCCAGCATCGCGGCCTCGGCCTCGATGCCGCCGACGCCCCAGCCCAGCACGCCGAGACCGTTGACCATGGTGGTGTGGCTGTCGGTGCCCACGCAGGTGTCCGGGTACGCCACCCCGTCGCGGTCCATCACGACACTGGCCAGGTATTCGATGTTGACCTGGTGGACGATGCCGGTGCCCGGCGGAACCACCTTGAAGTCGTCGAAGGCGCCCTGGCCCCAACGCAGGAACTGATAACGCTCGCCGTTGCGTTCGTACTCGATCTCGACGTTGCGCTCGAACGCGTCTTCGCGGCCGAACAGGTCGGCGATCACCGAGTGGTCGATCACCAGGTCGGCGGGGGCGAGGGGGTTGACCTTCTCGGGGTCACCGCCGAGGTCGGCGATCGCTTCGCGCATGGTGGCCAGGTCGACGATGCACGGCACACCGGTGAAGTCCTGCATCACCACGCGCGCGGGGGTGAACTGGATCTCCACGCTGGGATCGGCTTCGGGATCCCAGTTGGCGATCGCCTCGATGTGGTCCTTAATGATGTTGGCGCCGTCCTCGTTGCGCAGCAGGTTCTCGGCAAGGACCTTCAGGCTGTAGGGCAGCTTGTCGGTACCCGGCACCGCGTCGAGGCGGTAGATCTCGTAGCTCTTGTCTCCGACCTTCAGGGTGTCGCGGGCGTCAAAAGAATTGGGGGAAGAATTTTCCGTATTACCTTTGCTCACATCAACTCCCGGCTAGTTCTCGCAGCCGACGGGCTGTGACGGCCGCGTTACAACTCTAACAGTACGCTTGTCCTGCAAGACGGTCGGGGTCGGTTCTCAGTCTCGTACCCGCAGCGCGTGCTGTCACTCTGCTGAGTACCCATCACGTACGGTTCTTCTGTGTTCGGACCGCATGTGATTCCGTATCTGCCGGCCTACATCCCGCCCGACGTCTGCGGGCCAGTGGGCATGGACCCCGCGACCACGCCGGTCGACACGTGCCTGAATCTGGTCATCGAAGACGTCCGCGACGACGGGGTGAGCGCCTCGCCCACACCCGAGAACGCGGGTCTGCCCGACGTGGTCGCCGAGGCCCAGCAGAAGGGCATCGACCTGAAGATCGTCGTCGTGGACCAGAACCCGCCGATCGACACGCCACTGCGCGATATCGCGACCGAGGTGGGCGAGGCGTTTCCCGGGTCGACGGTGCTGGTGCTCAGCCCGACGGACTCGGGCACCTTCAGTACGACGTTCGACCGCATGACGCTGGAGGCGGGCCAGGATGTCGCCGAAGGGCGCGGTCCGGTGCAGGGTTCGCAGAATTTCCTCAGTGAGCTGACGGCAACGCACTTTCCGTGGACTGCATTGACGATTGTGGTCGTTGTCGGAGTGGTTGCCGCCGTTATCGGTACGCGACTTTTGCAGGTTCGCGCCAAGCGTTCCGCGTCGCGCGAGAACGCTTGAAATTCCACTGCGCCAACGGTTTTGGGGTGACCGCCGAATGCCCCGGTATTGGCGAAGTCACGACCCGATAACACTTCTTTCAATTACAAACTTGTAATTCGCGACTTAAGTTTCTTTGGCGTCAGATGTGACGTACGGTGCAATCGGTAACTGTGTTGTAGATGTGCATCGTGTGACAAATGAGCACAGTCACCGTGACGAATGTGTCCGCACGTTCGCCTGAAGCCATAGGAGAACTGAGTCGGATGAGACGCACACCTGGCGCATCCGCTACGCGGCCGTGTGGACGGTTCTGCGCGGCCCTGATCGTGGCAACCATGTTGTCCACCACCCCCGGCCTGGCCCTCGCGCAACCCGACAGCCCCGACAGCCTCGCCGCGCTGGTCGCCGCCGTCGCCGATGCCGATCAGAAGCTGCAGGATCTCGGCGCCGAGATTCAGCAGCAGCAGGAAAGCGTCAACAAGGCGATCGTCGACGTGCAGACCGCCCGGGATAACGCGGACGCCGCGCAGCGTGAGGTCGATGCGAGCCGGCAGCGCGTCGAGCACGCCAACATCGCGATCGAGGAGGCGCAGAAGCGGTTCAACTCCTTCGCCGCCGCGACATACGTCAACGGCCCCTCGGACTCGTACCTGACCGCGGGCGATCCCGCCGAGGTCATCAAGACGGCTGCGGCTGGGCAGACGCTGGCGATCAGCTCGCAGCAGGTGATCGCCGATCTGCAGCGAGCCCGCACCGAGCAGGTCAACCGCGAGTCCGCGGCGCGGCTGGCCAAGCAGAACGCCGACAAGGCGGTCGCCGACGCCGAAGCCAGCCAGCAGTCCGCGGTTTCGGCTCTGACCAACGCGCAGGAGACGTTCAAGTCCCAGCAGGCCCAGCTCGACAAGCTGGCCGCCGAGCGCAAGGCCGCGCAGGCCAAGCTCGCCGAGGCGCGTACCCAGGCCGCGCCGGCGTCACCGGCGGGTCCTGCCGCGCAACCGGCGGCCGCCGCGACGCCGAAAAGCCCCGACTGGGACCGCGCCCCGGAGGGTGTCGACCCCGGCACCGGTAACTGGGCCACGCCGTGGGACCCGACGTTGCCAGCGATCCCCAGCGCCTTCGTCAGCGGCGATCCGATCGCGATCATCAACGCGGTTCTCGGCATCGCGTCGACCTCGGCGCAGGTGACCCAGGACCTCGGGCGCAAGTTCCTGCAGTCGCTGGGAATCCTTCCGCAACCGGCCGCCGCGCCGGCCTTCAACAACGGCGCGATTCCCCGCGTCTACGGCAGGCAGGCGACCGAGTTCGTGATCAAGCGCGCCATGTCGCAGATGGGCGTGCCCTACTCGTGGGGCGGCGGCAACGCTGCCGGACCGAGCCGCGGCATCGACTCCGGCGCGGGCACAGTCGGTTTCGACTGCTCGGGCCTGATGCTCTACGCGTTCGCAGGCGTCGGCATCAAGCTCGACCACTATTCGGGTTCCCAGTACAACGCCGGGCGCAAGGTCCCGACGTCGCAGATGCGCCGTGGCGACATGTTGTTCTGGGGCCCCAACGCCAGCCAGCACGTGGCGCTGTACCTCGGCGACGGACAGATGATCGAAGCGCCCTATACGGGTTCGGTGGTGAAGATCTCGCCGGTGCGTACCAGCGGCATGACCCCGTACGCGACTCGTCTCATCGAATGGTGAGCGGTCAGAAGCGAAAGACGTTAGGAAAACTTTGCGTTTCAAGCTGATTCGGTTCTTGGGCGGTTGTGCGCTGCTGGTGGCGACCGTCGCGCTCACCGTCGGGCTGGCGACGCCGGCGACGTCCGCACCCGAGGACGGCCAGTGGGATCCGACGCTGCCCAAACTGATCAGCGCCGGTGCCCCTGGCGATCCCCTCGCGATCGCCAACGCGTCGCTCGCGGCGACCGCCCAGGCCACCGAAGTCACGATGAGCCTGGGCCGCAAGTTCCTGTCCACCCTGGGTCTTGCGCCACCGGAGGCCGCGGCGGCCAGCGTCGCGCCGGGCCGGGTGCGCGGACCGCAGGCGATCGAGTACGTCATCCGTCGCGGCGCCTCGCAGATGGGCGTGCCGTACTCGTGGGGCGGCGGCAAGCCGAACGGCCCGAGCCGGGGCATCGACTCGGGGGCCAACACCGTCGGGTTCGACTGCTCGGGTTTCACCCAGTTCTCGTTCGCCGGGGTCGGGGTCCTGATCCCGAAGTACTCCGGCGACCAGTACGACACCGGCCGCAAGGTGCCGACGTCGCAGGCCAAGCGCGGCGACCTGCTGTTCTGGGGTCCCGGCGGCAGCCAGCACGTCGCCATCTACCTGGGCGGCGGACAGATGCTCGAGTCCTCGGGCAGCGCGGGCAAGGTGACGGTGGGCCCGGTGCGTCACTCCGGCCTTCAGCCGTATGTGGCGCGCATCATCGAATCCTGAGCGGAGCCTGAGCCGAAGCTGAACGTTTCGGGCGGCGTCGACGGATTCTGCCGTGCCTGGAATAGTTGACGGCGAGCGTGCGGCCGCGACCGGGCTGTGCGGCACTGACCAGCGAGTTTTGTGGAAGGAACGTTGATGACCTCACCGAGTGGGCCGTCGCAGGGGCCTGGAGGCTACCCCGGCCAGGCACCGGCACAGGGATACCAGGGCTCACACGCCGCACCGTCGAGCCCGGCTTCCCAGAACGGCGGTCTGCAGCAGGAGGTCCACACGCTCGAGCGGGCCGTCTTCGAGGTGAAGCGCATCATCGTCGGCCAGGACCAGCTGGTCGAGCGCATGCTGGTCGGTCTGCTCGCCAAGGGCCACGTACTGCTCGAGGGTGTGCCCGGCGTGGCCAAGACGCTGGCCGTCGAGACCTTCGCCAAGGTGGTGGGCGGCACCTTCGCCCGCATCCAGTTCACCCCTGACCTGGTGCCGACCGACATCGTCGGTACCCGCATCTACCGGGTGGGCAAGGAGGAGTTCGACATCGAGCTCGGGCCCGTCGTGGTCAACTTCCTGCTCGCCGACGAGATCAACCGCGCCCCTGCCAAGGTGCAGTCCGCGCTGCTCGAGGTCATGGCCGAGCGCAAGATCTCCATCGGCGGTAAGACGTTCCCGTTGCCCCAGCCGTTCCTGGTGATGGCCACCCAGAACCCGATCGAGCAGGAGGGCGTGTATGCCCTGCCCGAGGCTCAGCGGGACCGCTTCCTGTTCAAGCTGAACATCGACTACCCGTCGCCCGAGGAAGAGCGGGAGATCATCTACCGGATGGGCGTCAAGCCGCCGGAGCCCAAGCAGATCCTCGCGCCCGGCGACCTGCTGCGTCTGCAGGACGTGGCGGCCAACAACTTCGTGCACCACGCGCTGGTCGACTACGTCGTCCGCGTGGTGACCGCGACGCGTCAGCCCGAGAAGTTCGGGATGCCCGACGCGAAGGCGTGGATCGCCTACGGCGCCTCACCGCGCGCATCGCTGGGCATCATCGCGGCGTCGCGCGCGCTGGCGCTCGTGCGCGGACGCGACTACGTCATCCCGCAGGATGTCGTCGAGGTCATCCCCGATGTGCTGCGGCACCGGTTGGTGTTGACCTACGACGCGTTGGCCGACGAGATCTCGGCCGAGACGGTGATCAACCGCATCCTGCAGACCGTGGCCCTGCCGCAGGTGAACGCCATTCCGCAGCAAGGTCATTCGGTGCCGCCCGTCGTGCCCGCCGCCGCTGGTGCGGCCAGCAATCGGTGACCAGCTCCCGACGCTCCGTTGATCTGCCGTCGCTGAAGCGCGGCGAGATCCGTGACCCCGCGCTGAGCGCGGCGCTGCGCAAGCTCGAGTTGACGGTGCGGCGCAAGCTCGACGGCGTGCTGCACGGCGACCACCTCGGCCTGCTGCCCGGCCCGGGGTCGGAACCGGGGGAGTCACGGCTCTATCAGCCCGGCGACGACGTGCGCCGGATGGACTGGTCGGTCACGGCGCGCACCACGCATCCGCACGTGCGGCAGATGATCGCCGATCGCGAACTCGAGACCTGGCTCGTGATCGACATGTCGGCCAGCCTCGACTTCGGCACAACCGGTTGCGAGAAGCGCGATCTCGCGGTGGCCGCCGCGGCGGCGATCACGTTCCTCAACAGCGGGGGCGGCAACCGGATCGGTGCGATCATCGCCAACGGCGACACCGTGCGGCGGGTGCCCGCACTGTCGGGCCGGATGCACGAGCAGGAGATGCTGCGCGCGATCGCGACGATGCCCAAGGCGCCTGCCGGCGTCCGCGGGGATCTGGCCGCCGCGATCGACGCGTTGCGCAGGCCCGAGCGGCGCCGCGGCATGGCGGTGATCATCAGCGACTTCCTCGGCCCGATCAACTGGATGCGCCCGCTGCGGGCGATCGCGGGGCGCCACGAGGTGCTCGGAATCGAAGTGCTCGACCCGCGCGACGTCGAACTGCCCGCGGTCGGCGAAGTGGTGCTGCAGGACGCCGAGACCGGGGTGACGCGTGAGTTCACCATCGACGAGCAGTTGCGCGACGACTTCGAACGGGCGGCCGCGGCACACCGCGCGGAGGTGGCGAGGACGTTACGGCGATGTGATGCGCCGCTGCTGACGCTGCGCACCGATCGCGACTGGATCGCCGACGTCGTCCGGTTCGTCGCCAACCGCAGGCGTGGCGCGCTGGCGGGCCACGCCTGATATCGAGATGATTAGGCGCACATGACATTGCCGTTGCTCGGACCCATGACGCTGTCGGGTTTCGAAAACGCCTGGTTCTTCCTGTTTCTGCTCGCGGTGCTCGGAATCGTCGGGCTCTACATGGTCGTCCAGCTGGCCCGGCATCGGCGGATGCTGCGGTTCGCCAACATGGAGTTGTTGGAAAGCGTTGCGCCCAAACGACCTTCGCGCTGGCGGCATCTTCCCGCGATCCTGCTCGTCATCGGTCTGGTGTTGCTGACGGTGGCGATGGCAGGACCCACGCACGACGTCCGCATTCCGCGCAACCGCGCGGTGGTGATGCTCGTGATGGACGTCTCGCAGTCCATGCGCGCCACCGACGTCGCCCCCAACCGGATGGCCGCCGCCCAGGAGGCGTCCAAACAGTTCGCCGACGAACTCACCCCGGGAATCAACCTGGGCTTGATCTCCTACGCCGGCACGGCGACGGTGCTGGTGTCGCCGACCACGGGACGGGAGGCCACCAAGGCCGCAATCGACAAACTGGAGTTCGCCGACCGCACGGCGACCGGTGAGGGCATCTTCACGGCTCTGCAGGCGATCGCCACCGTGGGGGCGGTGATCGGTGGCGGCGACGAACCCCCGCCTGCGCGCATCGTGTTGTTCTCCGACGGCAAGGAGACGGTGCCGTCGAACCCGGACAACCCCAAGGGCGCCTACACCGCGGCCCGCACCGCAAAGGACCAGGGGGTGCCGATCTCGACGATCTCGTTCGGCACGCCGTACGGCTACGTCGAGATCAACGACCAGCGCCAGCCCGTACCGGTCGACGACGAGATGCTCAAGAAGATCGCCGATCTGTCCGGCGGCGAGGCGTTCACCGCGTCGAGCCTTCAACAGCTGCGAGAGGTCTACGCCAACCTGCAGCAGCAGATCGGCTACGAGACGATCCGCGGCGATGCGAGCGTGGGGTGGCTGCGGCTGGGAACGCTGGCCCTGGCGATGGCCACGCTGGCCGCCTTGTTCATCAACCGTCGTCTGCCGCACTGATTTGCAAGGGATGACGATCTGAGATGACAGTTCCACTGCTGGGACCACTATCGCTCACGGGTTTTCAGCACATCTGGTGGTTCCTCCTGTTCGTGGTGGTCCTGCTGGCACTGGCCGGGTTGTACGCCGCCGCCCAGATCGCCCGGCGAAAGCGGTTGCAGCGCTTCGCCAACACCGAGCTGCTCGACAGCGTCGCGCCCAGGCGGCCCAGCCCACTGCGTCACGTTCCCGCGGCGCTGCTGGCGATCTCGCTGCTGTTCTGCACCATCGCGCTGGCCGGGCCCACCCACGACCAACGCCTTCCGCGCAACCGCGCGGTGGTGGTGCTGGCCATCGACGTCTCCCAATCGATGCGCGCCACCGACGTCGAACCGAGCCGCCTGGCCGCGGCCCAGGAGGCCTCCAAGAAGTTCGTCGACGAGCTCACGCCGGGCATCAACCTCGGCGTCATTGCCTATGCCGGGACCGCCAACGTCCTGGTTTCGCCGACCACCAACCGCGACGCGAGCCGGCGCGCGATCGAAAATCTTCAGGTGGCCGACAAGACCGCGACCGGCGAGGCCATCTTCACCGCACTGTCGTCGATCTCCACCGTCGGCGCCGTCATCGGTGGCGGCGATACGCCACCGCCCGCGCACATTGTGCTGTTCTCCGACGGCAAGGAGACGGTGCCGAACAACCCCGACAACCCGAAGGGCGCGTTCACCGCGGCGCGGGCCGCCAAGGATCAGGGCGTGCCGGTCTCGACGATCTCGTTCGGCACGCCGAACGGGTCGGTCGAGGTGAACAACGAGCGGGTCCCGGTGCCTGTCGACGACGAGGGCATGAAGAAGATCGCCGTGCTCTCCGGCGGCGACGCCTACACCGCGTCCAACCTCGACGAACTCAACAAGGTCTACGAGACCCTGCAGAACCAGATCGGGTACGAGACCGTGCGCGGCGAGGCCACCACCGGCTGGCTCCGGCTCGGCGCCCTGTTCGCGGCCGTGGCGGCGGTGGCCAGCCTGCTGATCAATCGACGGCTACCGCTGTGAGCGCGGCATTTCACTAAGGCGATTTCTTAAGAATGGCGGGCAGGCGATAGGTTGGCGGGCATGACTGCGCACGCGACGAGCAATGACACCGGAGCGACCGCCGAATCCGAATCGGCCGGTGGTCGTCCGCCTTTCGTCTCCCGCTCGGTGCTGGTGACCGGCGGTAACCGTGGCATCGGCCTTGCCATCGCGAAGCGCCTCGCCGCCGACGGTCACAAGGTCGCCGTCACCCACCGCGGGTCGGGGGCCCCCGAGGGGCTGTTCGGCGTGGTGTGCGACGTCACCGACAACGCCGCCGTCGACCGCGCGTTCAAAGAGGTCGAGGAGCATCAGGGACCGGTCGAGGTGCTGGTGTCCAACGCCGGCATCTCCAAGGACGCGTTCCTGATGCGGATGACCGAGGAGCGGTTCGAAGAGGTCATCAACGCCAACCTCACCGGCGCGTTCCGGGTGGCGCAGCGGGCCTCGCGCACCATGCAGCGCAAGCGGTTCGGCCGGATCATCTTCATCGGCTCGGTGTCGGGCATGTGGGGCATCGGCAACCAGGCCAACTACGCGGCCGCCAAGGCGGGGCTGATCGGCATGGCCCGCTCGATCTCGCGTGAGCTGTCCAAGGCCAACGTCACCGCCAACGTCGTCGCGCCCGGTTACATCGACACCGAGATGACCCGGGCCCTCGACGAACGGATCCAGGCCGGTGCACTGGATTTCATACCCGCCAAGCGCGTGGGCACCGCCGAGGAGGTGGCCGGCGCGGTCAGCTTCCTGGCGTCCGAGGATGCCAGCTATATCGCCGGCGCGGTGATCCCCGTCGACGGCGGCATGGGTATGGGCCACTAGATCTTTTCGCAAAAGAGAGGGACTTTCACATGACCGGTTTGCTCGAAGGCAAGCGCATCCTCGTCACGGGAATCATCACCGACTCGTCGATCGCGTTCCACATCGCCAAGGTCGCCCAGGAGTCGGGTGCGGAGTTGGTGTTGACCGGGTTCGACCGGCTGAAGTTGATTCAGCGGATCGCCGACCGGCTGCCCAACCCGGCGCCGCTGTTGGAGCTCGACGTGCAGAACCAGGAGCACCTCGACACGCTGTCCGAGCGCATCACCGAAGTGATCGGCGAGGGCAACAAGATCGACGGCGTGGTGCACTCGATCGGCTTCATGCCGCAATCGGGCATGGGCATCAACCCGTTCTTCGACGCGCCCTACGAGGACGTCTCCAAAGGTATTCACATCTCGGCCTTTTCGTACGCCTCGCTGGCGAAGGCGACGCTGCCGATCATGAACCGCGGCGGCAGCATCGTCGGTATGGACTTCGATCCGACCCGCGCGATGCCCGCCTACAACTGGATGACCGTGGCCAAGAGTGCGCTCGAGTCGGTGAACCGCTTCGTCGCCCGCGAGGCCGGGCCGTACGGTGTGCGTTCGAACCTCGTCGCGGCGGGCCCGATCCGCACGCTCGCGATGAGCGCGATCGTCGGCGGCGCACTCGGAGCCGAGGCCGGTGAGCAGATGCGGTTGCTCGAGGAGGGCTGGGATCAGCGCGCGCCGGTCGGCTGGGACATGAAGGACCCGACCCCGGTGGCCAAGACGGTGTGCGCGCTGCTGTCGGACTGGCTGCCTGCCACCACCGGCACCGTGATCTACGCCGACGGCGGCGCAAGCACGCAGTTGCTGTGACGGACCGCAGGTAAATGGACATCGACGCCGTCCTGCTGCTCTCGTTCGGCGGGCCGGAGCGCCCCGAAGACGTGATGCCGTTCCTGGAGAACGTGACTCGCGGACGGGGCATCCCGCGGGAGCGGTTGGCGTCGGTCGCCGAGCACTACCTGCATTTCGGCGGCGTCTCACCGATCAACGGCATCAACCGGGCGGTGATCGAGCGGCTGCGCACCTACGTCGACGTCCCGGTGTACTTCGGCAACCGCAACTGGGAGCCCTACGTCGAGGAGGCCGTGACCGCCATGCGCGACGACGGCGTGCGCCGCGCGGCGGTGTTCACCACGTCGGCGTGGGGCGGCTACTCGAGCTGCACGCAGTACGTCGAGGACATCGGCAGGGGACGGCAGGCGGCGGGCGACGCGGCCCCGCAACTGATCAAACTGCGCCAGTACTTCGACCATCCGCTGTTCGTGCAGATGTTCGCCGACGCGATCACCGACGCAGCGAGGGCGGTGCCGCACGACGCGCGCCTGGTGTTCACCGCACACTCGATTCCGCTGGCTGCCCGGTCACGCTGTGGCACCGACCTTTACGAGCGTCAGGTGGCATATGCCTCCGGGCTGGTGGCAGCCGCGGCCGGGTACGACGACTACGACCAGGTGTGGCAGTCCCGATCCGGCCCGCCGCAGGTACCGTGGCTGGAACCCGATGTAGGCGACCATCTTTCGTCGCTCGTCGAGAATGGCACCACGGGCGTGATCGTGTGTCCGATCGGTTTCGTCGCCGACCACATCGAGGTGGTGTGGGACCTCGACACCGAACTGCGCGAACAGGCCGAAGAAGCCGGAATGGCCTTCGCCAGGGCGGCGACGCCGAACGCCGACCTCGCGCGTGTCGCCGCCGATCTGCTCGCCGAGTTGCGCGACGGCCGGGACCCTGAGCGGGTGCCCGGAACGAATCCGCCGCCACTGCAGGGGTATTCGGTCGACGGCGTGCTGTGCACGCCGGACTGCGGCTAGCTGCGCCAGGCCGAGTGCAGGACCGCGTCGACCGCGGCCAGTCGCGCCGAGCGCACCACGGTCGACAGGGGACGCAGCGCGTCGTTGGCGATCTGCACCTCAGCGGAGCTGTGCAGCCCGATCGGTATCAGCCCGGCGCTGACCGAGATGATCGCGTCGACGTGCGCGGCGTTCTCCAGCACACGCGCCGCCCGGTTCGGCGCGTGGTCGGGAAGGCGATGCATGCGGGTGGATTCCAGCACCTGCTCGACGAGTCCGCGGGGATCCTCCACGTCGATCTCCGCCGCGCCTGCGCGCAGTGCCCCGAGCGCGTCCGCCGCCGAGCGGACCGCTGACCGCAGCGCGTACTCGGCCTCGGCGAGATCGACGTATCCCGCGGGCGTGGACGCTTCGGGTATCGAGTACACCGTCCACGACAGCCCGCAGGGGTCACGGTCGAACTCGTCGGACTCCTCGAATTCGTCGTACTCGAAATCCGGCACCAGACCGATCGACCCCGCACCGGAGACGAGGAGGGCCTCGCCCGCGGTCACCGCGTCGCGCTGGAACTGGGTGCCTGCGGGCAGCCCCCGGACGTCGCCGGGCACCGGCAGGGCCAGGCCGATCGGCGGTTCCGCCACGCCGGGGCCTGCGGCCGTGCGCAGCGTCTGCAGCAGCGACACCGCACCCGTATCCACCAGATCAGGCCAGGGCAAACCGGTCGCGCCGGCCGCCACCGAATCGTAGGCGGTTACGGAATGTATTGGCGCCCAATGTGATAGCGCGTCGAGGACATCGTCGGGCGCGGCAACGCCCGCTAACCAGGCATTGGCCCATACCGACAGCGAAACACTGGGACACCACATGATGTTCGAAGTGTAGTTGTTACGCCCGCGGGTGGTCGGGCGCGACGATAGGGTGGTGTCATGCCCGCTGCGCTGATCTGGTTAATTGCCGCGCTGGCGCTCGCCGGTGCCGAAGCGCTGACCGGCGACCTGTTCCTCCTCATGCTCGGCGGCGGGGCGCTGGCCGCGGCCGGCTCGAGCCTGATCTTCGACGACCTGTGGGTCCACGGCGCGGTGTTCGCCGTCGCGTCGATCCTGTTGCTTGTGCTGGTGCGGCCCGCGCTGCGCAGGCACTTCCAGGCCGGTACCGGTCTGCCCGACCCGGCTAAGGCGCTCGAAGGCAAGAGCGCGCTGGTGCTCGACCGGGTGGCCCAGCACGAGGGACAGGTGAAGCTCGACGGTGAAGTCTGGACGGCGCGGCCGCTCAACGAGAACGACGTGTACGAACCGGGGGACCAGGTGACCGTCGTGCAGATCGACGGTGCCACCGCCGTCGTCCAGAAGCTCGCCTAGAACACACTGGGTACGAGGGAAGGAATCGCCATGGATGGAGCCGTCGCCGGCCTGGTGCTCGTCGGCGTGCTGGTGGTGTTCGCCGCCATCATCGTCGCGAAGTCGATCGCGCTGATACCGCAGGCCGAGGCCGCGGTCATCGAACGGCTCGGCCGCTACAGCAAGACCGTGTCGGGTCAGCTGACCCTGCTGCTGCCGTTCGTCGACCGAATCCGTGCCCGCGTCGACCTGCGCGAGCGGGTGGTGTCCTTCCCGCCGCAGCCGGTGATCACCGAGGACAACCTGACCGTGCAGATCGACACGGTGGTCTACTTCCAGGTGACCAACCCGCAGGCCGCGGTCTACCAGATCAGCAATTACATCGTCGGTGTCGAGCAGCTGACCACGACCACGCTGCGCAACCTCGTCGGCGGTATGACGCTGGAGCAGACGCTGACCTCGCGCGACCAGATCAACACGGCGTTGCGCGGCGTGCTCGACGAGGCCACCAACCGCTGGGGGTTGCGGGTCGCCCGTGTCGAGTTGCGCAGCATCGACCCGCCACCGTCGATCCAGGATTCGATGGAAAAGCAGATGCGCGCCGACCGCGAGAAGCGCGCGATGATCCTGACCGCGGAAGGCAACCGGGAATCGGCCATCAAACAGGCCGAGGGCCAGAAGCAGGCCCAGATCCTGGCCGCCGAGGGCGCCAAACAGGCCGCGATCCTGGCCGCGGAGGCAGATCGCCAGTCGCGCATGTTGCGCGCCCAAGGCGAACGCGCGGCGGCCTACCTGCAGGCCCAGGGCCAGGCGAAGGCCATCGAGAAAACGTTCGCGGCCATCAAGGCGGGCCGGCCAACGCCGGAGATGCTGGCGTACCAGTACCTGCAGACCCTGCCGCAGATGGCTAAGGGCGAGGCGAACAAGGTGTGGCTGGTGCCCAGCGACTTCGGTTCGGCGCTACAGGGTTTCACCAAGATGCTCGGCGCGCCCGGGGATGACGGCGTGTTCCGCTACACCCCGTCGCCGGTCGACGACACGCCGGTCAAGACCGATGACGACGACGAGGTCGCCGACTGGTTCAACACCGAGACCGATCCCGAGATCGCCCGCGCGGTGGCCAAGGCCGAAGCCGAGGCGCGCACGTCGGTGGACGGCCCCGCGCCCATCAACGCACCGCCGTCGTTCCCGGGGATCGGCCAGCAGACCAACCCTGCTACGCAGGAACGCGAGCCCGGCGGCGGGGCGCACTCCCGCTGACCGGGAGCTATCTCGGCACGCGCACCGGCTGATCGACGGCGGGTTCGACCGTGCGCTCGCGGTGGTGGCGCCGGTGCACGCGGACCTCGTAGACCAGGCCCGCCACGCCCAGGCCGGCGGTGCAGAACGAGATCAGCACGAGCAGGGGGCTGACATTGCCGGTCAGCGCGTCGCCGAGGATCACCACCGCCGCAGTGCCAGGCACCAGTCCCGCCAAGGTGGCCAGCGCGTAGGGGAGCACGCGCACCGACGACACGCCCGCGGCGTAGTTGAGCACGGCGAACGGCACGGCGGGAATCAACCGCATCGACAGCACCGTCGGCCAACCGCGTTCGCGCAGCCGCGCGTTGAGGGATTCGATTCGCGGATGGCGCACCGCCCGGTCCAGTCGAAGGCCCACGGCGCGGACGAGCAGCACCGCGATGACCGCGCTGATCGTCGCCGCCGTCACCGCCAGGGGGATGCCCAGCACCGGGCCGAAGAGCAGGCCCGCGCCGAGCGTGAATGCCGTGCGGGGGAACGGGAACACTGTCACCACGATGTGGGCGGCCAGAAACGCCAGCGGAAACCACGGCCCGACCGAGGTGGCCCAGTCGCGCAACTGCACCGCGGTCGGCACCGGGACCAGCAACGCAACTGCGACGAGAATCACAATCGCCGCCAGGGACCCGACCAGACGCACCCGCGAGACACTCGAAAGCGTCGCGATCACCGCCCCTCGGGCCGCGCGCAGGGTGCTGACGACGGAGTTCACGTCTACCAAGACTACGGAACCGCGGCCGAAGCCACCTGTTCGCCGGACCGCGAGTCGACCGACCGGCAGACACCGCTGTGACTGCGATCATTTAGCCTGATGATCGTGCAGAAACCCACTGTGGTCGAGGCCGATCGCGAGAGCTGGCGCTCAGCGGTTGCCGCGGTGCTGGCAAAGAGCACCCGGCGCGATCCCGCCGATCTGCCCGCCGAGCCCGAGCGGCTGCTGGATTCGCCCACCTACGACGGCTTCGCGATCCGCCCGCTGTACACCAGCGCCGATGCGCTTCCCGAACCTCCGCTGCCCGGGCAGTGGCCGTTCGTGCGCGGCGGTGACGCGCTCCGTGACGTCAAGGCCGGCTGGAAAGTCGCCGAGGCGTTCCCGGCGAACGGGCCCGGCAACGTGGCCGAATCCAACGGCGCCGTGTTGGTCAGCCTCACCGAGGGGGTCAGCGCGCTCGTCATCCGCGTCGGCGAGCCCGCGGGCGTCGCGGCTTCGGAGTTGGACCGGCTGTTCGACGGTGTCTTCCTCGACCTCGTCCCGGTGCTCTTCGAGATCGCCGGGCCCGATTACGTTTCGGCCGCCGACGCGGTGCTCGGGCTGTTGAGCGACCTCGACGCCGACCAACGCTCCCGGCTGTCGGTGGACCTCGGCGCCGACCCGTTGACCGCACCGCTGAGCGGGCGCGCGGCTCCCGAGATCGCCGACGTCGTGGCCACCGCCGCCAAATTCGGCGACTACAGCGGCGGCGTTCGCGCCGTCACCGTCGACGGACCCGCGTTCCACAACCTCGGCGCCAACGCATCGTGGGAGCTGGCCGGCCTGGTGTCAACGGGGGTGAGCTACCTGCGGCAGCTGGAAGAGGACGGTATCGGTGTCCCGGACGGGTTGCGGCAGATCAGTTTCCGCATCGCCGCCGACGACGACCAGTTCATGACGATCGCCAAACTGCGGGCCGCGCGCCTGCTGTGGGCCAGGGTCGCCGAGGTCGTCGGAGCGCCGGAGCACGGAGCGGTCACCCTGCACGCCATGACGTCGCTGCCGATGATGTCCAAGCGCGATCCGTGGGTGAACATGTTGCGCACCACCGTGGCCGCCTTCTCGGCCGGTGTCGGCGGGGCCGACACCATCCAGGTCCACCCGTTCGACGTCGCGATCCCCGGCGGGTTCCCAGGGACGGCGCCGAGCTTCGCGCGCCGAATGGCCCGCAACACCCAGCTGCTGTTGCTCGAGGAGTCGCACCTTGGCCGTGTGCTCGACCCGGCGGCGGGTTCCTGGCATGTGGAGGACCTCACCGAGGAGCTCGCCGAGCAGGCGTGGAAGCACTTCCAGGACATCGAGTCCCGCGGCGGCTTCGAACAGGCCCGTGATCACATCGCTGCCCAGATCGCCGAGGTCGCCCAGCGGCGCGCCGAGGACATCGCACACCGGCGAACGGCGCTGACCGGTGTCAACGAGTTTCCCAATATCGCCGATCCGGCTCTGCCGCAAGGTGATTCGCTGCCGGGGGTGGCCCGCTACGCGGCGGGCTTCGAGGAGCTGCGGGACCGCTCCGACGCTTTCCTCGAGAGGACCGGGGCCAGGCCGAAGGTGTTGCTGCTGCCGCTCGGTCCACTCGCCGAACACAACGTGCGCACCACCTTCGCCACGAACCTGCTCGCGTCGGGCGGTATCGAAGCGGTGACCGAGGCGGAGCAGACACCGCCGATCGCCGTGATCTGCGGCACCGACGCCCGCTACGGCGAGGAAGCCTCGGCCGCGGTCGACTCGGCACGCGAGACGGGCGTATCGCATGTGCTGCTCGCCGGGCCGGAAAAGGCCGTCGCGGAAGCCCATTCCAAACCGGACGGCTACCTGACCGCGAAGATCGACGCGGTCGCCACCCTGTCGGACCTGCTCACCAGATTGGGGGCCTGAGGTGACTGCCACAGCCGGGATCGGAAAGACCATCGGGAGTTTCGCCGGCGTCCCGCTGCACGGCGAGAAGCGTGCCGACCCGCCGACCGAGGCCGCCGTCACCGCCCATGTCGAAGCGGCCGCCACGACGCACGGATACAGCGCCGACCAAGTGGACTGGGTGACGCCGGAGGGTATCGACGTCAAGCCCGTCTACATCGGGGCCGACCGCGACGCCGCCGTCGCCGCCGGATATCCGCTCGACACCTTCCCGGGCCAACCGCCCTTCGTGCGGGGTCCGTACCCCACCATGTACGTCAACCAGCCGTGGACCATCCGCCAGTACGCGGGTTTCTCCACCGCCGCGGAGTCCAACGCGTTCTACCGGCGCAACCTGGCAGCGGGGCAGAAGGGCCTCTCGGTGGCGTTCGACCTGGCCACCCATCGCGGTTACGACTCGGACCATCCGCGGGTGCAGGGCGACGTCGGAATGGCAGGCGTGGCAATCGATTCCATCCTCGACATGCGTCAGCTGTTCGACGGCATCGACCTGTCGACCGTGTCGGTGTCGATGACGATGAACGGCGCGGTGCTGCCGATCCTGGCGCTGTACGTCGTCGCCGCCGAAGAGCAGGGCGTGCCGCCGGAGAAGTTGGCCGGGACCATTCAGAACGACATCCTCAAAGAGTTCATGGTCCGCAACACCTACATCTATCCGCCGAAGGAGTCGATGCGGATCATCTCCGACATCTTCGGCTACACCAGCACGAAGATGCCTAAGTTCAACTCGATCTCGATTTCGGGCTACCACATCCAGGAAGCCGGTGCCACAGCCGATCTCGAGTTGGCCTACACGCTGGCCGACGGTGTCGAGTACATCAAGGCCGGCCTCGATGCCGGGCTCGACGTCGACAAGTTCGCGCCGCGCCTTTCGTTCTTCTGGGGCATCGGCATGAACTTCTTCATGGAGGTCGCCAAGCTGCGGGCCGGCCGGCTGCTCTGGAGCGAGCTGGTCGCGGAATTTGGACCCGAAAGCCCCAAATCCAGGTCATTGCGCACCCATTCGCAGACGTCGGGGTGGTCGTTGACCGCTCAGGACCCGTTCAACAACGTCGCGCGCACCTGCATCGAGGCGATGGCCGCGACGCAGGGACACACCCAGTCGTTGCACACCAACGCGCTTGACGAGGCGCTGGCATTGCCGACTGACTTCTCGGCCCGCATCGCGCGCAACACCCAGTTGGTGCTGCAGCAGGAGTCGGGCACCACGCGGCCGATCGATCCGTGGGGCGGCTCGTACTACGTCGAGTGGCTGACCCACCAGCTGGCCACCGCGGCGCGGATGCACATCGGCGAGGTCGTCGAGCACGGCGGAATGGCGCAGGCGATCTCCGACGGCATCCCGAAATTGCGCATCGAGGAGGCCGCCGCGCGCACTCAGGCGCGCATCGACTCCGGCCAGCAGACGGTGATCGGCGTCAACAAGTACCAGGTCGACGAGGACCACGAGGTCGAGGTCCTCAAGGTCGAGAACAGCCGGGTGCGGGCCGAGCAGCTCGCCAAACTCGAGCGGCTGCGCGCCGAACGCGATCAGGCCGAGGTGGACGCCGCGCTGGCCGAGCTGAGCCGGGCGGCCGGTGCCCGCGGACCGGCGGGCGAGGACGGGCTGGGCAACAACCTGCTCGCTCTGGCCATCAACGCCGCGCGGGCCAAGGCCACCGTCGGTGAGATCTCCGATGCGCTCGAGCGGGTCTACGGGCGCCACGTCGCCGAGATCCGTACGATCGCCGGCGTCTACCGCGATGAGATGGGGGGTGCAGGGGTCAGCAACATCACGAAAGCCACCGACCTCGTGCAGAAGTTCGCCGAGGCCGACGGTCGCCAGCCGCGCATCCTGATCGCGAAGATGGGCCAGGACGGCCACGACCGCGGGCAGAAGGTGATCGCGACCGCGTTCGCCGACATCGGCTTCGACGTCGACGTCGGCTCGCTGTTCTCCACCCCCGAGGAGGTCGCACGGCAGGCCGCCGACAACGACGTGCACGTCGTCGGCGTCTCATCGCTCGCGGCCGGGCACCTGACCCTGGTGCCCGCGCTGCGCGAAGCGCTCGCCGAGGTGGGTCGGCCCGACATCATGATCGTGGTCGGCGGCGTCATCCCGCCCGGCGACTTCGACGAGCTCTACGCCGCCGGAGCCACCGCGATCTTCCCGCCCGGCACGGTGATCGCGGACGCGGCGGTCGGCCTTCTGCACAAGCTGGCCGATCGGCTGGGCTACCGCCTCGACTAGATGGCCGATCCGACCGCCGACCTTGCGGCCGCCGTGGCGGACGGCGACCGTGCCGCCCTGGCAAGAGCCATCACGCTGGTGGAGTCGACGCGCGTCGACCACCGCGAGCAGGCCCAGGAACTGCTGCTGAAGCTGACTGAGCACGCGGGCAACTCGCTGCATGTCGGGATCACCGGCGTGCCCGGCGTCGGTAAGTCGACGACGATCGAGGCGCTCGGCATGTACCTGATCAACCAGGGACACCGCGTCGCCGTGCTGGCCGTCGATCCCTCGTCGACCAGGACCAGGGGCTCGATCCTGGGCGACAAGACCCGCATGGCGCAGTTGGCCGTGCATCCCGACGCCTACATCCGCCCATCGCCCACTTCGGGCACACTCGGCGGCGTCGCCAAGGCGACCCGCGAGACGATCGTCCTGTTGGAGGCGGCCGGTTTCGACGTGGTCCTGGTCGAGACGGTCGGCGTCGGGCAGTCCGAGGTGACCGTTGCCAACATGGTCGACACCTTCGTGTTCCTCACGCTCGCGCGCACCGGCGATCAGCTGCAGGGCATCAAGAAGGGCGTGCTCGAACTCGCCGACATCGTCGTGGTGAACAAGGCCGACGGCGAGCACGCGATCGAGGCCAAACGGGCCGCCCGTGAGCTCGCCGGTGCCATTCGGCTCATTTATCCCCGCGAAACACTGTGGCGCCCACCGGTTCTCACGATGAGCGCGCTGGAGGGGACGGGCCTCGAGGAGCTGTGGGCGACGGTGCTCAAGCACCGCGACGTGCTCACCAAGGCGGGGGAGTTCGAAAGCCGCAGGCGCGCTCAGCAAGTCGAGTGGACCTGGTCGATGGTGCGGGATTCGGTCCTCGACCGGGTGCTGTCGAACCCGAACGTGAAGCGGATGCGCGCCGAGATCGAACGTCAGGTCCGCGACGGGGAGCTGACTCCCGCGCTTGCTGCGCAGCAGCTGCTCGACGCCTCTGACATGCGCGAACCTAACAAATAGGTAACGGTAGGTTTATTTGCCGGGGCTGCGAGTAAATTAAATAAATTGTGACGGGTGTCAACAAACGGGAGCGCAGCGTCGCGCTTCCGCACGGTGTCCAGGGCGCTGCCGATTCCAACTTCGCCTGCACCCTGCGTGGTTTCTCGCGACTGTTTCCTGGTCGTCGCTACGGCGGCGGCGCCCTGTCGATCTACTTGCACGGTGAGCCCGTCGTCGACGTGTGGACCGGTTACTCGGACCGCCGCGGCACGCAGTACTGGAGCGCTGACACCGGCGCGATGGTCTTCTCGGTCACCAAGGGCATGGCGTCCACGGTCATCCACCGACTCGCCGACCGCGGCCTGATCGACTACGACGCCCCGGTGGCCGAGTACTGGCCCGAGTTCGGCGTCAAGGGCAAGGCCGCGATCACGGTACGCGAGCTGATGCAGCACCGGGCCGGGCTGTCGCACCTCAACGGGTGCACCAAGGCCCAACTGCTCGACCATCGGGTGATGGAAGAGCGGGTGGCGGCCGCGCCGGTCAACAAGCTGCTGTTCGGGCATCAGGCCTATCACGCGCTGACCTACGGCTGGCTGATGTCCGGCCTGGGCCGCGCCGTCACCGGCAAGGGCATGCGCGATCTGATCCGCGAGGAGCTGGCCGAGCCGCTGGACACCGACGGGTTGCACCTGGGGCGCCCGCCTGCCGGCGCGCCGACCCGCGCCGCGCAGATCCTCGCCCCGCAGGGCGCCCTCGCCAACCCGGTCTTCAACTTCGTCGCCCCGCGCGTCGCGGCGCTCGGGGTGTCGGGGATGTTCGGTTCGATGTACTTCCCCGGCATGAAGTCGGTGGTCCAGGGCGACACGCCGTTCCTGGACGCCGAGATCCCGGCCGCCAACGGTGTGGCCACCGCCAGGAGCCTGGCCAAGATGTACGGCGCGATCGCCAACGGTGGCCGCATCGAGGGCAAACAGTTCCTGTCCGAGGAGCGGGTCGCGGCGCTGACCGGCCGGGCGAGCTACTGGCCTGACCGCAACATCTTCGTACCGTTGAGCTTCAACCTGGGTTACCACTCGCTCCCGGTGCCCCCGGGGGTGATGCCCGGGTTCGGTCATGCCGGGCTGGCCGGCTCGGTCGGGTGGGCCGATCCGAGCACCGGGCTGGCGTTCGGCTTCGTGCACAACCGGCTGCTCACGCGGATGGTGCTCGACCAGGCGACGTTCGCCGGACTGGGCGTGTTGATCCGGCGCGACGCGGCGCGGGCGCGCAGGCGTGGCTATCAGACGGTGCCCGATCTGGGTGCGCCGTTCTACAGCGTGTCGCGCGAGGTTGCGGGGTAACGCGCAGTCACTGAGAAGCGCTGCTGAACCACTTCGTCTTCTGCCGCCAGGACTCCGCCGAGGTCAACGCGAAGCCGGCACCGCACATACAGGCGAAGACCCACACCAGGGTCGCGCCGCCGTCGTGCTGCTGCAGCGCGGGGATGTAGGCCGTCAGCAGGCGCACGATGCACGCGGCGATGCCCGCGGCGGACGAGATCAGATAGACGTTGGCGATCTTGCGCGAGCGCGGATCCCTGCGCAGCACAAGCAGGGCGCGGCTGCCGTACCCCAGCAGGTAGATCAGGATGCCGCACAGGATCAGCCAGTAGGTGTTCAGCCAGAAGTCGGTGGGCACCTGGAAGAAGTCCGGCTTGAAGATGCGCGCACCGTTGCCGAGGGAGAAGGTGACCAGCAGCAGCGGGATGCACAGCGTGGCCGGGATTTCGACGTACTGCTTGAACGACCTCTGCAGCAGGTGGTCGTCCTGCAGGCGACCGAGGGCGTTGTAGACGACGGCCGACGCGGCGACGATGTAGCAGTCGTGGCCGATGAAGTCTTCGAGGTTCCATTTGCCGGTCAGCGCGTGCAGCGCGACCCCCAGCGTTTCCGAGGCCCACGGGGACATCAACAACACCGCCATGCCCTGCAGGGCGATGTTGAGGGTGGCGGCCACCTCCCAACGGGAGGACCAGGTGACCCGGCGAATCCACAGGCTCCACGCGATACAGCAAAGCGTGATCGCGATCAGTGTCGCCAAAGCCATAGGGTTGCCTTCGGAGCTGCCGTAGTACTCAGCAAAGTGTACGGCTAAAGGGGCGGGGCGTCACTCCGCGGTCGCAGCTCGGAGAGTCGAGGAATGCGGGTTCGCGACTTGGTCGTCTCCCGCACGGCCGTCTGGCCGGAACCGCCTGTGCGTTCGAGATATTCGACGTAACTGAGCACTTCTTGCCTGGTCATCAGGCCGAACCTGATCTGCAGGTCGGGATAGTTCAGACCGAACCGGTCCGCCACCCGCCGCAGCTCCTCGGCGTCTGGATAGTCCGGCTCTTTGATTCGGCGGTAGTACGTGCTGCTGGATGTGCCCAGTGCGTCGTAGATGTCTTTGGCCTCGATGTCACCGTCGAGCAGGTAGTCGAGCAGCGCTTTGAGTTGTCTGCCGTTCTCGTCTGTCCGAGGCACTTGTCCACTCTAAACCAACGTCCCGCGTTTGGGCAGTGCGGTCCGCAAACTGGAGGAGTTTGCCTATATTGACACTGGCGTCACAGTTTTGGGAGGTGTCTCCCATTTCTGGGACACCTGAGCTATCTTTGGTCGCATGGTTGCTCCCTACCTGGCTTCGCCGACAGAGGTTCTGCGCCCACTCGGCGAGTTTGCTACGGCAACGGTCCGCGTCACGGACTACGACGCTGCGGACGCCGGTGCGTCCGCCAGCATGGTCAAAGTTTCGACCCCCGCAAGCGACGAGCTGACAGCCGAACTCGACGGGGCCACCGAATGGCTCGGTCTGCCGGCCGACGAGATCCTGGTCGCCGCGCTGAGCAGAACCATCGCCCGCACACTCGGTGAAGGCCTGGTCCGAGTCGACATCGCCAGCGAACGCGGTTCTCTGCTCGACGCGGTACCCCTGGTGTGTGTGGCGGGCCAGCACGCGAGCGCCACCGAGGTGCTGGCCTCCGTGCACCAGACCCTGGCCGCCGCTTCGGAGCGCGAGGTGGCCGCTTCGCCGGAGGTGTACTTCAACTACATCGGCGAATCGCCGTCGGACACCGCGCCGGTGCAGGAGACGCCGCCTGGCCTCGGCCACGCACTGGAGGTGCGTGTCTACCGCGCCGGTGGCGTCGTGCGTATCGACTGGTGGTACGACACCAGCCGCTTCGAGCAGTACACGGTCGAGGAGCTGTCCGAACAGTTCCCGCTCGCGCTCGTCGAGATCACGTCGGACGCGTTGCCCCCGAACTGAGCACACGCCGTTCGGCGGTAAGATCGACGCCATCGGCTTGGATCCGGCCATCACCGGGGAGCCTTCGGAAGAACAGTTCGGCGTCACCACCTCTGGGGCGGTCCGAGCCCAGTAGAACCGAACGGGTGGGCCCGTCAACGCCCTAACTGAGCGGCGCGCACCCCTTAGTGTGCGCAAGCGGGGTGGTACCGCGGCGCTCGCGCACCGGCGCGACGTCGTCCCCGTGCCTTGACGAACATGTGAGGCTTCGAACCGGAAGCCGAACGAGGCACAGGAGCTATGACCGCCTACCCGAAGCCGGCCGCTGGGGCGCCGAAATTCCCCGCGCTGGAGACCGAGGTCCTCGAGTACTGGGACCGCGACGACACCTTCCGCGCCAGCATCGCCCGCCGCGACGACGCCCCCGAGTACGTCTTCTACGACGGCCCGCCGTTCGCCAACGGGTTGCCGCACTACGGGCACCTGCTCACTGGGTACGTCAAGGACATCGTGCCGCGGTATCGCACCATGCGCGGCTACAAGGTGGAGCGTCGCTTCGGCTGGGACACCCACGGCCTGCCCGCCGAACTCGAGGTGCAGCGCCAACTCGGCATCACCGACAAGGCGCAGATCGAAGAGATGGGCATCGAGAAGTTCAACGACGCCTGCCGAGCCTCGGTGCTCAAGTACACCAACGAATGGCGGGCCTACGTCACACGGCAGGCCCGCTGGGTGGACTTCGACAACGACTACAAGACCCTCGAACCCGAGTTCATGGAGTCGGTGATCTGGGCCTTCAAACAGTTGTGGGACAAGGACCTTGCCTATGAGGGCAACCGTGTGCTGCCGTACTGCTGGAACGACGAGACACCGTTGTCCAGCCATGAACTGCGCATGGACGACGACGTCTACCAGAGTCGCCAGGACCCCGCGATCACCGTGGGTTTCCGGATCGCCGAGGGGGATCTGGCCGGCGCCTACCTGTTGGTCTGGACCACGACGCCGTGGACGCTGCCGTCCAACCAGGCGGTCGCGGTGCACCCCGACGTCACCTACGTGCAGGTGCAGGGGCCCGACGCGCGGCGTTTCGTGTTGGCCGAGGCGCGGGTCGGCGCCTATGCGCGCGAATTGGGCGAAGAGCCGGAAATCCTCGGCACGTACTCGGGTCGCGAGCTGCTCGAGACCCGGTACCTGCCGCCGTTTGCGTACTTCGCCGATGCGCCCCACTCGTTCCGCGTGCTGCCCGCGGACTTCGTCAGCACCGAGGACGGCACCGGCATCGTGCACATGTCGCCCGCTTACGGCGAAGACGACATGCTCACCGCGCAGGCCGCGGGCATCGAGGCCGTCACACCGGTCGATTCCAAGGGGCGGTTCGACGCCACCGTCCCCGACTACGCCGGACAGCACGTCTTCGACGCCAACCCGCAGATCATCCGCGACCTGAAGAACCAGAGCGGGCCCGCGGCTGCGCACGGTGCGGTGCTGTTGCGTCACGAGACCTACGAGCACTCCTATCCACACTGCTGGCGGTGCCGCAATCCGCTGATCTACCGGGCGGTGTCGTCCTGGTTCATCAAGGTCACCGAATTCCGTGACCGCATGGTGGAGCTCAACCAGGAGATCACCTGGTATCCCGAACATGTCAAGGACGGGCAGTTCGGCAAGTGGCTGGCCGGTGCCCGCGACTGGTCGATCTCGCGAAATCGCTACTGGGGCACCCCGATCCCGGTGTGGAAGTCCGACGATCCGGCGTATCCGCGCATCGACGTCTACGGCAGCCTCGACGAGCTCGAACGTGACTTCGGGGTGCGGCCCACCGATCTGCACCGGCCCTACATCGACGAGCTCACCCGGCCCAATCCCGACGATCCGAAGGGCCGCTCGACGATGCGGCGCATCGAGGACGTCTTCGACGTCTGGTTCGACTCGGGCTCCATGCCGTATGCACAGGTGCATTACCCGTTCGAGAACCAGGACTGGTTCGACTCGCACTTCCCGGGCGACTTCATCGTCGAGTACATCGGGCAGACCCGGGGGTGGTTCTACACGCTGCACATCCTGGCCACCGCGCTGTTCGACAAGCCGGCATTCAAAACCTGTGTGGCGCACGGGATCGTGCTCGGCAACGACGGCCAGAAGATGAGCAAGTCGCTGCGCAACTATCCGGATGTGACGGAGGTGTTCGACCGCGACGGCTCCGATGCCATGCGGTGGTTCCTGATGGCCTCGCCGATCCTGCGCGGCGGCAACCTGATCGTCACCGAACAGGGCATCCGCGAAGGCGTCCGGCAGGTTCTGCTGCCGCTGTGGAACGCCTACACCTTCCTCGCGTTGTACGCACCGAAGAAGGGCTCTTGGCGCACCGACTCCAAGCACGTGCTCGACCGCTACATCCTGGCCAAGCTCGCCGTGCTGCGCGACGACCTCACCGCGTCGCTGGATGTCTGTGACATCTCCGGGGCATGTGACGAGCTGCGGCAGTTCACCGAGGCGCTGACGAATTGGTATGTACGACGGTCTCGTTCGCGGTTCTGGGAGGAGGATCCCGACGCGATCGACATCCTGCACACCGTGCTGGAGGTGACCGCCCGGCTGGCCGCCCCGTTGCTGCCGTTGATCACCGAGCGCATCTGGCGCGACCTGACCGGTGAGCGGTCGGTGCACCTGACCGACTGGCCCGAGGAGAACCTGCTGCCCACCGACCCCGAGTTGGTCGAGACGATGGACCTGGTGCGCGAGGTGGCATCGGCGGCGTCGTCGCTGCGCAAGGCCAAGAAGCTGCGGGTGCGACTACCGCTGCCGAAACTCACTGTCGCAGTGGACAACCCGCAGCGGCTCGAGCCGTTCGCCGACCTGATCGCCGACGAGCTCAACGTCAAAGCCGTCGAGCTCACCGACGACATCGACACCTACGGCCGCTTCGAACTGACCGTCAACGCCCGGGTTGCCGGGCCGCGGCTGGGCAAGGACGTTCAGGCGGCCATCAAAGCCGTCAAGGCGGGAGAAGCCGTGGTCAACGCCGACGGCACGCTGACCGCCGGGCCGGCGGTGTTGCAGCCCGACGAGTACAGCTCGCGGCTGGTCGCCGCCGATCCGGAGTACACCGCGGCGCTGTCCGACGGGGCCGGGTTGGTAGTGCTCGACTGCACAGTCACCGAGGAACTGGAGGCCGAGGGGTGGGCCCGCGACATGGTGCGCGAGTTCCAGGAAGCCCGGCGGCGCTTCGGTCTCGACATCGGCGACCGAATCGAACTGGAGTTGACCATCCGGGAGTTCCCCGCCGGTTGGCGCGACGAGCTGGCCGATCTCATCGCCAACGAGTTGTTGGCGCCCAGCTTCACGATCAGGCCCGACCCGAACCTAGAGCTTGGTGCACGCGACGATTCGAGCCTCGACATGGTAGGCGGTGCCCTGAATCTCGAGGATGGCGAATGGAAGACGGGGACTGTTGGTGGCGGTTTCCCGTTCAGGCTCAGGAAAATAACCATCTAGCGATCGCACCCGCCCGCGAGTGTGGGGTCGATGAACGCATTTCGCGAATCAGCGTGACACAATCCCACACTCGGCAACGCCCGACCGCTAGTCGACGGCGACCCGGGCGCCGCGGCCGGCGAACACCACGACATCGGCGGGGCGCAGCTGCCTGCCGCGTCGGTGCTCGACTTCGCCGTTGACGGTGACCAGCCCGTCGGCGATCACCGACTTCGCGTCGGCGCCCGAGTCGATGAGCCCGGCCAGTTTGAGGAACTGACCCAACCGAATCGAGTCATCTGAGATGACGACATCGAGGGGTTCGCCGCCCGGGTGTGCCATGCGCGTCAGGCTAGCGCCTTAGCATCTGCAGCAATGGACGCTCGCTGGGTTCTGCACCTCGACATGGACGCGTTCTTCGCGTCCGTCGAGCAGCTGACCCGTCCCACCCTGCGGGGGCGTCCGGTGCTGGTCGGCGGGCTCGGTGGGCGCGGTGTGGTCGCCGGGGCGAGCTACGAGTCCCGGGTGTACGGCGCCAAGTCGGCGATGCCGATGCACCAGGCGCGCAGGCTGGTCGGCGCCACTGCGGTCGTCCTTCCGCCGCGCGGCGTCGTCTACGGCGTGGCCAGCCGCCGGGTGTTCGAGACCGTGCGCGCAACGGTGCCCGTTCTCGAACAGCTCTCGTACGACGAGGCTTTCGGTGAGCCCGCCGAGCTCGCGGGCGCGTCGGCGGATGAGGTCGAGGACTTCTGCCGGACCCTGCGCGCGCGGGTGCTCGAGGTGACCGGGCTCGTCGCGTCCATCGGGGCGGGCTCGGGGAAGCAACTCGCCAAGATCGCATCCGGGTTGGCCAAACCCGACGGTATGCGCGTGGTCCGCCGCGATGAGGAGCGTGCGCTGCTCGACGGTCTGCCGGTGCGGCGGTTGTGGGGGATCGGACCCGTCGCCGGGGAGAAGCTGCATCGGCTCGGCATCGAGACCATCGGCGCGTTCGCCGCGCTCAGCGAGGCCGAGGCCGCAGACATCCTCGGCGGCACCGTGGGCCCGGCGCTGCACCGGCTCGCCCGCGGCATCGACGACCGGCCGGTCGCCGAGAACGCGCCCGCCAAGCAGATCAGCGCGGAGTCCACGTTTCCCGAAGACCTGACCACCCTCGATCAGCTTCGTGAAGCGATGGGCCCGATCGGTGAGCATGCCCACCGGCGCCTGGAAAAGGACGGCCGGGGCGCGCGCACGGTCACCGTGAAGCTGAAGAAGTCCGATATGAGCACGCTCACCCGCTCGGCGACCCTGCCGTACGCCACCACCGATGCGGCCACGTTGATCGCCACCGCGCGCCGGCTGCTGCTCGACCCCGTCGACGTCGGGCCGATTCGCCTTCTGGGTGTTGGCTTTTCGGGGCTCACGGACGTTCGCCAGGAGTCGTTGTTCCCGGACTTGGAGCTGATGGCCTCCGACGACGACGTCACGCACACCGGGGTGCCACCCACCGTCTCGGACCTCGCCGCGACCGCACCCGCCTGGCGCATCGGCGACGACGTCACCCATCCCGACTTCGGGCACGGTTGGATCCAGGGCGCCGGGCACGGCGTGATGACGGTCCGGTTCGAGACCAGGACCAGCGGACCGGGCCAGGCCCGCACGTTCCCGATCGACACGCCCGGTATCGAGCGCGCCAACCCCGTCGATTCCCTCGACTGGCCCGACTACCTCGCCGAACTGGCGCGCTACCAGAGCACCCCGTAAACGCTCGAGATCGTGAAGCCGTGATCGCCGTACGTCTTACAGGTCACGGTGCCCTGATATCCGACACCGCAACTGGCACCCCAGTTCTCGAGCCGGTACCCCGCCGGCAGGACGTCGACACCCTCGCGGGTGAACGTCGGCGTGGGGGAGTGCCGGTACTCCGCGGGGCCGCCGCTGGTCAAGAACGTCTGGTTGGTTCCGGGCGGGGCGCCCAGCGGAACACCGTCACAGCCGATGGGTCCGCCGTTGGGGCCGATGCCACACGACAGGCCGTCGGGTGTCTTGAAGAACACGTGGTAGTTGGGCGGCGGGCCGGGTCGGTAGAAGCCTTGCGCGACGGGGTAGTCGTCGATCGCGTCGGCTCCCGGGGGCGCCTCGGCACCCGCCACCGCGCCCGCGGCCAGGGCCACCGCCGGGACGGCGATCAACGTGGCACCTCGGCGAATCATGTTCTCGAAGGGCACGCGTCCACGGTGCCATGCGCGTCAACCCCATCGACCGACGGCTTCGTCGACGGGAACACCGCCCGCCAGCGCCGCCATCAGCAGCACCCGCGCCTGCGGGGAGCGCAGCCGACGCACCGGCACCGCTCCGGCGGCGACCAGGTCGTGGCCCGGGCCGTATGCGGGACTCACCCGCGCTCCCGGCACACGCGTGGTGACCGCGACGGCGACGCCCCCGTCGCGGAGTCGCCGTACCCCGTCGATCACCGCCGAGCCGGCATTGCCCGCCCCCAGCGCCTCCAGCACGATCCCGCGCGCACCCGCGGCCGCGCAGGCGTCCATCGTCACGGCATCCGCACCCGGATAGGCGGCGACGATGTCCACCCTCGGCGCCCCGGCGGCCGACAGCGCACCGAAAAACGGTCGCTCCTTGTTCGTATACCGCTCGAAGCCGCTCCGCGACACGGCACCGACCACCGTGCCGACGAAACCGCGCAGGTCGCCCGTCGCCGCCTTGTGCAACCCCAACGGCTGCCACACCGAACCGGAGAAGGTGACCACGACACCGAGGTCGCGCGCATGCGGGCTGCCGGCAATGGTCAGCGCGTCACGAAGATTGGCCGGGCCGTCGGCGTCGGGGGCGTCGGCGCTGCGTTGCGCCCCGGTCAGCACCACCGGCGCGGTGCCGCGATAGGTCAGTTCGAGCCACAGCGCCGTCTCCTCGATGGTGTCGGTGCCATGGGTGACGACGACGCCGTCGGCGTCCGCCGCCGCCGCGACCGCCGTCCCGATGCGATCCCAGTCGCCAGGAGTCAGCTGCGAGCTGTCGACCGCCATCACGTCGACCGCCTGGACGTCGAGAACGCCCTCGAGCCCCGACGTCAGTTCGGCCCCGGTACGAGCCGGACGTTTGACGCCGTCTTCGCCCGTGGCGCTGGCGATGGTGCCGCCGGTGGTGATGACGACGACGCGACCCATGGTGCGGAATTCTTCCGCATCGAGGTTTTGGGATGATGGTTGTCGTGACTGACGACCCAGAAGTGGCCGAAGAGACGTCCCAAGAGGCGGCGCCGCCGAAGCGGCGGCTGGGCCTGCTGCTCGGCATCGCCGCCGTGGTGCTGGTCACCGACGTCGTCACCAAGGTGCTCGCGGTCAAACTCCTTACCCCGGGCCAGCCCGTGTCGATCATCGGCGACACGGTGACCTGGACGCTGGTGCGCAATTCGGGTGCGGCGTTCTCGATGGCCACCGGCTACACGTGGGTGCTCACGCTGATCGCCACCGGCGTGGTGATCGGGATCATCTGGATGGGCCGACGGCTGGTCAATCCGTGGTGGGCGGTCGGGCTGGGCATGATTCTCGGCGGGGCCCTCGGCAACCTCATCGACCGGTTCTTCCGTTCACCGGGCCCGCTGCAGGGACACGTCGTGGACTTCCTGTCCATCGGGTGGTGGCCGGTCTTCAACGTGGCCGACCCGTGCGTGGTCGGCGGGGCGATCCTGCTGGTGGGGCTGTCGCTGTTCGGGTTCGACTTCGATACCGTCGGGCGGCGGAAAGCCGCCGAGGACGAGTAGATGGCCGATCGGTCGCTTCCAGTCCCGGAGGGCCTGGCGGGCATGCGGGTCGACGCGGGCCTCGCCCGGTTGCTCGGCCTGTCACGCACGGCCGCCGCGGCGCTGGCCGAAGGGGGCGGTGTCGAGCTCGACGGCGCCCCTGCGGGCAAATCGGACAAGCTGACGGCGGGCGCCTGGCTGGACGTGCGGTTGCCCGAAGCACCTGCGCCGGTGGAGAACACGCCCGTCGAGATCGACGGGATGGCGATCCTGTACTCCGACGAGGACATCGTTGCGGTGGACAAGCCGCCGGGGGTCGCCGCGCACGCCACCGTGGGCTGGTCGGGCCCGACCGTGCTGGGCGGTCTGGCCGCGGCGGGCTTCCGGATCAGCACCTCGGGGATCCACGAGCGTCAAGGCATCGTGCACCGCCTCGACGTCGGGACCTCGGGGGTCATGGTCGTCGCGCTTTCCGAACGCGCGTACACGGTGCTCAAGCGGGCATTCAAACAGCGCACCGTCGAGAAGCGCTATCACGCGCTGGTACAAGGACATCCCGACCCGTCGAGCGGCACGATCGACGCGCCGATCGGCCGTCACCGCGGACACGACTGGAAGTTCGCGGTCACTGAGAACGGCAGGCACAGCGTCACCCACTACGACACCCTCGAGGCGCACCGCGCCGCGAGCCTGCTCGACATCGAACTGGAAACCGGTCGTACACACCAGATTCGGGTGCACTTCGCCGCGCTGCACCATCCATGCGTCGGTGATCTCACCTACGGTGCCGATCCCACGCTGGCCAAGCGGCTCAAGCTGGACCGGCAGTGGCTGCACGCTCGATCGCTGGCTTTCGCGCATCCCGCCGACGGGCGCCGCGTCGAGATCACCAGCCCGTATCCGGCCGATCTGCAGCACGCCCTCGACGCACTGCGCAATCACGAACTGTGAGCGAGACCCGCAGACCCGGCCTGCTGTTCGGCGTCGGCGCCTACGTGTGCTGGGGAACGTTTCCCGCGTTCTTTCCGCTGTTGAAACCCGCCTCAGCCCTCGAGGTGCTCGCGCACCGCATCGTGTGGAACCTCCTGCTGATGGTCGTCGTGGTCGCGGTCGTGCGTAGGCTCGGCGACCTGAAGCGGATCACCGGCCGCACCTGGCTGCTGCTGGCCGCCGCGTCGGGGTTGATCTCGATCAACTGGGGGATCTACGTCTATGCCGTCAACAACGGCCACGTGGTGGACGCGGCGCTCGGCTACTTCATCAACCCGTTGGTGGTCGTCGCGCTGGGGCTGATCGTCTTCCGGGAGCGACTCAACCGCGCGCAGTTCGGCGCGTTGGCCATCGCGGTGGCCGGCGTGGTGGTGCTGACGGTGGAAGTGGGCGCACCGCCCTACATCGGGCTGGGCCTGGCGCTCTCGTTCGGCCTCTACGGCGCGGTGAAGAAAGTGGTGACGACCGATCCGCGGGTCAGCGTCGGAGTGGAAGCCGGCATCGCCGCGCCGTTCGCGGCGGCCTACATCGTCGTGCTGCAGAGCACCGGGCACGGGACGTTCACCGACTACGGCGGTGACCACGTCGCGCTGATGGTGCTCTCCGGCGTCCTGACGGCGGTGCCGCTGTTGCTGTTCGCCGCGGCCGCGCAGCGATTGCCGCTGGTGACGATGGGCCTGTTGTTCTACCTGACGCCGGTGATGCAGCTGACGTGGGGAGTGGTCGTCGGCCGGGAGCCGATGCCGCCGGCGCGCTGGTTGGGCTTCGCGATGATCTGGCTGGCGCTGCTGGTCTTCAGCATCGACGCCATCGGGCGATCGAGGGCCGAGCGGGAACTTTGCGAAACCGCTTGTTGACCTCGCACTAGCAATGTCATAACGTTTGCTCGTGGCTGATGAGACTGCGCCGGCTGTCGGCCCGCGCGGGCGGGGGCGTCCCGTGGGCTCCGACTCGGCCGAGACACGGGCCAACATTCTGCGGGCCGCGCGTGCGGTGATCAACGAACGCGGGTACGAGGCGGCGACGTTCAAAGCCATCGCGGTGCGCGCGGGGATCAGCCGGCCGACCATGCACTATTACTTCGCCACCAAGGAAGACCTCTACGACTGTCTTCAGCGGGAGGCGTTCGCGGCGGTTGCGGCCTCGATCGCGGCCGCCAAACAGCGAAATACGCTGTTGGAACAGCTGACTGCCTTCATCAGCGCGGCCGGTGAGCAAGATCCGTCGGACGGTTCGATGATGCGGTTCGTGATCGCGTCGCGACTAGAACAGCACCGCCATCCCGAGCTGCGCGGCAGCGTCACACCGGTTGCCGAGGCGGTGGCGGACTTCTACACCTGGATGGTCGACGAGGCGATGCGCCGCGGTGAGATCCCCGAGGACGTGGACACCGGTGCGGTGGTCAACATGCTCTCGGCGATGTTCTGGGGAATGGGCTTCTTCGGACGGTTCGTCCACGGATCCGAACCGGCGATCGCAGTTGCCAAGCAACTGAACCGGATGTTGCGCCGCGGATTGCTCCCGTCACCGGCGAGCCTCGCGGTCTAGCGAGAAGCGGGAATTCTGCGCGCGGCGCGAAGACACGCATTTCCGACACGCCGAGAACTGTCGGAAGGCGGTCATAGACTGGCCCTCCTATGAGCCCTTCGGATTCGCGGTCGTTCGTGCACCTGCATAACCACACCGAGTACTCGATGCTGGACGGTGCCGCGAAGGTCAAGCCGATGCTCGCCGAGGCTCAGCGCCTGGAGATGCCCGCGATCGGGATGACCGATCACGGAAACATGTTCGGCGCCAGCGAGTTCTACAACGCCGCCACCGACGCCGGGATCAAGCCGATCATCGGTGTCGAGGCCTACATCGCCCCGGGATCGCGCTTCGAAACCAAGCGCATCCTGTGGGGGGATCCCGGCCAAAAGGGTGACGATGTGTCCGGCAGCGGGTCCTACACCCACATGACGATGGTGGCCGAGAACGCCACCGGGTTGCGCAACCTGTTCAAACTGTCCTCGCTCGCCTCGTTCGAGGGTCAACTCGGCAAGTGGTCACGCATGGATGCCGAGCTGATCGCCGAAAACGCCGAAGGCATCATCGCCACCACCGGCTGTCCGTCGGGCGAGGTGCAAACGCGGCTGCGGCTCGGCCACTATGACGAGGCCGTGGCCGCGGCCGCCAAGTGGCGGGACATCTTCGGACCGGACAACTTCTTCCTCGAGCTGATGGACCACGGCCTCGACATCGAACGCCGGGTGCGCGAGGGGTTGCTCGACATCGGACGCAAGCTCGGCATCCCGCCGCTGGCCACCAACGACTGCCACTACGTCACCCGTGACGCCGCCCAGAATCATGAGGCGCTGCTGTGCATCCAGACCGGCAAGACGCTGTCGGATCCGAACCGGTTCAAGTTCGACGGTGACGGCTACTTCCTCAAGACGGCCGCCGAGATGCGCGCGCTGTGGGACGACCAGGTGCCCGGGGCATGCGACTCCACGCTGCTGATCGCCGAGCGGGTGTCGTCCTACGAGGACGTGTGGACCGTGCGCGACCGGATGCCGGTTTTCCCCGTACCCGAGGGTCACACCCAGGAGTCGTGGCTGCGCCACGAGGTCCGCGCGGGGCTCGAGCGTCGCTTCCCCTCCAGTGACGTACCGCAGGAGTACACCGATCGCGCCGACTTCGAGATCAAGGTCATCTGCGATAAGGGTTACCCGTCCTACTTCCTGATCGTGGCCGACCTCATCAACTACGCGCGGTCGGTCGACATCCGGGTCGGGCCCGGCCGCGGGTCGGCCGCCGGGTCGCTGGTGGCCTACGCGCTGGGCATCACCAACATCGACCCGATCCCGTACGGGCTGCTGTTCGAGCGGTTCCTCAATCCCGAGCGGGTGTCGATGCCCGACATCGACATCGACTTCGACGACCGCCGCCGCGGCGAGATGCTGCGGTACGCCGCCAACAAGTGGGGCAGCGACCGCGTGGCCCAGGTGATCACGTTCGGCACCATCAAAACCAAAGCCGCGCTCAAGGATTCGGCGCGTGTGCACTACGGCCAGCCCGGCTTCGCGATCGCCGACCGGATCACCAAGGCGCTGCCTCCGCCGATCATGGCCAAAGACATCCCGCTGTCGGGGATCACCGACCCCAACCATGAGCGGTACAAGGAGGCCGCCGAGGTCCGCGGGCTGATCGACACCGACCCCGACGTCCGCACCATCTACGAGACCGCGCGCGGACTCGAGGGCCTGGTGCGCAATGCCGGTGTGCATGCCTGCGCGGTGATCATGAGCTCCGAACCGCTGATCGATGCGATCCCGCTGTGGAAACGCCCGCAGGACGGTGCGGTGATCACGGGCTGGGACTACCCGTCGTGCGAAGCCATCGGCCTGCTGAAGATGGACTTCCTCGGGCTGCGCAACCTGACGATCATCGGTGACGCGCTGGACAACATCAGGGCCAACCGGGGAATCGAGCTCGACCTCGAAGCCGTCTCGCTCGACGACAAGGCGACCTACGAGCTGTTGGGCCGCGGCGACACGCTCGGCGTGTTCCAGCTCGACGGCGGGCCGATGCGCGACCTGCTGCGGCGCATGCAGCCGACCGGTTTCGAGGACGTTGTCGCGGTGATCGCGCTGTACCGCCCCGGCCCGATGGGTATGAACGCCCACAACGACTACGCCGACCGCAAGAACGGCCGCCAGGCGATCAAGCCGATCCACCCCGAACTCGAAGAGCCGCTGCGCGAGATCCTCGCCGAGACCTACGGCCTGATCGTCTACCAAGAGCAGATCATGCGGATCGCGCAGAAGGTGGCCGGTTACTCGCTGGCCCGAGCCGACATTCTGCGAAAAGCCATGGGCAAGAAGAAGCGCGAAGTCCTGGAAAAGGAGTTCGAGGGCTTCTCCGAGGGCATGAAGTCCAACGGCTTCTCCGCGGCCGCCATCAAGGCGCTGTGGGATACCGTGCTGCCGTTCGCCGACTACGCGTTCAACAAGTCGCACGCCGCCGGGTACGGCCTCGTCTCGTACTGGACGGCCTACCTCAAGGCCAACTATCCGGCCGAGTACATGGCCGGGCTGCTCACGTCGGTCGGCGACGACAAGGACAAGGCCGCGGTGTACCTGGCCGACTGCCGGAAACTGGGCATCACGGTGCTCCCTCCGGATGTCAACGAGTCGGGGCTGAACTTCGCCTCGGTGGGCGAGGACATCCGCTACGGTCTGGGGGCGGTGCGCAACGTCGGCGCCAATGTCGTTGCCTCGTTGATCAACACGCGCACCGAGAAGGGGAAGTACATCGACTTCTCCGATTACCTGAACAAGATCGAGATCAGCGCCTGCAACAAGAAGGTCACCGAGTCGCTGATCAAGGCCGGCGCGTTCGACTCGCTGGGGCATCCGCGCAAGGGGTTGTTCCTGATCCACACCGACGCCGTCGATTCCGTGCTCGGCACCAAGAAGGCCGAGGCGATGGGTCAGTTCGACCTGTTCGGCGGCGCCGACACGGCCACCGACGCGGTGTTCACCATCAAGGTGCCCGACGAGGAGTGGGAGGACAAGCACAAACTCGCGTTGGAACGCGAGATGCTCGGCCTCTACGTGTCCGGTCATCCGCTCAACGGCATCGCCCACCTGCTGGCCGCCCAGGTCGACACCGCGATCCCGGCCATCCTCGACGGCGACCTCCCCAACGACACCCAGGTGCGCGTCGGCGGCATCCTTGCCTCGGTCAACCGCAGGGTCAACAAGAACGGGTTGCCATGGGCCTCGGCGCAACTGGAGGATCTGACCGGCGGCATCGAGGTGCTGTTCTTCCCGCAGACCTACTCGACATTCGGTGCCGAGATCGCCGACGACGCCGTCGTGCTGGTCGGCGCGAAGGTGGCGATCCGCGACGATCGGATCTCGTTGATCGCCAATGACCTTGTGGTACCCGACTTCTCGAATGCACAGCTGGATCGCCCGCTGGCGGTGAGTCTGCCGACGCGGCAGTGCACCGTCGACAAGGTCAGCGCGCTCAAGCAGGTGCTGGCCCGCCACCCCGGTACGTCGCAGGTGCATCTGCGGTTGATCAGCGGGGAGCGGATCACCACGCTGGAACTGGACACGTCGCTGCGCGTCACACCGTCGTCGGCCTTGATGGGCGACCTCAAGGCCCTGCTCGGGCCGGGCTGCCTGGGCGGCTGACGGTCAATTCAGGACATTCACCGCCCGCGCGATGACGAGCCCGGCGGTGCCCAGCGCGACGATCGCCTGAACCGTCATCATCATCTTGGCCCACCGTGCGAGGGGCATGGTGTCGGTCGGAGAGAACGCCATCACGTTGGTCACGCTGACGTAGAGGTAGTCGATGAACGTGGGCCGCCAATCCGGTTCGGCCACATGCGGAGTCGTCATCTGCGGGAACAGGAAATCGGGATAGGGCCGCTCTCCTGCACGCCGCGCGAACGGCCCGCCCCGGTCCAGCTCCCAGTACCAGATACCGAACACGATCACATTCGTCACGATGATCGAGGCGCCGCTGCCGAGCAGCACCGCCGCGTCGTTGCTTTCGTCGCCGCTGAGGATGCCGAAGGCCAGCACGACCGCCGACAGCGTGTTGTCGAGGGTGATCGCTGCCAGCAGAACCCAGGTGGTGTACCGGCCGAACCGCGTGCGCCGGGTCATGACGCGCGGGTTGATCGCCAGCAGCGCCAGCAGCAGAAGTCCCTCCAACACCACCAGCGGCCAACGGGGGACCAGCGTGTAGTCCTTCGGGATCGCGAGCTGCGACGCCATGACCGACACCACCGCGATCAGCACGGGCATCGTGCTCTCCGGATCGCCGCGCCGCAACCAGGACGGCGCGCGGTGCTGTTCCGGCGGTGATTCCATCCCGTCATTGTGATGCGCCACGATGGTCGGATGGAGTCACGACACGTCAGCACCTGGATCGCCGCGCCGCCCGAGGCCGTCTACGAGTTCGCCGCGGACCCGCAGACGTGGCCGCGGTGGGCGGCGGGCCTCGCACAGGGCGGCCTTCGCCAGACTCCGGGCGGTTGGGTGGCCGACTCACCGATGGGCGAGGTGACCGTCGAGTTCTCGCCGCGCAACGATCTCGGCGTGCTCGACCACGTCGTGCGCCTGCCCACCGGGGAAGCGGTCTACAACCCGATGCGGGTGCAGCCCTGGAATGTGCCGACCGACGCCGGCGAGCCGCGCTGTGAGGTGGTGTTCAGCGTGCGCCGACGGCCGGCGATGACCGACGAGCAGTTCGATGCCGACACCGAAGCGGTGGCCGCCGACCTGGCGACGCTCAAGAGGCTGATCGAGGACTAAAGGCGCGGCGGGCAGAGCGCGCTGAACGTCAGCCATGTGACGGTTCCGACCGCGGCACCGGTCAGCACCGCGGCGGCCGTCGTCGCGGTGGCGATCCCGACCACCAGCGCCACCAGCGCGCCGAGCACCAGAGCGATCAGCTTGTAGGCCGGCCACGGCACGCCCGCCACCGACACGTCGCACGTCACCCGTGCGGCTGCGGTGCGGAAGTTACCTGCGGTGGTCATAGCACCCACGATAGCTCGTAACCTATTTTTCGGCCACCCGAAACACCGGATCAGGCCAGCGGATCTCCAGCGCGTCTAAGCTGATGGGATGCCACTTTCCGGAGAGTATGAGCCCAGCCCGTGGGACTGGGTGAGGGAACACGCCGACCGAATCACACAATCCGGCACCACCGCGGGTGTGGACATGAAAGGCAAGCCGCTCATCCTGCTGACGACCGTCGGCGCGAAGACGGGCAAGATCCGCAAGACCCCGCTGATGCGGGTGGAACACGACGGCCAGTATGCGGTGGTGGCCTCGTTGGGCGGCGCCCCTAAGCATCCGGTCTGGTACCACAACATCAAGGCCCATCCGCGGGTGGAACTGCAGGACGGCGCGGTGACCAGGGAGTATGACGCTCGGGAGGTCACCGGCGAGGAGAAGGCCGTCTGGTGGGAGCGCGCCGTGTCCGCGTGGCCCGACTACGCCGAGTATCAGAAGAAGACCGACCGCCAGATCCCGGTGTTCGTGCTGACCCCGATTTCTTGAAAACCGCTGGTTGGTGGCACCATTGACCGGTGTCCGCTGAACTGAGGCAAAGCCCGAGGACGTCGCCACTTCGTGCGGCGGATATCGACGAGGCCGCTCAGCGAATTGCGGACGTCGTGCTGCGCAGCCCGCTGGAACTCAGCGACAGGCTCTCGGACGCCACCGGCGCTGCGGTGTATCTGAAGCGCGAGGATCTTCAGCCGGTGCGGTCCTACAAGTTGCGCGGCGCGCACAACCTGCTGATGCAGTTGTCCCCCGACGAGTTGGCCGCAGGCGTGGTGTGCTCGTCGGCGGGCAATCACGCGCAGGGCTTCGCGATGGCGTGCCGCTCGATGGGCGTGCGCGGCCGGGTCTACGTGCCGGGCAAGACGCCCAAGCAGAAGCGTGACCGGATCCGATACCACGGCCGCGAGTTCATCGAGTTGATCGTCGGCGGCAGGACCTACGACGACGCCGCGGCCGCCGCGGCCGAAGACATCGCCCGCACGGGTGCGACATTGGTGCCGCCTTACGACGATCTGCGCACGATGGCCGGACAGGGCACCATCGCCGCCGAGATCATCGATCAGCTCGACACCGAACCCGACCTCGTCGTCGTCCCGGTCGGGGGCGGCGGATGCATCGCCGGCATCACCACCTATCTGGTCGAACGAACCAGCGGCACCTCCGTGTTGGGCGTCGAACCGGCGGGGGCGCCCGCGATGATCGCGGCGCTGGCGGCCGGTGAGCCGGTGACGATCGACGACGTGGACCAGTTCGTCGACGGTGCGGCGGTGAAGCGTGCGGGAACGCTGCCGTACGAGGTGCTGGCGGCGGCCGGCGACATGGTGTCGATGACGACCGTCGACGAGGGCGCCGTGTGCACCGCGATGCTCGACCTGTACCAGAACGAGGGCATCATCGCCGAGCCGGCGGGAGCGCTGTCGGTGGCCGCGTTGATGGAGGCCGACATCGAGCCGGGATCGACTGTGGTGTGCGTGATCTCGGGCGGCAACAACGACGTGTCGCGGTACGGCGAGGTGCTGGAGCGTTCGCTGGTGCATCTTGGCCTCAAGCACTATTTCCTGGTCGACTTCCCGCAGGAGCCGGGCGCGCTGCGCCGTTTCCTCGACCAGATCCTCGGCCCCAACGACGACATCACCTTGTTCGAGTACGTCAAGCGCAACAACCGCGAGACCGGCGAGGCGCTGGTCGGGATCGAGTTGGGTTCGGCGACCGACTTCGAGGGCCTGCTCGAGCGCATGCGCGCCTCGGACATCCACGTCGAGGCGCTCGAACCGGACTCACCGGCGTACCGCTACCTGCTCTGAGATGATCGGTGCCGCGCGCCCGGCGTCGAAACTGAAGCTGTTTAGGACTTTTCCGCGCGAAGTGGCGAATACGTTCAGTTTCGGCGGATGACCGCGAACGAGTGCCCCTCGACGCGGGTGGTCTTTTCGGCGACCTCGGGCACGCCCCACGCCAGCACCACCTCGCCGGTGACCGGGACGTCGACCGCGTCGGTGCCCAGATTGCATGCGATCGACAGCGACCCGCGGTGCATCACGATCCAGCGCCGGTCTTCGTCGTAATCGATCCCGAGGTTGTCCAGCCACGGGTCGGCCATATCGGGCTCGTTCTGCCGCAACGCGATCAGATCGCGGTATACCCGCCGCAGCCGGCCGTGGTCGCCCTCGTCGATCTCATCCCACTTCAGCTTCGAGCGCTCGAACGTCTCGGGGTCTTGCGGATCCGGGATCTCGTCGGCGTCCCAGCCGTGCTCGGCGAACTCGCGCTTGCGGCCCTCGGCCGTGGCCCGCGCCAGTTCGGGCTCCGGATGCGAGCTGAAGAACTGGAACGGTGACGACGACCCCCATTCCTCGCCCATGAAAAGCATGGCCGTATACGGGCTTCCGAGCGCCAAGGCGGCTTTGACGGCGAGCTGGCCGAACGTCAGGTTCTGCGACGGCCGGTCTCCGACGGCGCGGTTGCCCACCTGATCGTGGGTCAACGTATACGCCAGTAGGCGGGTGCCCGGAATCGTGGCGGTGTCCAACGGGCGCCCGTGCCTGCGGTGTCGAAACGATGAGTACGTGCCGGCGTGGTAGTAACCGTTCTTCAGCGTGGTGGCCAGCGCCTCAACGGTTCCGAAATCGTTGTAGTAGCCCTGCTGTTCGCCGGACACTGCGGAGTGGATCGCGTGGTGGATGTCGTCGTCCCACTGCGCGGTCATCCCCAGGCCGCCCTTGTCGCGGGGGGTGATGAGCCGCGGATCGTTGAGGTCGCTCTCGGCGATCAACGACAGCGGCCGGCCCAACTCTGCTGCCAGCGCATCGGTTTCGGCGGACAGCTCTTCGAGGATGTGGATCGCCGTCGTGTCGACGAGGGCGTGCACCGCATCCAGACGCAGCCCGTCGGCGTGGAAGTCGCGCATCCAGCGCAGCGCGCAGTCGATGATGTAGCGCCGCACCTCGTCGGCATCGGCGTCGGCGATGTTGATCGACTCGCCCCACGGATTGCTGCCGGCCGACAGGTACGGCCCGAACATGGGCAGGTAGTTCCCCGAGGGGCCCAGGTGGTTGAACACGGCGTCGATCAGCACCCCGAGTCCGCGTTCGTGGCAGGCGTTGATCAGGCGTACCAGCGCGTCGGGCCCGCCGTATGGTTCGTGTACCGCGTACCAGAGCACACCGTCGTAACCCCACCCGTGGGTGCCACCGAAGGCGTTGACCGGCATCAGCTCGATGAGGTCGACACCGAGGTCGACGAGGTAGTCCAGCTTGTCGGCCACCGCGTCGAACGTGCCTTCGGGAGTGAAGGTCCCGACGTGCAATTCGTAGATCACCGCACCCTCGATCGAGCGGCCGGCCCAGTCGGCGTCCGTCCATGCCGACGGATCCGGTTGCCACAGCTGCGACCTCTCGTGCACACCGTCGGGCTGACGGGGGGAGCGGGGGTCGGGGAGCACTTTGGGGTCGTCGTCGAGGACGAAACCGTAGCGCGCGTCAGGCCGGGCCTCGACGTCGGTGCGCCACCACCCGTTGTCGGAGCGGGTCATGTCGTGCAGTTCACCGTCCACGTCGAGCCGGACCCGTTGCGGTCGCGGCGCCCACACGCTGAATTCAGCCATCGACCCGCTCCAACAGTACGACCGGCAGTTCGGTGAAGAGTTCGGCGGCCAGTACCCGCCCGGTGTGCCGGCGTCCGCCGATGCGGTCGAACCAGGTGCCCGAGGGCAGGGTGAGAGCTGTTTCTCCCCAGCCGGTTTCGGAGAGCCGCACGGAATGCCGGGTGACGGCGGTCAGCACGTCGCCACCGCGCTGGAACGCCACGAGGTGTTGCGCCGCCGGCCCGTCGGCCAGCACGGGGGTGTAACCGCCCGTCGAAAACGTCGCGGGTCGCTCCCGCCGGACCGCCAGCGCAGAAGTGACCACCCGCAGCTTCGGATGGCGCATCGCCTCCAATGCCTTGCGGCGAGCCGCGTAGTCGACGGGTCGGCGATTGTCCGGATCGACCAGGCTGTCCTCCCACAGTTCGGTGCCCTGGTAGACGTCGGGGACCCCGGGTGCGGTGAGCGCCAACAGTTTCTGGCCCAGCGCGTCGCTGCGGGCATGCAGGTCGAGCCGCGCGACCAAACCGGTCAATTCGGTGGCCACCGGGCCGTCGATCACGGCGTCGATCCAGGTGTGCAGCCGGGTTTCGAAATCCTCGTCCGGATCGTTCCAGGTGGTGTGCACAGCGGCTTCGCGGATGGCCTTCTCCGCGTACGCGTGCAGTCGCTCCCGCAGCTCGTCGGTCACCGTGCCGTCGGCAGGCCAGACCCCGAACATGTTCTGCAGCAGGAAGAACCCGGTGGCACGGTCGGGAGATGGCGTGCGTTGCTCCCATGCGGTGACGTACTCGGCCCACAGCGACGGAACCTGCGACAGCAGTCCGATGCGCGCCCGCACGTCCTCACCGCGCTTGGTGTCGTGGGTCGTCATCGCAACCATCGCGTCAGGCCACAACCGGGCGCGCACCGCGGCCCGCTGGTGGAACTCGGCGACGCTCACTCCGAAATGGTGCGGTTCGGAACCGACCTCGTTGAGTGAGACCAGCCGCGCGTCGCGGTAGAACAGGCAGTCCTCCATCGACTTGGCCGTCGCCGCACCGCACAGTTGCTGCAACCGGATCTCGGCCTCGTTATTGACCGCCAGCGCGGTCGTGATCAAGGCCAGGGGCTCGGCCAATTCAGGTTTCGCAGTGGCTGTCTCGGCCAGCGCGCTGGGCAGGACACCAGACAGCGAGCGGTAGTCGGAGCGGTAGACGTCGATGCGGCTGAGCAGAGCCGCGATCGCCGCAGGCAGGTCGTCATGGTCGGTTCCGATGGCGCCGACGATCGTGCGGCGCAACCGGGCGAGCTCGCTGCCCAGGGTGACCGTGACGGCATTCGCCTTGAGCGTGCGCGCGAGATCCGGCATCGAGCTGTAGGCCAACCCTGTGGAGTCGAACAGGGCGGTCAGGGGTTCCTCGCCCGACGGGTCGATGAACACGCCGCCGATTTCCCGCATCGCGTCATAACCGGTGGTTCCGGCGACCGGCAGCGTCGGTTCCAGCGGTTCGTCGGCGGCCAAGATCTTCTCGATCACGATCCAGGCGTCGGGTCCGGTGAGTTCGCGCAGCCAGGTCAGATAGCCGGCCGGGTCCGACAGCCCGTCCGGGTGGTCGATGCGGATGCCGTCGACCAATTCCTCGTCGAACCACCGTTTCACCTCGGCGTGGGTGGCATCGAAGACGGCGCGGTCCTCTTGGCGCAAGCCGGCCAGCGAGGTGATCGAGAAGAACCGGCGGTAGCCGCAGATACCGGACAATTCCCCCGTCGCTTCGCTCGACCCGTTCTTCCAGGCGACCAGGTGATAGTGCTGCCGATCGTGCACCTGCGGACCGGTCCCGTCCTCGGTGCCGGGTGCGATCGGGTAGACGAGGTCGCCGAGGCGTAGCACGGGCTCAGCGCCGCTGGCGTCGACCTCGAGATCGTCGGCGTCGTCGTCGGATCCGAGCACCGGCACTACGACGCGCCCGCCGTCGAGGTCCCAGTCGATGTCGAAATAGGACGCGTAGGCCGACTCGCGCCCGTGCTTGAGCACGTCCCACCACCACGCGTTATCCCGCGGCTTCTCCACACCGACGTGATTGGGCACGATATCGACGATCAAGCCGATGCCCTTGTCGCGGGCCGCGCGCGACAGGCGCGCAAACCCTTCGGGCCCACCGAGTTCGGCGGACACCGTCGTGGGATCGGTGACGTCGTAACCGTGGGTGGAGCCTTCGGCCGCGGTGAGGATCGGCGACAGGTACAGGTGGGAAACGCCGAGCGCCGCGTAATAGTCGAGCAGGTTCTCGGCATCGGCGAAAGTGAAGGCGTCACCGCGCATCTGGAGGCGGTACGTGGATTGGACGGGCATGTGTCGCGCCATCAGGCCGTCTTACGCATCACCAGCAGGGAGCGCGCAGGCAGCAAGATCTTCTCCCCGGCCTTGGCCACCAGCTCGGTGGACCCGGTGGCGTCTGTGGTGTCGAGCGCCGCGGTCCACTCCTTCGCGTAGTAACCCGAGGGAGTGACGAAGTGCTGTGGGCGGTCATGGGCGTTGAAACACAACAGAAACGAGTCGTCGACGACTCGCTCTCCGCGTTCGTTCGGCGCCGAGATGGCGTCACCGTTGAGGAACACCGCAACACATTTGCCCAACCCGGTGCCCCAGTCCTCGATGGTCATCTCCTCACCGGCGGGGGTCAACCACGCGATGTCGCGCACCTGATCGCCGCTGCGGATCGGCTTGCCCTCGAAGAACCTGCGCCTGCGGAACACCGGGTGGTCCTTGCGCAGCTGGGTGACTTTGCGGGTGAACTCGAGCAGGTCGGCGTTCTTCTCGCACAACGACCAGTCCATCCAGGAGAGTTCGGAGTCCTGGCAGTAGACGTTGTTGTTGCCCCGCTGGGTGCGGCCGATCTCGTCGCCGTGCGAGATCATCGGCGTGCCCTGCGAAACCATCAACGTGCCCATGATGTTGCGCATCTGCTTACCGCGTAGCGCCAGAATGTCCGGATCGTCGGTCGGACCCTCGACACCGCAGTTCCACGACCGGTTGTGGCTCTCGCCGTCGCGGTTGTCCTCGCCGTTGGCCTCGTTGTGTTTCTCGTTGTAGGACACCAGGTCGTTCAACGTGAAGCCGTCGTGGCAGGTGACGAAGTTGATGCTCGCACTAGGGCGCCGGCCGGTCGCCTCGTAGAGGTCGGACGAACCGGTCAGCCGCGATGCGAACTCGCCAAGGGTTGCGGGCTCGCCCCGCCAGTAATCACGCACAGTGTCGCGATACTTCCCGTTCCACTCGGTCCACAAACCTGGGAAGTTGCCGACCTGATAGCCGCCTTCGCCGACGTCCCACGGTTCGGCGATCAGCTTGACCTGGCTGACCACCGGATCCTGTTGCACCAGGTCGAAAAACGCGCTCAAGCGGTCGACGTCGTAGAACTCGCGGGCCAGGGTGGCGGCAAGGTCGAAACGGAACCCGTCGACGTGCATCTCCATCACCCAGTAGCGCAGCGAGTCCATGATCAGCTGCAGAGTGTGGGGATGGCGGGCGTTGAGGCTGTTGCCGGTGCCGGTGAAGTCCTTGTACAGGCGCAGATCGCCGTCGAGTAGCCGGTAGTAGGCGGCGTTGTCGATGCCCCGGAAGTTCAGTGTCGGACCGAGGTGGTTGCCCTCGGCGGTGTGGTTGTAGACCACGTCGAGGATGACCTCGATCCCGGCCTCGTGGAATGCGCGCACCATGGTCTTGAACTCGGCGACCGCACCGCCGGCGTGTTTGTTGGCCGCGTACTCGTGGTGTGGTGCGAAGAACCCGAAAGTGTTGTAGCCCCAGTAGTTTCGCAGCCCGAGGTCGATGAGCCGGTGGTCGTGGAGGAACTGGTGCACCGGCATCAATTCGATGGCGGTCACGTTCAGCGACTTGAGGTGGTCGATGATCACCGGGTGGTGCAGGCCGGCGTAGGTGCCGCGGAGTCCCTCGGGGATGCCGGGATGTCGCTGCGTCATGCCCTTGACGTGGGCCTCGTAGATCACCGTCTCGTGGTACGGCGTGCGCGGTGCGCGGTCTGAAACCCAGTCGAAGTACGGGTTGATCACGACGCTGGTCATGGTGTGCCCGAGGGAGTCGATGCGGGGCGGGGTACCGCCGGAGGCGAGATCCTCGGCGTTCAAGTCGTAGGAGAACAGCGCCTGGGAGAACTCGAAGTCACCGTGGAACGACTTGCCGTACGGGTCGAGCAGCAGCTTGCTCGGGTCGCACCGGTGGCCGGCCGCGGGGTCCCACGGGCCGTGCACGCGAAAGCCGTAGCGCTGTCCCGGGGTGACCGTGGGCAGGTAGCAGTGCCAGACGTAGCCGTCGACCTCTTCGAGGTTGATGCGCTCTTCGCTGCCGTCCTTGCCGATCAGGCAGAGCTCGACCCGATCGGCCACCTCGGAGAACACCGAGAAGTTGGTGCCCGCGCCGTCGTAGGTTGCGCCCAGGGGATACGCCACTCCCGGCCAGACGGTGGGCACCGCCGCCGGTTCGCCGGAGGGCATCAGCCAACCCACCAACCGGTGGCGGCGGCGATCTGTCTTCCGAGTTCGGGCGCCATCGTGCGCATATACGTCTTCGAGATGTGATGAGCGTCGTGGTAGAGCAACACGTTCCCCTCCACGGCTCGGCAAATGTCCTTGCGGCACACCGCATCACTCATGTCGAGCGGCTTCATCAACGGGAACCGCTTGACGAAATCGAGTGTCGGGTTGCGCTCCGAGAGTACGTCGGATCGCCGTGTTCCACAGGAGATAGCGTCGCCGCCGCCCGCGAGGCAGTCAGCGGCGAAGAACGGTTCACCGTTGCGGACCAACCACGGCGTGTCCCGCATGGCCAGGATCGGGATCCTGTTGGCGGACAATTCCTGCCAGATGCCGATATACGTCGAGGGCATCACATCGCCGGCCCTGATGTTCCATGGCCGCGTGGAGGTGGTGAAGACGTAGTCGGGCCGGTCGGCCACGATCTGGGCCATCACCCGCTTGTTCCACTCGTGGCACTTCGGGTACGGGCGGTTGTCGCCCATCACCAGCGGCACCTGCTCGGTGGTCAACGGGCAGCCCATCTTCAGGTAGGTGACCACCTTGAAGTGGTGCCGTTTGCCGAGCAGGTCGAGCGCGGTGATCCAGTGTTCGGCGTGCGATCCGCCGGCCAGCGCAATGGTGCGCTTGGCGTTCTTGTCACCGTAGGTGCAGTTGATCACGTCGACGGTCTCGAAGTCGCTGATGCACCCGTCCTCAGTGGTCTCCGGCAGATCGTTCTTGGCCTCCAGCACGCTCGGGCGCATCGGCAGCTTGGGCACCCTGGCATTGCTCAGCAGAGCAGCGGCGCCGGGGTAGTCCTGTGTCGAAAGCGACACGAGCTCTGCCCCGTTGGTGCGTTGGACGAGCACATGCTCACGCCAGGTGAACGAGGTGACGGTCAACGCCACACCCAGCAGGGCGACCACGGACCCCAGCACCACCGGCGGCCTGCGCCTGCGGGCCTTCTTCGGCGCGGCCGTGCGTTGGGCCGAGGAACTGCGGTAGCGCAGCGGGTTCTCGACGTACCTGGTGGTCAACCACGCCAGCACCCCGGACAACAGCAGAACCACAGCCCCTTCGAGGAAGGTGGCGCGGCTGTGGCCGGTGTAGGACAGCCAGAAGATCAGCAGCGGCCAGTGCCAGAGATACAACGAGTAGGCCATCGCCCCCAGCGATACGAAGGGCGCCGTGGCCAGCAGCCGGTTGGGCAGCGGCATCCGTCCTGCGGTGTGCGGGTCGGCCACCCGGTTCGCCGCGGACAGGATGAACAGGATGGTGGCACCGACGGGGACCAGCGCCCACGGCCCGGGGAACTCCTTGACGCCGTCGATCAGTGCGCCGCACGACAGGATCGCCGCCAGCGCCACCACCGCGGCCGTCGTCCGCAGCCACATCGGCATCCGCAGATGTGTCACGAGCGCACCGACCAGCGCACCGAGCAGCAGCTCCCACGCCCTGGCGAAGCTGTTGTAGTACGCAGTGGCTTGGTCGGCGTTGTGGGCGTGGACGGCGTAGACGAACGACGCGATGGTCAGCGCGCTGAGCAGCACGACGAACGCCACACGGGTGTATCGGCCGAAGACCCGGCGAAACAGCAAGGCGGACAGGAAGATTATCGCCAGGAACGCGATGTAGAACTGGCCCTGCACCGACATCGACCAGATGTGCTGCAGCGGGCTGACCGCCTCACCCGCGCGCAGGTAGTTCGACGCGGAGTTGGCCAGTTCCCAGTTCTGGAAGTAGCCGAGGCTGGCAAGGCTCTGGTCGGCGAACGTCTCCCATCGCGTCTGCGGCTGGATCAGGACGGTCAGCACCGCGGACGCCGCGAGCACGACGACCAGGGCGGGCAGCAGCCGCCGGATCAGCCGCGTCACCTCCGGACGCGGCCGCAGCGACACGCCCGGCGTCATCGCCGAGCGCAGCAACCGGCCACCGAAGAAGAAGCCGGACAGCGCCAGAAACACGTCCACACCGCCGGACACCCGGCCGAACCACACGTGGAACACCGCGACGAGTGCGATCGCGATACCGCGCAAACCGTCGAGGTCATGCCGGTAAGCCGCTGAGGAGCGGGTGCCGGTCGAGGCTTTCGCGGCGCGCAACGGACGTCCCGGATAGCTGACGGGCGCCGACCGGGGAGGGGCGAGGGTCATCATGGTCGACCGATAATCTACCGAAGGTGCCAGCCATGACGCCCGCCGAGATCGGTGCGATCGACGCCGCCCACGTCTGGCATCCCTACAGCACGATCGGCGCGGAAGCCTTGGCTCCCGTCGTCGCGGTCGGTGCCCGCGGCGCTTGGCTCAGCCTCCATCACGACGGGCGCGAGGTGCGCGTTCTCGACGCGATGGCGTCGTGGTGGACCGCGATCCACGGCCATGGGCATCCGGTGCTCGACGCGGCGATCACCGAGCAGCTCGCCACCATGAATCACGTGATGTTCGGCGGGCTCACCCACGAACCGGCCGCGCGGCTCGCGCAGTTACTGGTCGAAATCACTCCCGACGGCCTGGACACCGTGTTCTTCAGCGACTCAGGGTCGGTGTCGGTCGAGGTGGCCGTGAAGATGGCGCTGCAGTACTGGCGCAGCCGGGGCCGAGGCGCCAAGCATCGCCTGATGACGTGGCGCGGCGGGTACCACGGCGACACCTTCACCCCGATGAGCGTGTGCGACCCGGACGGCGGGATGCACGAGCTGTGGACGGACGTGTTGGTCGCCCAGGAGTTCGCACCCCCGGTACCGCGCGACTACGACGCCGGTTACGTCGAGTCGTTCGAGACGCAATTGGCCGAACACGCCGATGAACTGGCCGCGGTGATCGTCGAACCCGTCGTGCAAGGAGCGGGCGGGATGCGGTTCCACGACCCCCGCTACCTCGCGGAGCTGCGCGACATCTGCTCCCGGCACGAGGTGCTGCTGATCTTCGACGAGATCGCGACCGGCTTCGGCCGCACCGGTGAACTGTTCGCGGCCGACCACGCGGGCGTGAGCCCCGACATCATGTGCGTCGGCAAGGCCCTCACCGGCGGCTACATCACGCTGGCGGCGACGCTCTGCACACGGGAGGTCGCCCACACGATCAGCTCGAACGAGCCGGGCGCCCTGATGCACGGCCCCACGTTCATGGCCAACGCGCTGGCATGCGCGGTCGCGGTCGCCGCGGTTGAGCTGCTACTCGACCAGGACTGGCGCACGCGGGTCCGCGAGATCGAGGCGGGACTGCGCTCGGGGTTGGCCTCCGCGCGGTCGCTGCCCGGGGTGGTCGATGTGCGGGTGCTCGGCGCGATCGGCGTCATCGAGATGGACCGTCCCGTCGACCTGAAGGTGGCAACGCCCGCGGCGCTGGAGCACGGCCTGTGGCTGCGCCCGTTCCGCAACCTCATCTATGCGATGCCGCCGTACATCTGCACGTCGGAGGAGATCGCGCAGATCACCGCGGGGATGGTCGCGGTCGCCCGGGCCCTGGGTGATGAACCAAGCCACTAACTCCTCAGGCGCTCGCGGCACATTTGTGCCGTCGCGCGCGGGTGCCCTAACCTGAACGCTGTTCAAGTCCGATGCGAGGAGCACGGTGACGCGCGCAGGTCTCTCACCGCTGGCGTGGCTCGACGATGTCGAAAGGCAGCGGCGCGCCGCGGCGCTGAGGCGATCCCTGCGTGCGCGGCCACCGGTCAGCACCGAGCTCGACCTGGCCTCCAACGACTATCTGGGCCTGTCGCAGCATCCCGCGGTGATCGACGGCGGGGTGGCCGCGTTGCGTACCTGGGGTGCGGGTTCCACCGGATCGCGCCTTGTCACCGGAAACACCGAACTGCACGAGGGTTTCGAGCGGGCACTGGCCGGATTCGTCGGCGCGGAGGCTGCGCTGGTGTTCTCGTCCGGCTACACCGCCAACCTCGGCGCGGTCGTCGCATTGTCGGGTGCGGGGTCGCTGCTGGTGTCCGACGCGTTGACACACGCCTCGTTGGTCGACGCGTGCCGGTTGTCGCGGGCGCGGGTCGTCGTCACGCCACACCGCGACGTCGCCGCGGTGGAGGCGGCGTTGGCGGCGCGCGGCGAGGAGCGCGCGGTGGTACTGACGGACTCCGTCTTCTCCGCAGACGGTGACCTCGCACCGTTGCGCGCCCTGCACGATGCATGCCGTCGCCACGGCGCACTGCTGATCGTCGACGAGGCCCACGGTCTCGGTGTCCGCGGCACGGGCGGACGCGGCCTGTTGCACGAAGTCGGCCTGGCCGGTGCGCCCGACATCGTGATGACCACGACGCTGTCCAAAGCGCTGGGCAGCCAAGGCGGTGTGGTGCTGGGCCCGACGGTCGTGCGTGACCACCTGATCGACGCCGCGCGGCCGTTCATCTTCGACACCGGGCTGGCGCCCGCCGCCGTCGGTGCGGCCTGGGCTGCGCTCGACATTCTGGTCGCCGAGCCGTGGCGCGCACGGGCCGTGATCGACCGCGCCGCGGAGCTCGCATCGATCTGCTCGGTGTCGGAGCTTCCCGAATCGGCCGTCGTATCAGTGGTTCTCGGCGACGCAGACGTCGCCTTCGGCTCCGCGGTGGCATGCCTGGACCGCGGTGTGCGCGTGGGGTGCTTCCGGCCGCCGACGGTGCCGGCAGGCACATCGCGGCTGCGACTGACCGCGCGGGCGTCGCTGACCGACGACGAGATGCGGATGGCGGCCGAGGTGCTCACTGACGTGCTGGCGACCGCGCGCCGGTGAGCACGCTCCTCGTCACGGGCACCGACACCGGCGTCGGAAAGACGATCGCCACCGCAGCCCTGGCCTGCCACGCCCGGCTCGCGGGCATCGACGTCGCGGTGTGCAAACCCGTACAGACCGGCAGCCCCCACGACGACGACCTCGCCGACGTCGGGCGGCTCTCGGGTGTGACCCGGCTGCATGGCGGATGGCGATACCCGGAGCCGCTCGCGCCCGCCGCTGCCGCGCGCCGAGCGGGCATGACGCTGCCGACCCGCCCCGAACTGGTCGAGTCGGTGCGGTCCGCGGCCGCGTCGCTGACGCTGGTGGAGGGGGCCGGCGGGCTGCTCGTCGAGATCGGAGCGGGGACGACGCTGCGCGACCTCGCGGCCGACCTGGGTGCGCCGGTATTGGTGGTCGTCGGGGCCGGGCTCGGCACGCTCAACCACACCGCGCTGACACTGGAAGCGCTTGCACACGAAGGTATTCCGTGTGCCGGCCTGGTGATCGGCGCGTGGCCGTCGTCGCCGGGTGTCGCCGAGCAGGGCAACCGCGCGGCGCTGGCAGAGCTGGCTCCCGTGCGGGGGATTCTGCCTGCGGGTGCCGGCGCGCTGACCGCATGCGATTTCGAGCGCATGAGCGGCGACGCCTTCGGTTCCGCGTGGATCGAAAGCCTGGTCTAGACATGGTGCATTCGGTCGAGTTGGTCTTCGACCCGGACACGGATGCGAAGATCCGCGGTGTCTGGGATGACCTGACACGCGCCGGGATCCGCAGTCAGGCGAGCAACACGGCGCCGAGCAATCGGCCGCATGTCACGGTGACCGTCGCCGAGAGCCTCGACGAGGCGGCCAACGCCGCGCTACGTCCGGTGCTGAAGCGGCTGCCGCTGGTCTGCACCGTCGGGGCGCCGATGCTGTTCGGCAGTCGCGTCTTCACGCTGGTGCGGCTGGTGGTGCCCTCCGAAGAACTGCTGGCGTTGCATCGCCGAGTGCATGAGTTGTGCCTGCCGCACATGCCCAACGGCGTACTGGGCCATGCCGATCCGGGGCAGTGGACACCGCATGTGACGTTGGCGCGTCGCGTCGCACCCGACAAGCTGCCTGTGGCGCTGACACTGAAGTCGGTGGGCCGCGACATACGGGGAGCGGTGACCGGCCTGCGTCACTGGGACGGCGATAACCGGGTCGAGTATCCGATCAGCTGACCGTTGCGCCAACGCTTTTCGGCACGCACATCCGCCAACCGTCGATCACCAGCTCGCGAAGTTCGGTGTAACTGATCGCGTCAAGCCGGACAAGTATCCAGTTGAACCGCATCTCCGACTGGCGTGGCAGCGCGAACTTGTCGGGCTCGGCGGCCACCATCGCGGCCCGCTCCTCCTTGGGAAAGGCGACGCCCATCACCGTCTCGTCGCGCGAGAACGCGGCGTAGACGAGGCGCCCGACCCGGAACCTGATGCTGTCGCGGACCACCGCCTCGGACGACCGGGGCAGCGTCGCGGTGGTGCGTCGCACATCGTCGACGGTGATCACGTACCGAACGCTAGCCGAGTGCTACGACATCGCTGCTGATCTGCCATTTCGCGGCGGTCAGTCCGGTAACTTACGCCTCGGTGGCCAAGCAATCGGACGAGGATGCCGGGACTTCGGGTTGGAGTCCGGGCCGCCACCATTGGTGGACGACGACGGCGATCGCCATCATCGGCGCCATCGTCGGCGGCACATCGCTGATCATGAATTTCTTCTATCACCCGAGTCCGCCGCCGACGACCATCGACTCGGCGCACACGGAGTTCATGAAGTTGAGCTACTCCGACCGGATCGATCGGTGCGTGCCCTACATCTCCGAGCATGCTGCCGCCTGGCGCGACAAGTGGCGCGCCGCGCTCGACGACTCTGGAGGTTCGCGTCAGAAGGCACCCGTACCGTTTGCGGCCCTCGACGATGCGAACGCCACGGGCCAGGCGATCGTCAACACCTATCTGACCGTGGTCGACTATGCCGAGAAGTCGGCGCCCACCGACGAAGGCGAGAATCTGCTCTCGTGCGTGTACGCCCCCGTTTTGAAGATGGACCCGGCCCACACCTATCCAGATGTGGAATCTCTTGTCGGAAGCGGTAATGAAGCGCCCAAAGCCGACAACGTCGTCGTACATGAGAGCCCGCTCTACGACCAAGGTGAATTCGCCGGAGTGACAGCCGAGGGCCGCCCGAACAAGATCGTCGAGGTGCTCATTCGGCCCGGGCCAAGCGAAACGCACCGCCAGCTCGGCTTCGCGATGGTGGGCGGGCACGACGAGGGGGTTCGAATGTGGGCCCTCACCGCATCGATAGACGCCGGCGATCCTCGGTGGATGAACGACGTCGAGAATTACCGGGGCTTCTAGACCGGTTGATCTTGTCTGCCGCGGATTCCGCTGACGAGCAGGCCCACCCCGAAGCGGAACCGGGCGGACGCATCCTCGGTCAACACCGACTGGTCGCCTGGCAGGTCGGCGCCGGCGGCATCCCACTGCAGTCGCGACTGCTCGTCGACGGTGAAGCCCAGCACGTAATAGACGACGGTGCGGGCGGCCAGCTCGGCGTGGCCGTCGGGCACACCGGCGTCGCGTGCGGCCTCGGTGAGCCCTTCGAGGATCCGCGCCATCGCGGTCGACTGACCGGCCGCGAAGCTGGCCGACACCAGCTCGGCGCCGTCGGTATGCGACAACAGCGCATCGCGCAGCGCCACACAGACACTCGACACCCGCTCCCGCCAGGCCCCGGCGGCGTCACCGACGGGCTCGAGGATCCGGTCGGCGACCGCACCCAGCAGCTCCTGCTTGCTGGTGAAGTGCCAGTACAGCGCGCCGGGGGAGACCTCGAGCTCGCGTGCCAGCCGCCGCATGGTCAGGTCGGCCAGACCGTAGCTGTCCAACAGTGTCGCCGCCGCGGCCACCACGTCGCGTTTGTGAAGCTGCACGCCCGTACCCTAACCTGAACAGCGTTCAATTGTCGGCCCGCCGACGTGTTCAATTGTCGGCTCGCCGACGTGTTCAATCGTCGGCTCGCCGACGTGTGCAAGTACCGAGAGGTGATCAGTGAGCGACATTCTGGCAGTGGCCCGCGAGCAGGTGCTCGAGCGCGGCGAAGGCCTGAACCAGGACCAGACGCTGCAGGTGCTGCAGTTGCCGGATGATCGACTCGACGACCTGCTCGCGTTGGCGCACGAGGTGCGCATGGCGTGGTGCGGCCCCGACGTAGAGGTCGAGGGCATCATCAGCCTCAAGACCGGCGGCTGCCCCGAGGACTGTCACTTCTGTTCGCAGTCAGGACTTTTCGCCTCACCCGTGCGAAGCGCATGGCTGGATGTGCCGAGCCTGGTCGAGGCGGCCAAGCAGACCGCGAAGACCGGCGCGACCGAGTTTTGCATCGTGGCCGCCGTGCGCGGGCCCGACGAACGGCTGCTGGCACAGGTCGCCGCCGGCATCGAGGCGATCCGCAACGAGGTCGACATCCAGATCGCCTGCTCGCTGGGCATGTTGACCTCCGAACAGGTCGAGCAGCTCGCCGAGATGGGTGTGCACCGCTACAACCACAACCTCGAGACCGCGCGGTCGTTCTTCACCAACGTCGTCACCACGCACACGTGGGAAGAGCGCTGGGACACCCTGCAGATGGTCCGCGAGGCTGGCATGGAGGTGTGCTGCGGCGGGATTCTCGGTATGGGCGAAACCCTCGAACAGCGGGCCGAGTTCGCCGCCAACCTGGCTGAACTCGATCCGCACGAGGTGCCGCTGAACTTCCTCAACCCCCGGCCGGGCACCCCGTTCGGCGACCTCGACGTGCTACCTGCTGCCGATGCGCTGCGGGCCGTCGCGGCCTTCCGCCTTGCGCTGCCCCGCACCATGTTGCGCTTCGCCGGCGGCCGGGAGATCACCCTCGGCGACCTCGGCGCCAAGAAGGGGATTCTCGGCGGGATCAACGCCGTCATCGTCGGCAACTACCTGACCACACTGGGCCGGCCCGCCGAGTCCGACCTCGAACTGCTCGACGATCTGCAGATGCCGATCAAGGCGCTCAATGCGAGTCTCTGAGGCCGGCCGGTAGAACGTAGAAGTATGGCGTTCAACGTCTACACCGGCGAGCCCGACGGCACCGCTGTGCCGACCGCGGCCCAGCTGGGTCTGGAGCCGCCGCGGTTCTGCGCCGAATGCGGCAGGCGGATGATCGTGCAAGTGCGCCCCGACGGCTGGTCGGCCAAGTGCTCACGGCACGGGCTGACCGATTCCAAGGATCTGGAACAGCGATGAACGACGTTGCCCCGCCACGATTCTCACGTACCCGCGCAGCGCTGACGGTCGTCGTGGCACTCGTGGCGGCCGGTGCGCTGCTCGGCGCTCTGTGGGCGTTTCTGGCGCCGCCTGTCCACGGTGTCGTGGCGCTGACACGCGACGGTGACCGCGTCCGCGCACACCTGGGCAACGAAAGCGACCATTTCTTCGTGGCGGCTTTCCTGCTGGTCGGCATGCTCTGCGTCGTGGGGGCCATCGCCGCGGTGGCCGTGTGGCAGTGGCGCGCGCACCGCGGACCGGTGATGACAGCGGCACTGGCGACGGGATGCATGCTCGCCGCGGGTGTGGCCGCCGGTGTCGGGGCGCTCTTGGTGCGCCTGCGCTACGGGACTATCGACATGGCCGCCGCACCGGTGACACCCGAGAACCGCGTGCACTACGTCGTGGAGGCGCCGCCGGTCTTCTTCGGGTCCTCCCCGATACAGGCGGTGCTGACCATACTGTTTCCCGCCGCGGTCGCGGCGCTCGTCTACTCGCTGGCCGCGGTGTCCACCGCGCGCGACGATCTGGGTGCCTGGCCGCCTGTCGAGGTGCCTGCGTTCGTGCCCCCGCCGGCCGCGGCGGACGTCACAGCGGAGAGCGCTCCACCTTCCGGCCCGTCATCACCTTGAACGCGATGCGGACCAGCCGCGTCATTCCGACATAGGTCATCGGGTTCAGCAGCGTCGGCCAGGTCGTGCGGACCAGATGCTCCGACAACGGCTTACCGTCGAACCGGTCGATCAGCCAGCGCAGCGCCATCGGCGACGACATCGGGTGCAGCAACATGTGTTCGCTGAACATGTCGCGGTGATAGGTCACCGATGCGCCGCCACTGCGGTAGATCTCGCTGAGCTCGTCGATGTCGTCGACCGAGACGATCCTGTCGTGGACGGCCTGCACGATCAGCACGGGCGGGGTGGGCACCGCGGTGCCCAGCTTGATGCTGTCGAAGACGTGCTTGACCTCGGGCATATCGAGGATCTCATTCAGCGGCCGGTCGACCAGCTTGCCCATGTCCATGCCCGCGAACCGCAGCACGGCCTGGGCGGTGGTCATGTCCTGGATGCGCATCAACATCGCCTTGCCGGCGTCGGTGGCGTGCTCCTGGATGACCCGGTCCAGGTCCGGATAGACGTGGCTCAGCGCGGCCACCACCATCGCGGGCAGCCCCGAGTACAGGCTGCCGTTGAGCCGCCGGTAGGCGTGTCCGAGGTCGCCGACGGGCGAGCCGAGCACGGCGCCGACGATATTGAGCTCAGGGGCGTACTGGCTGTGCATCTCGGCCGCCCATGCCGACGCCAGCCCGCCGCCTGAGTAACCCCAGAGCCCGATCGGCGCCGATTCGTCCAGCCCGAGCCGTTCGCAGCTCACAGCCGCACGTAGGCCGTCGAGAATGCGGTATCCCGGCTCGTACGGCGTGCCCCACAGTCCGTGCGCGCCCTCGTGGTCGGGCACCGAAACGGCCCACCCTTCGGCGAGCGCGGCGGCGATCAGCAGGAACTCCAGCTGCGCGAGCGCGCCGGGAGCCAGCGCCTTGCGGCGCAGCGCGTAGGACGGGAAGCAGCGCGAGGACACCGCGTCGATCGCGCACTGGTAGGAGATCACCGGTATGACGTCGCGGTTCGTCCGCTCGGCGGGCACGATCACCGTGGTCACGGTGGCTTCCGCCGCACCGTTCATGTCGGTGGTGCGGTACAGCAGCTGGGTCGCGGTGAACTTCTGCGGAATCAGGCCGAAAAAGGCCAGCTCGACATCGCGACTGCGCAGCACCGTGCCCGGTTCGGCGTGCTGAAAGCCGCTCGGGGGCTCATAGAACGGGTCGTCGTCGGGACGCAGCGGACGGGAGCCGCGCGCCAGGTCCTGGTGGGGTACGTGCCCGATCCACTCGGCACCTGATGCTGGCGCGGCATTGCCCAGAGACATTCGGCCATTCTTACTTAAGGAACCGTTAAGAATCCAGTCGACTCACCCGGGCGGGCGCAGTGCGGCGAACTCGTCGGTCACGCGGTAGCGCGACTCGATGAACCGGAACAGCGCCGCCGGGCGGCCACCGCTGCGACCGGACCGCGCCGTGGTGCCCGTGCGGGTGATGACTTTTCGGCGTTCGAGCACGCGTTGCAGATTGGTGGCGTCGACGTGGTGGCCGAGCGCGGCGCTGTAGATGTCCCTCAATGCCGATATCGCGAATTCTGTTGGTGCCAGGGCGAAACCGATGTTGGTGTAGGAGAGTTTGGCGACGAGCCTGGTGCGCGCGTGCTCGACCATGGTGCCGTGGTCGAACGCCATCGGCGGCAGATCGTTGACCGGATGCCAGCGCGTGTCCGGCGGCAACTCCGGAACGGCGGGGGAGGGCACCAGCCCGAGGAAGGTCGACGCGATCGTCCGATCGCCGGGGACTCGACGGGGATCGGAGAACACGGCGAGCTGCTCGAGGTGGGCAAGCTCACGTAGGTCAACTTTCTCGGCCAGTTGACGGCGCACCGAGCTGGTCAGGTCCTCGTCGTCGCCGAGACGCCCGCCGGGAAGGGACCATTTTCCGCGTTGCGGATCGAGTGCGCGCTGCCACAACAGCACGTGAAGTGCTGGTTTCCGGTCGGTGTCCCCGTGAGTGACTTCGCGAACCTGGAACACGGCGGCGAGCACCTCGTGGGCGGTGCTAATATGTGCCATGTTTTCGATTATAAGTCGAAAACTCGATTCGGACGAAGGAGGCGGCCATGACGGTTCTGGACCGGATGCCCGCAGACAACCTCTCGAGCCGCATCGTCGACGGTCCCACCGGTTTCTCCGGGGTCGACGGCGACGAGGAGTGGGCCGCCGAGGTTCGCCGCCTTGCCGATCTGCGGGGCGCGACGTTGTTGGCGCACAATTATCAGTTGCCCGCCATCCAGGACGTCGCCGATCACGTCGGTGACTCGCTGGCGTTGTCGCGGATCGCCGCCGAGGTGCCCGAGGACACCATCGTGTTCTGCGGCGTGCACTTCATGGCCGAGACGGCCAAGATCCTGTCACCGGACAAGAGGGTGCTCATCCCGGACCAGCGAGCCGGCTGTTCGCTCGCCGACTCCATCACCGCCGACGAGCTGCGCGCATGGAAGGCCGAGCATCCCGGCGCGGTCGTGGTGTCCTACGTCAACACCACCGCGGCGGTGAAGGCCGAGACCGACATCTGCTGCACATCGTCGAATGCCGTCGAGGTGGTGGCGTCGATTCCCGAAGACCGCGAGGTGCTGTTCTGCCCGGACCAGTTCCTCGGTGCGCACGTCCGTCGCGTCACGGGGCGTAAGAACCTGCACGTGTGGGCGGGCGAGTGTCACGTGCACGCCGGGATCAACGGCGACGAGCTTGCCGACCAGGCTCGCTCTCACCCGGACGCCGAGCTGTTCGTTCATCCCGAATGCGGTTGCGCGACATCGGCGCTGTACCTCGCCGGCGAGGGCGCCTTCCCGGAGGACCGCGTCAAGATCCTGTCGACGGGCGGCATGCTGGACGCCGCGCGCGAGACCGGCGCACAGCAGGTGCTGGTCGCCACGGAGGTGGGGATGCTGCACCAGTTGCGCCGCGCCGCACCGGGTGTGGACTTCATGGCTGTCAACGACCGAGCGTCCTGCCGGTTCATGAAGATGATCACCCCCGCCGCGCTGCTGCGCTGCCTGGTGGAGGGCAAGGACGAGGTGCACGTCGATCCCGAGACCGCACGGCTGGCCCGGGCCAGCGTGCAACGCATGATCGCGATCGGCCAGCCCGGCGGCGGAGAATGACGCGCCCGGCGGCTTGCGGCGCCGGCAGGTGGGCCGGTCATTGGCAGCAGCGCGCCGACGTCGTGGTCATCGGGACCGGTGTGGCCGGCCTGGTGGCAGCCCTCGCCGCACAGCGCGCTGGCCGAAAAGTCTTGGTGCTCAGCAAGACCGGGGACACCGCGACGTTCTACGCCCAGGGCGGGATCGCCGTTGTGCTGCCCGACGCTCTGTGCGAGGACGGCGACTCGATCGAGGCGCACATCGCCGACACGCTTGCCGCGGGCGCGGGACTGTGTGATCCCGACGCCGTGCGCTCGATCGTGGCCGACGGGTACCGCGCGGTCGCCGAACTGGTCGAACACGGTGCACAGTTCGATGAGTCGACGCCGGGGACATGGTCACTGACCCGTGAGGGAGGGCATTCCCGACGCCGGATCATCCACGCCGGCGGCGACGCGACCGGCGCCGAGGTACAGCGAACCCTCAACGTCGCCGCGGCCACGCTGGACATTCGACCCAACCACGTCGCGGTGGAAATCCTGCACGACGCCGGAACGGTCACCGGTGTGCTGGTGCTCAACGACGACGGGTTCGGCGTGGTGCACGCACCGTCGGTGATCCTCGCGACCGGGGGACTGGGCCACCTGTACTCGGCGACAACCAATCCCGATGGGTCGACGGCAGACGGTATCGCGTTGGCCATTTGGGCCGGAGTTCCGGTCAGCGACATCGAGTTCGTCCAGTTCCACCCCACCATGCTCTTCGACGGGCACAACGCGGGCAGGCGCCCGCTGATCACCGAGGCGGTCCGCGGTGAGGGCGCGATACTCGTTGACTCGCAAGGTCGTTCGGTCACCGAGGGTATTCACCCGATGGGCGACCTGGCGCCGCGCGACGTGGTTGCCGCGGCGATCCAGGCCCGCATCGAGCAGACGGGCGCGCCCTGCGTGTTCCTCGACGCGCGGCGAATCGCCAACTTCGAGAGACGATTCCCGACGGTGACCGCGGCATGCCGAGCGGCCGGTATCGATCCCACGCTCGAGGCCATTCCCGTGCTACCGGGGGCGCACTACAGCTGCGGCGGTGTGGTCACCGATGTGCACGGACGCACCGAGCTCGCGGGGCTGTTTGCCGCGGGTGAGGTGGCGTGCACGGGTATGCATGGTGCGAACAGGCTGGCGTCGAACAGCCTGCTAGAGGGGCTCGTCGTCGGAGACAGAGCCGGAAAGGCCGCCGCCGCATACGCTTTGGCCGTCGGCCCGGTGACAGCGCGGCCTCCGGAGCCGGTGGTGCGGCGTACGCTGCCCCGTGCCGATCTGCAGCGGGCGATGACCAAGAACGCCGGGGTGGTCCGCGACGCCGACGGCCTGCGCATCCTGGCCAAGGAACTCGACACCGCGCCACCCCGGGTGATCGGCTCGCGCGCCGACTTCGAGGACGCCGCGCTGACTACTGCTGCGGTGGCGGTCGCCGCGGGTGCGTTGGCCCGGACTGAATCTCGGGGCTGCCATCATCGCCGCGACTACCCGGGCACCGACCCCGTCCGGGCACGCACGCTGGTCCCAGCAGGAGCGTGCTGCTGATGGAGCTGACCGCCGACGAGCTCACCGAGGCTCGCAGCGTCATCGCTCGTGCGCTCGAAGAGGATCTGCGGTACGGGCCCGATGTCACCACGCTGGCGACGGTGCCCGCCGACGCCAGGACCACAGCGTCCATGGTGGTCCGCGAGGCCGGTGTGATCGCGGGTGTGGACATCGCACTTCTTACGTTCGACGAGGTGATCGGTTGCGATAACTACCTGGTCAAGCATCGTGTCGAGGACGGTGCCCGGCTCGAACCGGGCGGTGTCGTGCTCACGGTCGAAGCCCCCACCCAGGGGCTGTTGACCGCTGAGCGCACCACGCTGAACCTGGTTTGTCACCTGTCGGGCATCGCGACCGCAACTGCGGCGTGGGTCGAGGCTGTCTCCGGGAGCGCGGCGAAGATCCGCGACACCCGTAAGACGTTGCCGGGCTTGCGCGCACTGCAGAAGTACGCGGTGCGCGTCGGCGGAGGGGTCAACCACCGTATGGGGCTCGGGGATGCGGCGCTGATCAAGGACAACCACGTTGCGGCGGCGGGGTCGGTGGTGGGGGCGCTGCGGGCGGTGCGCGCGTCCGCGCCGGAGCTCGAATGCGAGGTCGAGGTCGACTCCCTCGAGCAACTCGACGAAGTGCTGGCCGAGAACGTCGAACTCGTGCTGCTCGACAACTTTCCTGTATGGCAGACGCAGATCGCGGTGCAGCGCCGCGACTCTCGCTCACCTGCGACCAAACTGGAATCGTCGGGCGGGCTGTCGCTGGAAAGCGCAGCGGATTACGCGGGAACGGGTGTCGACTATCTCGCGGTGGGGGCGCTCACGCACTCGGTGCGGGTGCTCGATATCGGGCTCGATATCTGAATGGGCCGATAGCATCGGTCGCGTGGATGAGGATTCGTCGCGGCGCCTCACATTGTTGGTCGTCGTCAGCCTGGTTGTAGCCGTCGTCGCTTTGGCGCTCGCCGGATGGACGCTCTACAAGACCAGCCCGTCTGAGCCTGAATACGATTCGACTCAGGTCGCCGAGGCCAAGACCAAGATCTGTAGCGCCGCCGACGTCGTCCGGAAGGGCATCACGCTCAACACGAACATGCAACCCGAAGGCGGTCCACAGGACGTCACCGGCGCGCAGGCGGTGGCCGCCAATGCGCGCATCTCGTTGTACGACGGAGGTCAGTACCTGCTGGACCGGCTCGATCCGGCGACCCCGGTGGTGCTCGCGGAGAAAGTCGAAGAGTTCGCGAACAGTCTCATGGACATCGGCGCCAACGCTACCGCCGGAGTGCCCAATGATGATCCGGCGCAAACGAAGCGGCTGTCTGACGCCGACGCGCAGAACAAGAGCATCACCGAGCTCTGCAAGTAGCTCACCGGCTCAACAGCGTCCTGGCGGCGACTTTCGCGGAGTCGAGGGCGGTGGTGTCACCCGCGATCCGGGCGAGTATCAACGCACCCTCGATGAGTGCTATCAATGCCAGCGCAGTCTGCTCGGCGTCGTCCTGTGCCCACCCGTCGGCGTGCAGCCGATCCGCGATGGCCCGGCGCCAGCCGGCGAAGGCCGTTGCCGATGCCTGCCGAATCAGTGCGCTGGCGTCGACTGACTCGGTGGCGATCGGTTCGATCGGGCAGCCGTCGCGTGGATCGGAGGTCAGTCCCAAGGCCATCAGGTCGATCCAGCCGTCGATGAGGTCGGATACGGGGGAGCCGGCGGCCAGCAGATCCCGCAGTCGCTGCTCGATGTCGGCGCCGACGCGCTCTACCACGGCGGCCGCCAGCTGCTGCTTGCCCTCGGGGAAGTGGTGGTATAGCGAGCCTGCTTTCACGTCGGCGAGCTCGAGGATCTGGTTGACGCCGGTCGCTGCGTAGCCCTGCCTGCGGAACAGCTGTGCCGCGGTGTCGATCAGGGCGGTGCGGCTGCGGTCCGGACGAGGCATGCCTTGACTTTACTAGAAAGATCGCTCAAGAATAGTTGAGCGATCACTAAAGAAAGGGCCGACCATGCAACAGCTGATGCTCGAAGACGCCGGTACATACGCGTGGCGCGAGGCGCCCGATCCACAACTCGCCGGGCCGGGACAGGCGCTCGTCAGGCCAATCGCCGTTGCGTGCTGCGACCTCGACGTTGCGGTGGTGCAGGGTCGGCTCCCGATGCCGCCCGGTCATGCGGTCGGACATGAGGGAGTAGCCGAGGTGGTCGCGATCGGCGACGACGTCCGCAGCGTCGCGGTCGGTGCGCGGGTCGTCGTGCCGTTCCAGATCAGCTGCGGTGAGTGCAGTGCGTGTCTGCGCGGCGCGACCGGATCGTGTGCGTCCTTGCCGCTGATGGCGACATATGGGATGGCGCCGCTGTCGGGTCTCGACGGCGGGGGTTTCATGGCCGACCTGGTGCTGGTGCCCTACGCCGACGCGATGCTGCTGCCGTTGCCCGATGGCGCCGATCCTGTTGCCGTCGCTTCGATGTCGGACAACATCCCCGACGGCTGGCGCGGTGTCGGGCCGTATCGGAAGGAGCTTGCTCTGCTTTCACCGGCCGACCGCAGGGTGCTGGTCGTGGGGCGGCTGTCGATCGGCTTGTACGCGGCGGCGACGGCAGCCGCGGCCGGTGTGCACGTCGACTACGTCGACACCGACCCGCATCGGCTCGCGGGGGCCGAGAAGTTGGGCGCGACCGTGCACGACCGCGAAAAGCCCGACAAGACCGCCGAACCGTATCCGGTGACGGTGCACACGTCGGCGGACCCGGCGCTGTTGGCGGCGACTCTGCGGGCGACCTGGCCGGACGGAGTGTGCACGGACACCGGCATCTACTACCAGGGCGCGGTGGACATGCCGCTGCTGTCGATGTACACCCGCGGCGTGCGCTTCGTCACCGGGCGGGTCAATGCTCGCGCGGTACTCCCGGAGGTGTTGGAACTGTCTGCCGGGCAGGACCTTTTGCCTGCCGTCGAACGTGTGGTGCCGTGGGAGGAGGCGCCGCAGGCGTGGCCGAGTATGACGGGCAAGACGGTGTTCAGCCGGTTGTAGCTCAGGCGATATCGGCGACGAAGACGCCCATCTTCTTGGCTTGAAGGCGGGCCATGAACGGAAGCCCGTCCGCGTCACCGCCGGCCGGCACGATCCGCGGGTTGACCAGATGCAAGTCTTGGCGGGCATGGCGTAGGTCTGCCTCGCCGGCGGCCAGCACGTTCTTCACCCAGTCGGTTTTCCCGTGCCCGAGTGCGACGGCCACGGTGTTTCCCTTGCGATAGACAGTGACGATCGTCTCGTACGGTTTTCCGGATTTGCGGCCGCGGTGTTTGATCATCGCCATCCCGGGCATCAGTCGAGAAAGCGGTCTGATCATTCTATTCAGGTACTTGACCTGCAGGTTCTCAAACCACGGCGGAAATACCATAGGCACGCCGGGCGCGTTATTCGGGTGCTCGCTGGCTCGCATGGTGCCTCCATAACCAATTTGGTCTGCTCTGGGAGAATGGACACCGTGAATCTATCGCCGGGCCCGATCGCCCGCATCGATCTGCGGGGTGCGCAGCTTTCTGCCGCGCGCTTGCGATCCGCCCTGCCGCGCGGCGGCGTGGACGTGGACACGGTGGTGCCAAAGGTGCGCCCGATCGTCGACGCGGTCGCCGCACGCGGAGCCGAGGCGGCGCTGGAATACGGCGAATCGTTCGACGGTGTGCGCCCCGCGCAGGTTCGCGTACCGGCTTCTGAGCTGCAGAAGGCCCTCGCCGAACTGCCCACCGATGTCCGCGCCGCGCTCGAGGTCGCCATCGAACGCGCCCGCGCGGTCCACGCCGACCAGCGCCGTATCGATACGACGACGACGCTCGCCCCGGGCGCCACGGTCACCGAACGTTGGGTACCGGTCGAGCGCGTCGGCCTGTACGTGCCCGGCGGCAACGCGGTCTACCCATCCAGCGTCGTGATGAATGTCGTGCCTGCGCAGACCGCGGGTGTCGACTCGCTGGTGATCGCCAGCCCGCCGCAGGCGGAGTTCGGCGGCCTGCCGCACCCGACCATCCTGGCCGCCGCCGCGCTGCTGGGCGTCGACGAGGTCTGGGCGGTCGGCGGGGCGCAGTCCATCGCGCTGCTGGCATACGGCGGCGCCGACACCGACGGCGCCGAACTTGCGCCGGTCGACATGATCACGGGCCCGGGCAACATCTACGTCACCGCCGCCAAGCGCATCTGCCGCTCGCAGGTCGGCATCGACGCCGAAGCCGGACCCACCGAAATCGCGATCCTGGCCGACCACACCGCCGACCCCACCCACGTCGCCGCGGATCTGATCAGCCAGGCCGAACATGACGAGATGGCGGCCAGCGTGCTGGTCACCCCGAGCGTGGAGTTGGCCGACGCAACGGACCGCGAGTTGGCCAACCAGCTACAGACGACGGTGCACCGCGAGCGGGTCACCGCCGCGCTGCGCGGAAAGCAGTCCGCCATCGTGCTCGTCGACGATCTCGAGGCCGGCATCCGAACCGTGAACGCCTACGCTGCCGAGCACCTCGAGATCCAGACCCTCGACGCCCGCGAGGTGGCCGGTCGAATCCGTTCCGCTGGCGCCATTTTCGTCGGCCCGTATGCACCGGTCAGCCTCGGTGACTACTGTGCGGGATCCAACCACGTGCTGCCCACCGCGGGCTGTGCCCGTCACTCCAGCGGGTTGTCGGTGCAGACGTTCCTGCGCGGTATCCACGTCGTCGATTACGACGAGGCAGCTCTGAAAGACGTTTCCGGCTACGTGATTACTCTTGCCGAAGCCGAGAATCTGCCCGCGCACGGTGAAGCGGTGCGGCGGAGGTTCGAAAGGTGACGCTCGGAAAGAAGGCGACGCTCGACGATCTACCGCTGCGGGCCGATCTGCGCGGTAAATCGCCGTACGGCGCACCCCAATTGGACGTCCCGGTGCGGTTGAACACCAATGAGAACCCGCATCCGCCGACCCAGGCCCTGATCGACGATGTGACGGCGTCCGTCGCCGCGGTCGCGGGGGAGCTGCATCGGTACCCGGACCGCGATGCGGTGGCGCTGCGCACCGATCTGGCTGCTTACCTCTCGGCGCAGACCCGAACTCCGCTGACCGTTGAAAACCTCTGGGCGGCAAACGGTTCCAACGAAATCCTGCAGCAACTCCTGCAGGCCTTCGGCGGGCCGGGCCGCAGCGCGATCGGATTCGTGCCCTCCTACTCGATGCACCCGATCATCTCCGACGGCACGCAGACCCAGTGGCTGGTGGCCAACCGGGCCGATGACTTCAGCCTCGACATCGACGTGGCGGTGCACGCGGTCAAGCGGCACACCCCCGACATCGTGTTCATTGCGAGTCCGAATAATCCTTCGGGACAAAGCGTTCCGCTTGACGATCTCCGCCGGCTGCTCGACGCGATGAGCACCGGCATGATGATCGTCGACGAAGCGTACGGCGAGTTCTCGTCACAGCCCAGCGCGGTGCGTCTGATCGACGAGTATCCAACCCGGCTCGTGGTCACCCGCACGATGAGCAAGGCGTTCGCGTTCGCCGGCGGTCGACTCGGGTATCTGATCGCCGCACCCGCGGTGATCGACGCGATGCTGCTCGTCCGCCTGCCGTATCACCTGTCGTCGGTGACGCAGGCCGCCGCCCGCGCCGCGCTGCGCCACGCCGACGACACCCTCGGCAGCGTCGCCACTCTCATCGCCGAACGCAACCGCGTCACAGAAGCCCTGTCGGAGATGGGTTTCCGAGTGATCGACAGCGATGCCAACTTCGTGCTGTTCGGCGAGTTCGCCGACGCCCCCGCCACCTGGCAGCGCTACCTGGACGCGGGCATCCTCGTCCGCGACGTCGGCATCCCCGGCTATCTGCGCGCCACCACCGGTCTGGCCGAGGAGAACGACGCGCTGCTGGCCGCCAGCGCGCGCCTGGCCGAGACCGAACTATCCCCAGTAGGAGCACCGTGAACGAACCCCGCCGCGCGACGATCGAGCGTAAGACCAAAGAGTCCGACATCGTCGTCGAACTGAACCTGGACGGCACCGGGCAGGTGCACGTCGACACCGGTGTGCCGTTCTTCGACCACATGCTGACCGCCCTTGGCAGTCACGCGAGTTTCGACCTGACCGTGCGGGCCAAGGGTGACGTCGAGATCGAAGGCCACCACACCATCGAGGACACCGCGATCGTGCTGGGGCAGGCCCTCGGGCAGGCGCTGGGCGACAAGAAGGGTATCCGCCGGTTCGGCGACGCGTGGATCCCGATGGACGAGACCCTCGCGCACGCCGCCGTCGATGTATCGGGCCGGGCGTACTGCGTGCACACCGGCGAACCGGATCACATGCTGCACTTCACGATCGCCGGTTCCTCGGCGCCGTACCACACCGTGGTCAACCGGCACGTGTTCGAGTCGGTGGCGATGAATGCGCGCATTGCGCTGCACGTGCGCACGATCTACGGACGCGACCCCCACCACATCACCGAGGCGCAGTACAAGGCCGTCGCACGCGCGCTGCGCCAAGCTGTCGAGTACGACCCGCGGGTGACCGGTGTGCCGTCGACGAAAGGCACTCTGTGACAACCAAAGTCGTGATACTGGATTACGGTTCGGGCAACCTTCGGTCCGCTCAACGCGCTTTGGAGCGCGTCGGTGCCGACGTCACGGTGACATCCGACGCCGACGCCGCGATGAACGCCGACGGCCTCGTGGTGCCCGGCGTCGGCGCCTTCGAGGCGTGCATGGCCGGCCTGCGCAAGATCGACGGCCCGAAGCTGATCGCCGACCGGGTGGCGGCCGGGCGCCCCGTGCTCGGCGTCTGTGTCGGTATGCAGATTTTGTTCTCCCGCGGCGTGGAGTTCGGGGTCGAGACCACCGGCTGCGGCCAATGGCCCGGTGCGGTGGTGCGACTCGACGCGCCGGTGATCCCGCACATGGGCTGGAACGTGGTCGACGCGCCCGCAGCCAGCACATTGTTCGCCGGAATGGAGGCGGACACCCGCTTCTATTTCGTGCACTCGTACGCCGCCCAGCAGTGGGAGGGCGACCCGGCCGCGAAACTGACATGGGCCACGCACCACGTGCCGTTCCTGGCCGCCGTCGAGGACGGGCCACTGTCGGCCACGCAGTTCCACCCGGAGAAGAGCGGCGACGCCGGTGCCGCGTTACTCGCCAACTGGGTGAAGGCATTAGGTTGACCACCGATGAGCGCTCGCGCGAAGAGGAGACCACCACGGTGCCGAAACGTTTGATTCTTCTGCCCGCCGTCGATGTGGTCGCGGGCCGCGCTGTGCGTCTGGTGCAGGGCCAGGCCGGCAGTGAGACCGAATACGGCTCCGCGCTGGAGGCCGCGCTGACGTGGCAGCGTGACGGCGCGGAGTGGATTCACCTCGTCGACCTCGACGCCGCGTTCGGCCGGGGCAGCAACCGAGAACTGTTGGCCGAGGTGGTCGGCAAGCTCGACGTGGCGGTCGAGTTGTCCGGCGGCATCCGCGACGACGAGTCACTGTCGGCGGCGCTCGCCACCGGCTGTGCGCGGGTGAACCTCGGCACCGCGGCGCTGGAGAACCCGCAGTGGTGCGCGAAGGTCGTCGCCGAACACGGCGAGAAGGTCGCGGTCGGTCTGGACGTGAAGATCGTCGATGGAGACCACCGCCTCCGCGGGCGCGGATGGGAGACCGACGGCGGAGACCTCTGGGAGGTCCTGGAACGCCTTGACCGAGAAGGCTGTTCGCGCTTCGTCGTCACCGACGTCACCAAGGACGGCACGCTCAAGGGGCCCAACCTCGAACTGCTGTCGCAGGTTACCGACCGCACCGACGCGCCGGTGATCGCGTCCGGGGGCGTGTCGAGCCTCGACGACCTGCAGGCGATCGCCACGCTGACCGACCGAGGAGTCGAGGGGGCGATCGTCGGAAAAGCGTTGTACGCCCGTCGATTCACCCTGCCTGAGGCCCTGGCCGCGGTGGAGCGGTAATGGCCCTGGATGCGGCCGACCTCGACGCTCTGGTCGCCGAGGCCGCGCAGATCCTCGACGATGCAGCCGTCCCGTTCATCGACGGCCACCGCGCAGATTCCGCGGTGCAGAAGAAGGGCGACGACTTCGCCACCGAGGTGGACCTGGCCATCGAACGACAGGTCGTCGAGGCGTTGACCGCCAGAACCGGGATCGAGGTGCACGGCGAGGAATTCGGCGGCGCGGATCTCAAGTCGCCGCTGGTGTGGGTGCTCGATCCGATCGACGGCACCTTCAACTACGCCGCCGGTTCGCCGATGGCGGCGATCCTGTTGGGCCTGGTGCGGGATGGGGAGCCGGTGGCCGGACTCACCTGGGTGCCCTTCACCCAGGAGCGGTTCACCGCCGTGGTCGGAGGGCCTTTGCGCAGCAACGGCGTCGAGTTGCCGATGCTGAACCGGGCAGCGCTGTCCGACTCGATGGTCGGAGTCAGCACGTTCAGCGTCGACTCCCGCGGCAGGGTGCCGGGACGCTACCGACTCGCCGTCATCGAGAGCCTCAGCCGCAAGTGCTCACGCATGCGCATGCACGGGGCCACCGGCATCGACCTGGCCTACACGGCAGCCGCAATCCTCGGCGGTGCAATCAGTTTCGGTGGCCACGTGTGGGACCACGCCGCGGGAGTGGCGTTGATCCGCGCGGTGGGTGGTGTCGTGACCGACCTCGCAGGCAACGACTGGACCGTGGACTGCCCATCTGCCCTCGCCGGCGGCCCCGGTGTGCACGAAGAACTGCTCGATCTGCTTCGTTCGGTCGGCGATCCCAAGGACTTCTGATGGACGGCAAGGAGCTGGCCGTGCGGGTCATCCCGTGCCTGGATGTCGACGACGGCCGTGTGGTCAAAGGTGTCAACTTCGCAAACCTGCGTGACGCAGGCGATCCCGTCGAGTTGGCGGCGGCCTACGACGCCGAGGGCGCCGACGAACTGACCTTCCTCGACGTGACGGCGTCGTCCTCGGGGCGGGCGACCATGCTCGAGGTGGTCAAACGCACCGCCGAGCAGGTGTTCATCCCGTTGACGGTCGGCGGCGGGGTGCGGTCGGTGGCCGACGTGGACGTGCTGCTGCGCGCGGGGGCGGACAAGGTCGCGGTCAACACCGCGGCCATCGCTCGCCCGGAACTCCTCGCCGAATTGTCGCGGCAGTTCGGGTCACAGTGCATCGTGCTGTCGGTCGACGCCCGCACGGTGCCGCAGGATCAAGAGCCGACGCCGTCGGGGTGGGAGGTCACCACCCACGGCGGGCGCCGGGGGACCGGCTTCGACGCTGTCGAATGGGCAACGCGGGGGGCCGAACTCGGCGTCGGCGAGATCCTGCTGAACTCGATGGACTTCGACGGCACCAAGGCCGGTTTCGATCTGCCGATGATCGAGGCGGTTCGCGGAGCCGTCAACGTGCCGGTGATCGCCAGCGGCGGCGCGGGGGCACCCGAGCATTTCGCACCCGCCATCGCCTCGGGGGCGGATGCGGTGCTGGCCGCCAGCGTGTTCCATTTCCGAGAGCTCACCATCGCAGAGGTGAAAGCGGCGATGGCGGCCGAAGGGATAACCGTGCGATGACGCTCGATGCAGACATCGCGTCGCGACTCAAGCGCGACGCCAACGGATTGATCACCGCCGTCGTCCAGGAGCGCGGTACCGGGCAGGTGCTGATGGTGGCCTGGATGGACGATCTCGCGCTGGCCCGCACACTGAAAACCCGCCGCGGGACTTACTATTCGCGCTCTCGGCAACAGCACTGGGTCAAGGGCGAGACGTCGGGCCACACCCAATACGTCCACTCGGTGCGGCTCGACTGCGACGGCGACACCGTGCTGCTGGAGGTCGATCAGGTCGGCGGCGCCTGTCACACGGGCGATCACACCTGCTTCGACGCGGATGTGTTGCTCACACCGGAGAACGGCTGACGAGTTCGACCACCGGTGTCATGCCGACTGGCGCTGGCGCAGCACCTCGAGAGCCTTGTCGGCGTGGCTGTCCATGCTGATCTCCGATGCGATCACGGCCAGGATCGTGCGGTCGGTGTCGATCACGAAGGTGGTCCGCTTGACAGGCATGAACTTGCCGAGCAGACCCCGCTTCACGCCGAATCGCGTTGCGACGGCGCCGTCGGCATCCGACAGCAGCGGGTAGTCGAACCGCTCCTTGTCGGCGAACCTCGCCTGCTTGTCGACCGCGTCGGTGCTGATTCCGACGCGCTTGGCACCGACGGCGGCGAACTCCGCGGCCAGATCGCGGAAGTGACAGGCCTCCTTGGTGCATCCCGGAGTCATCGCGGCGGGATAGAAGAACAACACAATCGGGCCGTCGGCGAGCAACTCGCTGAGGCTTCGCACTGTGCCCGTCTGGTCCGGCAATTCGAACTCGGCAACTCGGTCACCCTTTTTCATGGTGGTCACGCTACGCCGCGAGTGATCGCGCGACCGCGCCGCGCGACCACCAGACCGACATTTTGGCTGGTTTCGGGCAGTCGGATCGACCATTGCGTCGGTTTCGGCCACCGAAAATCGTTGGTGCGGGACGCGGTTACCGTGAGAACCTCGCCTCGATGGTGGATCTCGACGCCTTCTGTACCGACGGCTATCTGAAGATCGACGGGGCCGCTCCGCGCGGCGTCGCCGATGCGGCGCGAACGGCGCTGTGGCAGCAACTCGGTTTGTCGCCGGACGAGCCCGAGAAATGGCTCAAGCCCGTCTACTGGGCCAGCGACATGACGGGCGCGGGACCGTTCGGCGAACTGATGGCGAGCCCGAAACTGGCTGCGGCGTTGGATCGCATCTGCGGTCCCGGCGGTTGGTCGCCGCGCGGCGCGCTGGGCAACATCCCCGTGCGTTTCCCGGTATCTCGGGCCGACGACGACCGCGGATGGCACATCGACGCGAACACGCCCCAAGCCGACGGGGCATGGGTGGTCACCGGACGACCGCAGACCGTGCTGTTGCTCGCCGTGCTGTCCGATGTGGGCCCGGATGACGCACCGACGCGGATCAGGGCGGGCTCGCACCGCGACGTGGCCCAGGTGCTCGGTCCCGAACCCGTCGCACTCGCCGAGATGGGCCGGCTCGTCGACGAAGCGAGCGCGGCTCGTCCCGTGGTGGACGCCACAGGTTAGCCCGGCGACATGTACGTGCTGCACCCGTTCACCGTGCACGCCGCCGACGAGCATCGCGGCAAGACGCCGCGGTTCATGGCGCAGTCGCCGATCCTGCTGACCCGCCCGCTCACGCCCGCGTCGTCGTCGGCACTGGGGTGCGTCTGGGACACTTGACCCGTGCAGACCACGGCCGACCTCGCGATCACCACCTCGCGGGAGGACTTCCGCGCGCTGGCCGCTGAGCATCGCGTGGTGCCGGTGACCCGCAAGGTCCTCGCCGACAGCGAGACCCCGCTGTCGGCGTACCGCAAACTGGCCGCCAACCGGCCGGGAACGTTCCTGCTGGAATCGGCGGAGAACGGCCGTTCGTGGTCGCGCTGGTCGTTCATCGGGGCCGGTGCGCCATCGGCGCTCACCGTTCGTAACGGTGAGGCCGTGTGGTTGGGCGCGACGCCACAGGACGCGCCGCAGGGCGGTGACCCGCTGCAGGCGCTGCGCGCGACGCTGGAGCTCCTCAAGACCGAACCGGTGCCGGGCTTGCCGCCGCTGTCGAGCGGGCTCGTCGGCTTCTTCGCCTACGACATGGTCCGGCGCCTGGAGAAGCTTCCCTCGCTGGCCGTCGACGATCTCGGCCTTCCGGACATGCTGCTGCTGTTGGCCACCGACATCGCGGCGGTCGACCACCACGAGGGCACGATCACGCTGATCGCCAACGCGGTCAACTGGAACGGCACCGACGAGCGGGTGGACTGGGCCTACGACGACGCGGTGGCCCGCCTCGACGTGATGACCGCCGCGCTCGGTGAGCACCTGCCGTCGGCGGTCGCGACGTTCAGCCGCCCCGAGCCGTTGCACCGCGCTCAGCGCACGCTCGAGGAGTACGAGGCCATCGTCGAGAAGCTGGTGCGCGACATCGAGGCCGGCGAGGCGTTTCAGGTCGTGCCGTCGCAACGGTTCGAGATGGAAACCGAGGCCGATCCGCTTGACGTGTACCGGATGCTGCGGGTGACCAACCCCAGCCCGTACATGTATCTGCTCAACGTGCCGAATGCCGCTGGTGGACCGGACTTCTCGGTCGTCGGCTCCAGCCCGGAGGCGTTGGTGACGGTCAAGGACGGGCGGGCGACCACACATCCGATCGCTGGTACGCGCTGGCGCGGCGCGACCGAAGAGGAGGACCTGTTGCTCGAGAAAGAGCTGCAGGCCGACGAGAAGGAACGCGCCGAGCATCTGATGCTCGTCGATCTGGGCCGCAACGATCTGGGCCGGGTCTGCCGGCCCGGCACCGTACGCGTCGAGGACTACAGCCACATCGAGCGCTACAGCCACGTCATGCACCTGGTGTCGACGGTGACGGGCTTGCTGGCCGACGGCAAGACCGCACTGGACGCGGTGACCGCCTGTTTCCCGGCAGGCACGCTTTCGGGCGCTCCGAAGGTCCGGGCGATGGAGCTGATCGAGGAGGTCGAGAAGACGCGTCGTGGCCTGTACGGCGGGGTGCTGGGATATCTCGACTTCGCGGGCAACGCCGACTTCGCGATCGCCATCCGCACCGCCCTGATGCGCGACGGCACCGCGTACGTGCAGGCGGGCGGTGGAGTCGTCGCGGATTCCAACGGTCCCTACGAGTACACCGAGGCGGCGAACAAGGCCCGCGCTGTGCTCAATGCCATCGCCGCCGCTGAGACGCTGACCGAGCCATGATCAGGGTCGCCCAACTCGGTCTCGTGCTCGCGGCGGCAGGGCTGTGGGTGGCGTCGCGGATGACCTGGGTCGAGGTGACCTCGTTCGACGGCCTCGGCGAGCCGAAGACGGTCGCCCTGTCCGGCAGCACCTGGTCGACCGCCCTGATCCCGCTGGCGGTGCTCCTGCTGGCCGCCGCGGTCGCCGCCTTGGCGGTGCGGGGATGGCCGCTGCGGCTGCTGGCTCTGCTCGTTGCCGCGGCCAGCGCCGGGACCGCGTATCTGGCCATCAGCCTGTGGGTCATTCGGGATGTAGCGGTACGCGCCTCGCACATCGCGGAGGCGCCGGTTGCGGATCTGGTCGGTACCCAGCGGCACTACACGGGAGCAGTGATCACTGTGGTCGCCGCGGTGGTTGCGCTGGCCTGCGCGGTGTTGTTGATGCGGTCTGCGGCCCGTGAGTGCTCCGGCGCGGCCCGCTACTCGCGACGCGCCCCGCAACCCGACGAACCCGCAGGCGAGATGTCCGAACGCGCGATCTGGGACGCCCTCGACGCGGGTTCCGATCCAACGCAGGATGCGACGAATCCGGACAACAAGGGCCGGTGATCGGCGGTGTTGTGTTGGCGGCTACCCTTCGTGGTTGAAGATCGTTCGGTGTTTCCGGGGGAAGGGAAGCGGCACTCATGAGTTCGGCGACGGTACTCGACTCGATCATCGAGGGAGTCCGAGCCGACGTCGCCGCCCGCGAGGCCCTCATCCCGCTCGCCGACATCAAAGCCAAGGCCAAGGACGCGCCGCCCCCGCTGGACGTGATGGCCGCGCTGCGCGCCCCGGGGATCGCGGTGATCGCCGAGGTGAAGCGCGCGAGCCCCTCGCGCGGCGAGCTGGCCCCCATCGGGGATCCGGCCGAACTCGCGAGTGCCTACGAAAGCGGTGGTGCGCGCATCATCAGCGTGCTCACCGAACAGCGTCGCTTCAACGGATCGCTCGAGGACCTGGACGCGGTGCGCGCCGCGGTATCAATTCCGGTGCTGCGCAAGGATTTCATCGTTCGGCCCTACCAGATCCACGAGGCGCGCGCCCACGGCGCGGACATGCTGTTGCTCATCGTCGCGGCGTTGGAGCAGCCGGTGCTGGAGTCGTTGTTGGAGCGCACGGAATCGCTGGGCATGACCGCTCTGGTCGAGGTGCACACCGAGGAGGAGGCCGACCGCGCGCTGTCGGCCGGCGCCGCGGTAATCGGCGTCAACGCACGCGATCTCAAGACGTTGAAGGTCGACCGGGATTGCTTCGCGCGGATCGCTCCGGGATTGCCGACCGACGTCATCCGCGTCGCAGAGTCCGGGGTCCGCGGCACCGCTGATCTGCTGGCGTACGCCGGTGCGGGCGCTGACGCTGTGCTCGTCGGCGAGGGCCTGGTCACCAGTGGTGACCCCCGCAGCGCCGTCGCCGATCTGGTCACCGCAGGCACCCATCCGTCGTGCCCGAAACCAGCGCGTTGAGAAGTGGCCGATCTCGCCGGGCCTGAGCTGCCCCGTTCCAGCGCGGCCGTAGCCGAGCCAACCGCTCACGACCCCGACGAGCGTGGCCACTTCGGCGTCTACGGCGGAAGATTCGTCGCCGAGGCGCTGATGGCCGTCATCGAAGAGGTCACCACGGCTTACGAGAAGGCGCGTGGAGACCAGACCTTCCTCGACGAGTTGGATCGGCTGCAGCGGCACTACAGCGGACGTCCCTCGCCGTTGTACGAAGCCGAACGGTTGTCCGAGCACGCCGGCGGTGCGCGGATCTTTCTGAAGCGAGAAGACCTCAACCACACCGGATCCCACAAAATCAACAACGTCCTCGGCCAGGCCCTGTTGGCCAGGCAGATGGGCAAGACCCGCGTGATCGCCGAGACCGGCGCGGGGCAGCACGGGGTGGCGACGGCGACGGCGTGCGCGCTGCTCGGCTTGGAGTGCGTCATCTACATGGGTGCCGTCGACACGGCGCGCCAGGCGTTGAACGTCGCGCGGATGCGTCTTCTGGGGGCGACGGTGGTGTCGGTCGAGGCGGGCTCGAAGACATTGAAGGACGCGATCAACGAAGCGTTCCGCGATTGGGTGACCAACGCCGACAACACCTACTACTGCTTCGGCACAGCCGCCGGACCCCACCCGTTTCCCACGATGGTGCGCGACTTTCAGCGGGTGATCGGACTCGAGGCGCGCGCCCAGATCCAGGCGCAGGCGGGCCGGCTGCCCGATGCGGTGACGGCCTGTGTCGGCGGCGGATCCAACGCGATCGGAATCTTCCACGCGTTCATCGATGACCCCAACGTGCGGCTGGTGGGTTATGAAGCCGCCGGTGACGGTGTCGAAACCGGACGGCACGCAGCGACTTTCACCGGGGGATCACCGGGTGCGTTCCAAGGCTCATTCTCATACCTGCTGCAGGACGAAGACGGTCAGACCATCGAATCACATTCCATTTCAGCGGGTTTGGATTATCCAGGGGTCGGGCCGGAGCACGCGTTCCTCAAGGACATCGGCCGCGCAGAGTATCGGCCGATCACCGACACCGAGGCAATGGACGCGTTCTCGTTGCTGTGCCGCACGGAGGGGATCATTCCTGCGATCGAGTCGGCGCACGGACTCGCGGGTGCCTTGCAGTTAGGGCAAGAGCTCGGGCCCGGAACAATCGTGCTGGTGAACCTTTCCGGACGTGGCGACAAGGACGTCGAGACCGCGGCGAAATGGTTCGGCTTGCTGGACGGTGCACCGTGAGTCGGCTGGCACCGTTGTTCGACACGTGCCGAAGCGAGGCGCGCAGCGCGCTGATCGGCTACCTGCCGACCGGATTTCCCGATGTGCCCGGCTCGATCTCGGCGATGACTGCACTGGTCGAGAACGGGTGCGACCTCGTGGAGGTCGGCATCGCGTACTCCGATCCCGGTATGGATGGCCCGACGATCGCGGCGGCTACCGAGGCGGCGCTGCGCGGGGGAGTGCGGGTGCGAGACTCGCTGGCCGCGGTCGAGGCGATCACCAATGCCGGCGGCAGGGCCGTGGTGATGACGTACTGGAACCTCGTGCTGCGGTGGGGTATCGACGCATTCGCTCGAGATCTGGCCTCGGCGGGCGGCCTCGGGATGATCACGCCCGATCTGATTCCCGACGAAGCCGACGAATGGCTCGCGGCCTCGGAGACCTACGACTTAGACCGGATCTTCTTGGTGGCGCCATCATCCACACCGGAACGGCTGACGATGACGGTGCAGGCATCACGCGGATTCGTCTACGCCGCATCGACAATGGGTGTGACCGGTGCGCGTGACGCAGTGTCGACGGCTGCGCCCGAACTGGTTCGCCGGGTGAAGGCCGTCTCGGATATCCCTGTTGGCGTGGGCCTTGGGGTCCGGTCGGGCGCCCAGGCAGCCGAGATCGGTGCCTACGCCGACGGAGTGATCGTGGGATCGGCGTTGGTGTCGGCGCTGCAGAACGGTGTCGAGGCGGTCGGAGCGTTGACAGCCGAACTCGCCGACGGCGTCAGGCGAAGGGTTACTGCGTGACGACGACTGTCTTGGCCGCCATCCCCAGCCCGGCTCAGGGCGTCTGGCAGCTCGGTCCCGTGCCGATCCGGGCGTACGCGGTCTGCATCATCGTCGGCATTGTGGCGGCGCTGATCATCGGTGACCGGCGCTGGGAAGCGCGCGGCGGCGAACGCGGGGTCATCTACGACATCGCCTTGTGGGCCGTGCCGTTCGGATTGATCGGCGGTCGGCTCTACCATGTGGCGACCGACTGGTGGCGCTACTTCGGGGACAACGGTGCCGGGTTGGCCGGCGTGATCCGAATCTGGGACGGCGGTCTCGGAATCTGGGGAGCCGTCGCGTTCGGTGCCGTCGGCGCGTGGATCGCCTGCCGGCGCAGAGGCATTCCGCTGCCCGCGTTCGGGGACGCGATCGCGCCCGGAATCATTCTCGCGCAAGGGATCGGTCGCCTCGGCAACTATTTCAACCAGGAGCTGTGGGGCGCCGAAACGACGCTGCCCTGGGCGCTGAAGATCTACGAGCGCCGAGATTCATCCGGCATGATCGACAATCTCAACGGCGTGTCGACCGGTGAAGTCGTTCACCTCGTCCACCCCACTTTTCTGTACGAACTGCTGTGGAATCTGCTGGTTTTCGTGGTTCTCATCTACGTCGATCGCCGTTTCAAGTTCGGCCACGGCCGCCTGTTCGCGTTGTATGTCGCGTGCTATTGCGTGGGCCGCTTCTGGATTGAGCTGTTGAGGGTCGACGACGCGACGCTGATCGAGGGCGTCCGGATCAACTCCTTCACGGCGACGTTCGTGTTCATCGGCGCAGTTGTCTACATCATGGCCGCGCCGAAGGGCCGCGAAGATCCCGCAAGCCTGCGGGGCGAGCCACAGCCGGAACGCACGACCGTCGAGGAGCTGACCGAGGAACTGGCCGCCGTGGCCTCGACGACAGGGGTGGTGGCGGCTGCCAAGGCTGCGGCCGCCGACGAAGACGAGACATCGAAAGCAACCTCGGAAGCGGTGAACGCCGAATCGCTCACGGCAGATGTTCCGGAGGGCGAGGAGGTCCCGGTCGAGGACGTGTCGGCCGAGGAGCTCGGCGCGGACGTGGCAGGTGTGCCGGCGGACGACGTGGAAGAGGCCGAGGAGTTCGCAGCAGAGGGCGACGAGGAATCGGCGGAAGAGCCCGAGACTGAGATCGAGGCGGTCGCAGAAGCTGAAGCTCTCGCCGAAGAGGTGGACGAGGCGCCTGCCGAGGAGATTCTCGAGGCGGAGGAGTTCGCCGAGGCCGGTGCAGCGGCCGACACGGGCGGTGTCGGTGCGGTCGAGGGTGAGGAGGCCAGCGACGCGCTGGTCGACGCCGCCGAGGTCCACGAATCTGCGGTCGAGGGCGAGGCAGCGGCCGAGGATCTGGCAGACGAGGCGGCGGCTCGGACGACTGTGGTGCCACCGGCGAAGGCGCGGCGCAGGCTGCGGTTCTGGTCGAAGCGCGGGCGCAAGGACGTCGCGGAGGAGCCCAGTGGAGCTGCCGACGTAAGCAGTGCGGCGGTAGCGGATGCGCCCGCCGAGGCGGAGTCGGTCGTTGAGGCCGGCGGTGTGGGTGCCGTCGAGGGTGAGGAGGCCAGCGACGCGCTGGTCGGCGCCGCCGAGGCCCACGAGTCGGCGGTCGAGGGTGAGGCAGCCGCCGAAGAGTTGGCCGATGAGGCCGAGGCTGAAGCCATCGACGAGCCCGACGCTGGCGTGCCCGAGACGGAGGCGGTCGCTGAGGCCGAGGCGCTGGCTGAGGGTGTGGACCAGGCGCCGGCGGAGGAGATTCTCGAGGCGGAGGAGTTCGCCGAGGCCGGTGAAGCCGGTGACGCCGGTGGCGTGGGCGCGGTTGAGGGTGAGGAGGCCAGCGACGCATTGGTCGGCGCCGCGGAGGCCCACGAGTCGGCGGTCGAGGGTGAGGCAGTCGCCGAAGAGTTGGCGGACGAGGCTGAGGCTGAAGCGGCTGACAAGGTTGACAAGGTTGAAGCTGACGAACCCGACGAAGGGACGGACGAGGCCGAAGCCGAGACCGAGTCCGACGAGGCTGACGCCGACGCAGCCGTCGTTGCCGGTGAACCCGACGATGCAGGTGGTGTCGGTGCGGTTGAGGGTGAGGAGGCCAGCGACGCCCTCGCAGACGCTGCCGACGCACACGAGTCGGCCGTCGAGGGTGAGGCGGTTGCCGAGGAGTTGGCGGAAGCGGCCGAGGCTGAAGCCGACGAAAGCGACGAGCCGACTGTTGCCGGTGAACCCGCCGATGCAGGTGGTGTCGGTGCGGTCGAAGGTGAGGAAGCCGGAGACGCCCTCGCAGACGCTGCCGACGCACATGAGTCGGCGGTCGAGGGCGAGACGGTTGCCGAAGAGTTGGCAGCCGCGGCCGAGGCTGAAGCCGACGAAAGCGACGAGGCGACCGATGTCGGTGAACCCGCTGACACCGGTGGCATCGGTGCGGTCGAAGGTGAGGAAGCCGGCGACGCGCTCGCAGACGCTCCTGAGGCACACGAGTCGGCCGTCGAAGGCGAGACTGTTGCGGACGAGTTGGCATACGCGGCCGAGGCTGAAGCTGACGAGACCGACGCAAGTGAGGCCGACGCCAAAGCGTCGGCCGACACGGAAGCGACGGAAGATGTTGCGGTGAGCGAAGAATCGCCCGACTCCGACGCTGATGACGTCAGTAGTGTGGGCGCGGTCGAAGGTGAGGACGCCAGCGATGCGCTCGTAGACGCTCCTGAGGCGCACGAGGCAGCCGTCGAGGCTAAAGCCGCAGCCGAAGAGCTCGCAAACAAAGCCGAGGACTCGGACGGCGGGCGAGTGCGTAAGTGGCTGCGCCGCCGTCGGAGAGGTTAGACCTTTCTCCCGGGTTCTCCACAGCCCGACTGTCGAATGCGCTGTGCTGTCGGTGGGTTCGTGTCTTGAGTCAAGAAGTTGGCAGGGTTTTGCTGTCGAGGTAGGCCTGTTTGGGGGTTCGGTCGGCTAGCGCTTGGT
>NZ_LZSW01000065.1:0-184685 GCF_001665615.1 Mycobacterium sp. 852014-52144_SCH5372336
GATGTGTATAAGAGACAGGCGACACACCCCTCGCCGACTAGACCCCTGGCCGAGTAGACCCCTCGCCGACTGGACCCCTGGCCGAGTAGATCCCTCGCCGAGTGTGGGGTTATGTCACGCTCGCGGCGCGGAAGACGTGCGGGTAACCCACGTTCGGCGCCCTCGGGAGGAGGCGGCGCCAGATCTACTTGTGCGGGACGTCGTTGGTGAGGCCGCCGTCCATGACGTACTCGGCGCCGGTCGAGTATCGGGACTCGTCGCTGGCCAGGAACACCACGAACGTGGCGACCTCCTCGGGCTGACCGGGGCGGCCCAGCGGTATCCGCAGCATGTTGTCCGGGAAGTGTTTGGTCATCGGGGTGCGGATGAAGCCGGGGTGCACCGAGTTGACGCGGATGTTGTGCGGGCCGAGTTCCAGCGCCGCCGACTTCGTCAGCCCGCGCACCGCCCATTTGGAGGCGACGTACGGGTGCACCATCACTGCGCCGCGCAACCCCTCGATCGACGAGATGTTGATGATCGACCCGCCGCCCGCGGCCTTCATCGCCTCGACCGAATGCTGCATGCCGAGAAAGGTGCCGGTGAGGTTGACGTCGATGACCTTCTGCCACTTGGCCATGTCGAATTGGCCGATCATGCCCAGCGCCACGGTGCCCGCGTTGTTGACCAACACGTTGAGCTTGCCGAACTCGTTGACGGCGGTGGCGACGGCGGCCTCCCACTGGTCGGCCTGGGTGACGTCGAGGTGGACATAGCGGGCCGCGTCACCGATCTCCTCGGCCAGCGCCTTACCCTTCTCATCGAGGATGTCGCCGATCACCACCTTGGCGCCCTCGGCAACCAGTGCACGGGCATCGGCCGCGCCCATCCCCTGCGCTCCGCCACTGATCAGAGCCACCTTGTCGTCCACACGTCCCATGGGGCGTCAGGCTACCGCACCCCGCGCGGAACTAGAACCTGTTCCAATTTTGCTGGCCACCACGCATACTGCTGGCCATGGCTATTCGTGTGGCGCTCATCGGAACCGGCAACTGCGGCAGCCTCGCACTGAAGCAACTCATCGACGATGCGCGGTTCGATCTCACCGGCGTCTGGGTCTCGTCGGAGGCCAAGGTGGGCAAGGACGCCGGCGAGTGGGCCGGCCTCGACGTCACCACCGGCGTGACCGCGGTCGGTGATCTCGACGCGATCATCGCCGGCGCACCGCAGTGCGTCGTCTACTGCGCGATGGGCGACACCCGGCTGCCCGACGCGATGGCCGACGTTCGCAAGATCCTCGCGGCGGGCATCGACGTCGTCGGCTCCGGTCTCGGAGTGTTGCAATACCCGTGGCAGGTGATCCCCGACAAATACATCCAGCGCATCGAAGACGCTGCGCGAGAGGGTAATTCGACGGTCTTCATGACCGGCGTCGACCCGGGCTTCGTGACCGACCTGCTCCCCTTCGCGCTCGCCGGGACGTGTCAGAGCATCGAACAGATCCGCACGATGGAGATCGCCGACTACGCGAGCTATGACGGCGCCACCGTCATGTTCGACGTGATGGGTTTCGGCAACGAGATCGGTGACCTCCCAATGCTGTACCAGCCGGGGGTGCTGAGCATTGCCTGGGGCACCGCGATCCGGCAGCTCGCCGCGGGTCTGGGCATCGAGGTCGATGAGATCAAAGACTCCGTCGAACAGGAGCCTGCCCCCGAGGACTTCGACGTCGCGGTCGGCACGATCAAGAAGGGCACGGTAGCCGCCGTGCGCTTCTTGATCGAGGGCATGGTCAAAGGCCGGCCGGCGATCGTCGTCGAGCACGTCACCCGGTTGCGCGGCGACCTGCGACCGGATTGGGCCCAACCCGCACAGCCGGGCGGTTCGTACCGCGTCGAGATCACCGGCGAACCGTCCTATGTCATGGACATCTGCCCGACCAGTCGCAACGGCGACCACAACTACGCAGCGATCCTGGCTGCGGCCGGCCGCATCGTCAACGCGATTCCGGACGTGGTGGCGGCCGCGCCGGGGATCCGGACCACTTTGGACATGCCGCTCGTGACGGGCAAGGGACTGTACTCGGCTCAGTAGGCTGACGAGGTTATGAGCCTGCAGCCGGCGATACCCGAACGCGTGGACGCGGTAGCCGAAGTCGCCGCGAGCCCGCAGGGCCCCCGCGTCGGAGCGTTCTTCGACCTTGACGGCACGCTGGTCGACGGCTTCACGGCCACGGCACACGCCGCCGACCGCATCCGTCGCAGACAGGCGCGCATCGGCGAGGTTCTCGGTGTGGTCGAAGCGTCGCTGCGATACCGGTTGGGCCGCATGCAATTCGAGCGACTTCTCACCCGCGCGGCCGGTTATCTACGCGGCGAGTCCCTGGCCGAACTCGACGAGCTCGGCGAGCGGCTCTTCGTCGAACGGGTGGCGGCGCGCGTGTTCCCCTACATGCACGAGATCGTCCAAGCCCACCAGCAGCGCGGTCACACCGTCGTGCTCAGCAGCTCGGCGCTGACCATCCACGCCGAGCCCGTCGCCCGGTTCACCGGGATCGACCACGTGTTGTGCAACCACTTCGAGGTCGACGAAGCCGGCCTCCTCACCGGCCGGATCGCCAAGCCCGTCATCTGGGGAGCCAACAAATCGACCGCGGTGCAGCGTTTCTGCGAGGCCAATGATGTTGAGCTGCAACGTAGCTACTTCTACGCCGACGGCGACGAGGACTCGGTGTTGATGGCTCTTCTCGGCAATCCGCGGCCGGTGAACCCGCGCCCCGGGCTCGCCGCGATGGCGGCCGAACGCGGATGGCCGGTGTTGCAGGTCGAGGGGGCGAGCAACCGTAGGCGGGTGTCGTTCCGGCGGTTGATCGGTTACGACTGACTGCATGCGTTGAGACTGTCGTTTATGACGGATTTCGCTCGAATCCCGTCATAACGCTGAATCTCGGCGAAGGATTGGGCCGTGGCTGGGAAGTTCAACGACATCGCCGCCGTTGTCGCCACCGGCGACTTTGTGGCCGCCCGGTCCTGGTACTGCGAGGTCATGGGGCGCGGCCCCGACCTCGAGCCGATCGAGGGCGTCGCCGAGTGGCAGATCACTGCGACGGCCTGGCTGCAGCTCATGGAGGACCACGCGCGGGCCGGGCGATCGGCGGTCCGGATCGGTGTCGACGACCTCGACGCGCAGACCGCCGAGTTGGCGAAGCTGGGTGTCGAGACCGGAGAGGTCGTCGTGATCGCCGACCTGGTGAAGGTCCTCGACGTCGCCGACCCGGACGGCAACGAGGTCTCTTTCGTGCAAGACCTCGGCGCGTACTAAACTAGAACACGTTTCAATTTGAGCGGTGACACCAAGGAGCAGGCATGCGCACCCCGATCTGTAACGACCTCGGCATCGAGTACCCGATCTTCGCGTTCACCCACTGCCGCGACGTGGTGGTCGCCGTGAGCAAGGCCGGCGGTTTCGGCGTGCTCGGCGCCGTCGGATACACCCCGGAACAGCTCGAGATCGAGCTCAAGTGGATCGACGAGAACATCGGAGACCACCCGTACGGCGTGGACATCGTGATCCCGAACAAGTACGAGGGCATGGACTCCGCCGATATGGATCCGGAGGTGCTCAAGAAGACGCTCAACGATCTCGTCCCGCAGGAGCACATCGACTTCGCCAAGAAGATCCTCTCCGAGCACGGCGTCCCGGTCGACCACAGCGACGACGACGCGTTGCAACTGCTCGGCTGGACCGAGGCCACCGCCACCCCGCAGGTGGAGGTCGCGCTGCGGCATCCGAAGTGCACGTTGATCGCCAATGCGCTCGGGACTCCCCCCGCCGACATGATCAAGCACATCCACGACGAAGGCCGTAAGGTCGCCGCGCTGTGCGGGTCGCCGTCGCAGGCGCGCAAACACGCCGACGCCGGGGTGGACATCATCATCGCCCAGGGCGGCGAAGCCGGCGGGCACTGCGGCGAGATCGGCTCGATCGTGCTGTGGCCGCAGGTCGTCAAGGAGGTCGCACCGTTGCCCGTGCTGGCCGCCGGCGGCATCGGCAGCGGCGAGCAGATCGCTGCCGCGCTGGCGCTCGGGACGCAAGGTGCCTGGACGGGTTCGCAGTGGGTGATGGTCGAAGAGTCGGAGAACACCCCGGTTCAGCACGCCGCGTACGTCAAGGCCACCAGCAAGGACACCGTGCGCAGCCGGTCGTTCACCGGAAAGCCCGCCCGGATGCTGCGCAACGAGTGGACCGAGGCGTGGGAGGATCCCAACAACCCCAAGCCGCTCGGAATGCCGTTGCAGTACATGGTTTCCGGGATGGCGGTGGCCGCCACCCACAAGTACCCGAACGAGTCCGTCGACGTGGCGTTCAACCCGATCGGTCAGGTCGTCGGGCAGTTCAGCAAGGTCGAGAAGACCGCGACGGTAATCGAGCGCTGGGTGCAGGAGTACCTCGAGGCGACCGGCAGGCTCGACGAGATCAACGAGGCCGCCTCGGTCTGATTTCGGTGCGGTTCGCTGCGCTGAGCGCGACAAGCGACACCGAAATCACTCGGTGAGAAGTCGCTGCGTGGCCCGTTCCACCACTTCGCGTCTGGTCAGTGCGCCGTGGTCGGCGGCGATGAAGTGACCTCCGATCGCCAGTGCGAAAGCGAGCATGGCGCGGGCCTCGACGTCGGCGGCGTCGTCGACGAAAGTGCCGATGAGAGTACGCAGATACTTCATCCGTCGGTTGTCGACACGACGAAGGCGCCGAGCCACCGCGCGATCGCGGCGGGCCCAGTCACGCACCGCCAGGTCGACCGGGAGGAGCTCTTTGGAGAACGTGAGCAGGCCCGCCTTGCGGACCTTCGCTCTGGCGTCGCCACCCTCGGACTCCACACGTGCGAGCACATCGTCGGTGCTCCGCCGTTCCCACGACTCCAACAGTGCGTCGAGGAAGTCCTGCCGATTGGTGAAGTGCCAATAGAAGCCGCCACGCGTGACGCCCAACGCTTTGGCGAGTAAATCCACCCGAACGGCGTCCGGCCCACCCGCTGCCAACGCCTCGAGTCCGGCGTCGATCCACCCGTTCCGTGGTGTGCGGATTTGAGCGACCATTCCTATCCCCTTCGTTCGGACCTTGACGGCGTTACGAATTCAAGCATACAGTGATGTATGTTTGGCGCTGAGCGGCTCAACAGCAGCGAGCATGTCGCTCGGCCCTGGCGGATCCACGAAATCGCCGAGGGCTTCGAGGTTCTCGACGTCTGGGCGTTGCCGACACCGGGACGGCGCGATGACTTCGACGAACTCGTGACGCTGTGGCGCACATTCGATCCCGCGCGGACCTCCCCCGTCGTGCGCTTTCTGTTCGCCACCCGGTGGGCGCTGGGCAGGTTGTTCGCGCTCGACACGCCAGAGGCGAGCACGGGGGTACGCGTCCCTACCCTGCGAGACCGGCTCATTCCCGAATTACGAGAAACTGCAACGAAACTCGCTGTTGATCACGCCCATTTTCAGCCCCTGTATCGCATCGACGACGAGTTCGCGATGGAGATCGCCAATCGAACCGTTCACGGGGTGCTGCACGTCGGCTGGGCCGTTGACGCCACGGGTGTTTACCGCGCGCAGATGGCGGTGCTGGTCCGGCCCAACGGGGTGATGGGCCGGATGTATTTGCGCGCGATCGCTCCCGTCCGTCACCTGGTCGTCTACCCGCTGATGCTGCGCGACATCGGCCGACTGTGGCGCAGCAGGCCGGGTGCGACACGACACGAAGGCAGTGAACCATGACGAGAAGCCACGCCTCCGATCGTCGTGTTCGGCAGATCTCTCCACCCGAAGCGTTGCTCACCGCGAGCGCACTCGGGCGCATCGACTACGCCGACGCGTTCGAGGTCGACACCGAGCATCCACCCGAGCGCAGCGCCGAAGAATGGCTGCGGACAGTTTTGGAGGACGCTCCGCTGCACACCAGGATCCGGCTGTTGTCGGCGTGGTCGGCGATCGGGCTCAAGCTGCGGACGCCGGGTTCGGCCGGGTCGATACTCGGGTGGGACATCCGCGCCCGCGACGCCGATCTCGTGGTGGTCGGGACCCACTCACGGATCGGGATGCCGGCAGAACTGGTCCTGCGTCGCGAGCACGGCGGATTGCTGTTCGCGACGCTCGTCCGTCACAACAATGCCTTCGTGCGGGCTGTGTGGGCCACGATCGAGACGTCGCACGTCCAAACGGTCCGGTCGCTTCTCGAACGAGCCCGCCGCTATGGCGCGGGTGCCGGTGGAGTAGGCGCGGGCGGTGCGGGCGCTGTCGCGGGCGCGGGCGATGCGGGTGCGACCGGAACGTAGGGTCCGGGGTTCTGGTCCGGAATCGGCGTGTTCATGCCGCGCTGTGCGAGACCCATGATCAACGCTTCCTTACCGCTGATCTCATGCCTCTGGACGGCGTACCACAAGTCCTTCAGGTAGCTGACGTTCGGGCTCTCGTTTCCTCGGCCGGTCGGGTCCAGCACGGTCCCCGGCGGCAGCGCCTCCGGGCTCGCGAGATGCGGGACGGGCTCGGGCGGGGTGGCCGGTGCTTCGGCTTCTTCAGGCGCGGGCGGCGGTGCCGCGGGCGCAGGGCGCATCAACGCCAAGGGATCCGGGGCGGCTGCCGGTTGTGGGGCGGGCGCCGGCGCAGCGGCTTCCAGAACCGGTGCGCTGCTGGGCGCTGCGGGCGGCGGCGGCGGAGGAACCGGCGCGGCAGGTTCGGCGAGGGTCTGCGGCGCAGTGGCCATGAGTGCCGCTGCGATTGCCGCGCCAAGCAGCGAAAGCTTCTTCGGGTTGATGACGATCCTCACCGCTGCCCCCTTCCCGGGTTACCGCCGAAAGACCGGAGCACGGTCCTTCGACGGCGTCACTGTTGGTTCGAACAGTTTCGCAGAATTGTTACAGGAGTGCTCGTCGTGACGAAGAGGTCAATTTCCGCGCCGCAGAGAACACGTTCCACTTCTCTTTTCGTTGGACTTTCCCGAACCCGCCTCACCAGCCCTTGACCGTGGTGTAGCAAGGCGGTGAGGGCACTAGACGACGTCATAGAGGGATGCAGCCATGCCGACTCCGAACCTTCCGCCCGGATTCGATTTCACCGATCCAGATATCTACGCCGAACGCCTGCCGGTCGACGAACTCGCCGAGCTACGGAAGGTGGCGCCGATCTGGTGGAACGAACAGACGAAAGGAAACCTGGCCTTCGGGGACGACGGTTTCTGGGTGGTCACCAAGCACAAGGACGTCAAGGAGATCTCGCGACGCAGCGACGTCTTCTCCAGTAACAAGAAGACCGCGCTTCCCCGCTATCGTGACGAGGCCGATCCCGAATCGCTCGAGGGCGGCAAGGTTGTCCTGCTCAATCAGGACGCCCCGCACCATACGCATCTGCGCAAAATCGTCTCGCGTGCGTTCACCCCGCGCGCGGTCGAATCCCTGCGCGCCGAACTTCGCGAGCGCGCGGCCAAGATCGTCAAGGCGGCCGCCGCCGAGGGCTCCGGCGACTTCGTCGAGCAGGTATCGGCCGAGCTTCCACTGCAGGCGATCGCGGGGCTGATGGGTGTGCCGCAGGAAGATCGGATGAAGCTGTTCCATTGGTCGAATCAGATGGTGGGCGATCAGGATCCGGAGTACACCCGCAACGACCCCACCGCCGCTTCGGTAGAGCTGATCATGTACGGCATGCAGATGGCCGCGGAGCGCAGCAAGAACCCGGGCGAGGATCTGGTCACCAAGCTCGTGCAGGCCGACGTCGAGGGGCACAAACTCACGGACGACGAGTTCGGCTTCTTCGTCATCCTGCTGGCGGTGGCGGGCAACGAGACGACGCGGAACTCGATCACCCAAGGCATGATGGCGTTCACCGAATTCCCCGACCAGTGGGAGCTTTTCAAGCGGGAACGACCCGTCACCGCCGCCGACGAGATCGTGCGCTGGGCCACCCCAGTGACGTCGTTTCAGCGCACCGCGCTCGAGGACACCGAGCTGTCCGGTGTGAGGATCAAGAAGGGCGACCGGGTTGTCATGTTCTACCGGTCGGCCAATTTCGACGAAGAGGTCTTCGACGACCCCTACACCTTCAACATCCTGCGAGATCCCAACCCGCACGTGGGATTCGGCGGTACGGGTGCGCACTACTGCATCGGTGCGAACCTGGCCCGTATGACGATCGACCTCATCTTCAACGCGATCGCCGACGAGATGCCGAACCTGCGGCCGCTGAGCCCACCCGAACGGCTCCGGTCCGGCTGGCTCAACGGCATCAAACACTGGCAAGTCGACTACGTCGGCGCGGACACGGCCGTCAGTGGTCGGGCGCCGGTCGGCGCCCGTAGCGAGCCCGCGCCGTGACGCCGTCCCCCGATCGGTGGACACACCTTTCCACCGGGGAAGGGTCCGATCGGCGGACGCGCCGGGTCGCAGCGCATCGATACCGTCAGTTCGGCACCTGAAAGAGACGGGTGTCTGGTTCCACCCGGACGGGATCGACTACCAAGCCGGGTCTTGTTCGCAAGACCGGACCGTGAGTTGTCCATCGGGGGCATGCCTTACCCCACGGTCTGTCCCGTCCGGGCCCCACTGCGTATCAGTAGTCGATGATCGAGCGCCAGTACTCCTCCGGTATCTCGCCGTTCGACTTCAGCACCAGGGCCAGACCGGTCGCCATCGCGATGCCGAGCAGGCCCAGCCATAACCCGAAGACGCCGATGGCGATCCAGAGCGCGGTGGTGACGGCAGGCCACGGCGACAGCATCACCAGCACGGGCGCGAAGAAGAAGCCGGCACCGATGTACCACGCCGACCCGGCGCGGTCGGAGATCAGCACGAAACGCAGCCACCGCGGGATGGGCGTCGTCGCGGGTAGCGCTGCCATGATTGCCTCCTTCTGTTCGATGGCACTGACAACGCTGCTCTCCTGAGGTAACCGGCGCAATTACCTACCAGGTAGTGGCCCGGGCGCGTGGGGGCGGCCACACTGGCCACCATGACCTCCGCGGCTGTGCAGACCCAGACGTTCGGTGCGCTGTTGAAGCAGTGGCGTGGTCGCCGTCGGCTCAGCCAGCTTGATCTCGCCGTCGCCGCCGATGTGTCGCCCCGGCACGTCAGCTTCATCGAGACCGGACGATCCACGCCGAGCCGGACGATGGTGCTGCGGCTGGCCGAGGTGCTCGACGTGCCGCGTCGTGAGCAGAACCAGCTGTTGATGGCGGCAGGTTTGGCGCCGGTGCACCCCGAGCGGTCCCTCGATGACCCGGACATGGCCGCAGTCCGGGCCGGTATCGATCGAGTCCTGTTCGCCTACAACCCTTTTCCGTGTGTCGTGGTGGACCGCCGATGGCAGATCGTGCGGGCCAACGAGGGTGCCGGCGTGCTGATGGACGGTGTCGCACCAGAACTGCTCGAACGACCGAACGCACTGCGCATCGCCTTGCATCCCGACGGCCTGGCGCCGAGGATCAGAAACCTCGCGCAGTGGCGGCATCACCTCATCGAGCGCCTTCGGCGTGAGGTCGCGGTCAGCGGCTCCGATGAGCTGTCGTCGCTCTTGGCTGAAATCGACTCCTACCCCGGCGGTTCCGACGGCTCATCGGAGCTGGGCAGCGTGGCGGTACCGCTCGAGCTCGCCACACCCGACGGGCGCCTGTTGAGCTTCCTGTCCACCGTGACGACGTTCGGCACCGCGCTCGACCTCACCGCCGCCGAGCTCTCGATCGAGGCGTTCCTGCCCGCTGACGACGCCACCGCCGCCGCTTTGCGGTGAGAACCGGCGATTATCGGATCCTGGAGGGCATCTCGATCGCCGCGTTCATCGGCGCGACCAACCGGATCGGCATCGCGCTGTCGGTCCCGCCCATTTCCGGGTACACGGGTATCCCCGGCCGCCGAGGGCCGGAACACGCCGGACCGGTAGTCGACCGAACCGCGCATATGCGGCCGCAAACACCAATAGAGTCTGGCGTCATGGACATCCGACTCGTTGCGGCGGCCGCGGTCATTCTCGGTGCCGGGGTCGCGGGCTGCTCCACACCGCCCGCGGCACTCGGTGGGACGACCGCGAAGGTAACCATCAACGGCGAGAGCACAGGTGGACCGCACGCCGTGTCGTGCACCCAGTCCGGGTGGCTGTGGACGATCGAGACCCCCGATGAGAACAAAGGCTTCACGGCCAGCGTCGGCACCGGAGACAAGGTCACCGTCGAATCGGTGACCTTCCACGACTTCGGCGGCTTCACCGGCAACTTCTGGCAGGGGAACATCGGCGAGGCCGAGGTCGAGGGTGACGGCGGCACGTTCACCATCACCGGGTCGGCGGATGGTTCGTTCACCGACAACCCGAGTAACGCGGTGACGGCCACCTTCCGCATCGAAGCCAACTGCTGAGGGTCTGCGTCGTGCATGAATTTCGTCGGGCGGTCGAGTCCGGGGATCTCGACGCCGTCATCGCGCTGTGCCGCGACGACATCGTGTTCCGCAGCCCCGTCGTCTTCACGCCATACGAGGGGCGCGATGCGCTGCGAACGATCCTCGCGGCGGTGATGGAGGTCTTCGAGGATTTCCGTTACGTCCGTGAGATCGGAGCGGCCGACGCCCGGGACCACGCGCTGGTGTTCCAGGCGAAAGTCGGCGACAAGGACATCGAAGGCTGCGATTTCGTTCGAACCGATGAGGATGGGGCCATCAGCGAGCTCACCGTGATGGTGCGCCCGTTGTCGGCGACCCTGAGCCTGGCCGAGACGATGAAGGAGCGGTTGGCGGGAGCCTGATCCACTGGTCTGACCACTTGACCTCTGTCCGGTCCGGTGGCACGCTGGCCACATGGCCCTGCAACCGGTTAATCGGCGCTCCGTGCCCGAGGACGTGTTCGAACAGATCGTGTCCGAGGTGCTCAGCGGGCAGATGCAACCCGGCGAGTCCCTGCCCAGCGAGCGCAGGCTGGCCGAGGTCCTCGGCGTCTCCCGGCCCGCCGTTCGGGAGGCGCTCAAGCGACTCACCGCAGCAGGCCTGGTCGAGGTGCGGCAGGGTGACGCAACCACCGTGCGCGACTTTCGGCGCCACGCGGGTCTGGATCTTCTTCCGCGGCTGCTCATTCGAGCCGGCGAACTCGACCTGTCCGTCGTCAGGAGCATCCTGGAGACGCGGTTGCACAACGGGCCCAAGGTCGCCGAACTGGCCGCCGAACGCAGCGGTCCCGCTCTGGCTGAAGCGCTCGATCAGACACTGCGAGATCTGGACACCGAGGACGATCCCGTCGCGCAGCAACGCCATGCCCTGGCCTTCTGGGACCACATCGTCGACGGGGCCGACTCGATCGCGTTCCGGCTGATGTACAACACGCTGCGAGCCACCTACGAACCCGCGCTTCCCGCCCTGGCCACCGTGATGGCCGCAGAGGTCGGAAGGCCACACGCATACCGCGAGTTGGCCGACGCGATCACCGCACACGATCCGTCGCGCGCCCGGCGGGCCGCCCAGGACCTCCTCGAACCGGCGACCGCTGCGCTACTGGACGCTCTCGACAATCTGAAGGATCAACGATGACCACGACCGCACGGCGCGCACGCAAGGACTTCACGCTCACCGATGCGCTGCGCCAATTCTGGAAACACCCCTCCCCCTGGATGATCGGCGCCACCCTCGTCGCCGCGGTGATAGCCCGTATCGCTGTCGGCGACTGGCAGCTCACCGATGCGATGGTGCCGGTGGTGATGCTCGCGTTGTTTCCGTTCTTCGAGTGGATCATCCACGTCTTCGTTCTGCACTGGAAGCCGAAACGGCTGGGCTCGTTGACGGTCGACCCGCTGCTGGCGCGAGAGCACCGCGCGCACCACAGCGATCCGCGCGACGTTCCGTTGATCTTCATCCCGTGGAAGTCGTTGGCCACGTGGGTGTTGCCGTTGACGGTCGCGGTCGGACTCTTGGCGTTCCCGCGGTTGGGTATGGGGCTGACATACCTCGTCTGTATCGGAACTCTCGGGCTGGTCTACGAGTGGACGCACTACCTGATCCACAGCGACTACAAACCGAAAACCGCTCTGTATCGCGCGATCTGGCGCAACCACCGGCATCATCACTTCAAGAACGAGCACTACTGGTTCACCGTGACCAGTTCGGGAACTGCCGACAGGGTGCTCGGCACCTGTCCCGACCCGGCCGCGGTGCAGAACTCACCGACCGTGAAGAACCTGCATGCCGATGCGCAATTGGTCGGTGCGCCCGGCGATTAAGCCTGGACGATGACCGGGTCGCCGATGCTCACCATGTCGTAGTACCACGCCGCGTTGTCCGGACTGAGATTGATGCAGCCGTGGCTCACGTTCTCGTACCCCTGCGATCCCGTCGACCAGGGTGCCGAGTGCACGTACACGCCGCCCCAGTTGATGCGGACGGCGTAGTAGACGGTGAGCTTGTAGCCTTCGGGATCGTCCAGCGGAATGCCGATGGTGCGGGAATCCATGATCACCGGGCTCTGCTTCTCGAGCACCGTGAACGATCCCTTGGGTGTCGCGAAGCCCGGCTTGCCCATCGATGCGGGCATCTCACGCATGGTTTCGCCGTCGACGCTGACGGTGAAGGTATGGGCGTCGATGTCGGCGACCGCGAGCACCTCCGAGCCGGTCTGGAAGTTGGCCTTGGCATCGCCCGCCATCACGGTGATGGTGGAATGTGCCGGAAAGAACTTCTCTGGAGTCCACTGCAGCACACGGTCATCGGGCCAGGCGAAGGTTCCCTGCTGGGTTCCGAGCGGCATCGTCGGCGCGGAGACACCGAACGTGCGCTCAGCGGCCGCCCGGTCGGCGATGGGCTGCTTGAACGTCACCGTGATCGGGTGCGCCACACCGACCGTCTGGCCGGCAGGCTGAATGCTGGCTACTGCGTTCGGTGTTGCGATGCCCGCTGAACTAGTCGGGGCGGAGACCACGGCGAGCACCGCGAGGCTCGCCACCGCGAGCATATTTCGTAGCTTCAGCACACTTTTATCCTAATTCGTCTCGTGGAGTTCCCCGGGCAATCGCAAGGCGGGCTCGCGCGCGCATGTCGCAGCACGGGCGGATACCCACTCCCCACGCTTATCGAACGCGCTGCTCAGAACGTTTCATACCGGATCGGCCTCGGACGAGGTCGTGATTCGGTTGGCGGCTGGCAAATCCCCGCCGAAGACGGGTTCAGTGCCCCCAGCACACCATCGGTTCGCGGTTCGGCAACCGGGTCGGGCCATCCTGATCGCTGCGATAGCCGTTATGCGGGTGGCGTCCCGGATTGTCGGGTAGACCCTCGGCGAGTCACCCGGGCGGCAGCGGTGCGGGTTCCGGGGCCGGGGGTGCGACGTCCACGGGCGGCGCAGCGGCGACCGCCTCGGGCGGTGGCGGAGGCAGCGGCGCCCTCGGCGGTGGAGCCAACGCGGGATCGACGGGCGGAGGTGCCGGTGCCTGTTGGAGCGCGGGGTCGTTGTCGCCGACGTCGGAGAACCGGTCCCTGATCCGCTGCAACCAGCCTCGGCGCTCGGGCACCGGAGTGGGCTCGGCAGGCACCAGACCGGGCGCCATCGATTCCGGCGGCAGCGCCGGCGCTCCCGGCGCCGGCGCTCCCGGCGCCGGCGCGACGGGCGCCGGTGCGACGGGCGCTTCAGGTGGCGGTGCGGCGGGCAGCGGATCCTCCACCGCTGCGGGGACGTCGACGACGGCCACGGGCGGTTCCTCCGGCGGCACCGGAATCGCGGCCGGCGGCGGCGCGGGTGGTGCCGCGGGCACAGGCGTAACGGCCGGGCGGGGCGCGGGCGCTGCCGCGATGTCGGGCGACGATTTCGCGGCCGGGTTCGGCTCGGCGGGCGTGGTGTCCTTGCCCGGCGCCAGTTGCATGCTGATCGCCGCCGAGACCGATACGACGAATGTGACCGTCCCCGCGGCCAGCATGGCCAGCGGCCCGGTATGTGCGGGCTGTCGTCGAGGCCGCCTGCCTGCGCGCTCGAGCGGCTGCTCGGTCTCGAACGCCGGCGGACCGCTGTCGGCCGCCGCGAGCGCAGCGCCGCGCGCCAAGGCCAACTCGGCTTCGGCGGGCGCGAACACCGGCACCGACAACACGGTCTCCAGCCGGGGCATGATCGCGTCCAGATCCGCGCCCGACCCCACCAGCACCAACGCCTCGGGCCGCCAGTCGACCCGGGTGAACACCGTGTTCAACCAGCGGATCAACGATTCTTCGCTGTCGATCGAGTGGCTGACCGCGGTCTGCACGGCCCCCTCGCGGGTGTTGACGACCAGCGCAATGACCGCGTCGTACTCGATCACGCACACCGCGGTGACCTCGTTGCCGATCAACTCGGCCACACCCCACGCCAAGGCCTCCGACGCGTCAGGCAGTTGCACCGCCACCGCGTTGTCGAACCCGCATTCGCGCAGCGATCGAAGGAGCAGCGACGCTTCGGCTTGGGCGTCGTCGCTCCACGTCACACCGATGGTGTGCAACCGGTGACCGCGGCTGGCGGCAAGCGCTTCGGTGCGCAGCACCGCGGCTGCGGCCTCATCGGAAGCGTGTCGCGGAGACGACCGGCGGGTCGGCAGGATCTCAATGGCTTCGCGGTCGACGGTTGCGCCGTCGGCTCCCTGCCCTTCGACGAGGACAAGACCGACGGCCGACGGTGTCACCGACAAGCCGAGTACGGCGTCCACTCATACCCCTTCGGACGTCCACTTACCGGGGTGACCGTAACAGCACGGCGCAGCGCCGACTCCCCGGGGAGTGGCCGCTGCGGTGAAAGCTGCTGCCACAGGCCAGAATCGAAATGTGCTGTGCCGCTGAACCTCCTGCAAAAGAAGGCCGAACAGCTTTGCCGGGTCGATTGTTCGCTATCGGGCGCGGCGCACGCGTCGCCGTGGCAATGTGAAGACCCATGGCAGGAGTCCAGCAGGCGCAGGGCGGGCCCAGCGGTCGCACGGTACTCGGTCACCCGATCGGCTTGGCGAACCTGTTCGGAGTGGAGCTGTGGGAGCGGTTCTCCTTCTACGGGATGCTGACGATCCTTGGCTACTACCTCTATTACTCGGTGACCGAGGGCGGCCTCGGGCTCCCGCAGAGCACCGCCACCGGCATCGTCGGCGCGTACGGCGGACTGGTCTACCTGTCGACCGTGCTCGGCGGTTGGATCGCTGACCGGGTCCTGGGCATGGAGCGCACCGTCTTCCACGGCGGCGTCGTGGTGATGTTCGGTCACATCGCCCTGGCCGTCATCCCCGACCTGGCGGGTGTGACCGTCGGGCTGGTGCTCGTCGCTCTCGGTTCGGGGGCGCTGAAGGCCAACGCGTCGTCCCTACTCGGCACGCTCTACGCCAAGGGTGACCCGCGCTGCGACGGCGGATTCACGTTGTTCTATCTCGGTATCAACCTCGGCGCCTTCGTCGGTCCGCTCATCACCGGGTTGCTGCAGACCCACGTCGGCTTCCACTACGGATTCGGCGCCGCCGCGATCGGAATGGCCTTGGGCCTGGCACAGTACGTCGTCTTCCGTCGAAATCTTGGCGACCACGGCCGTCACATACCGAATCCCCTGCCGCGCAGCGCAATCGGTCGGCTGGCGGCCATCGCGCTGGCGGGAGCGGTGGTCATCTGGGTGGTGTTCGCGACGGGCTTGGTGACGCTGGCGAACCTGTCACATGTCACGACTGGCATCCTGGTCGCGGCGTCGGTGACTTATTTCGCCGTGATGCTGAGAAGCGCCAACGTCACGACCGTCGAACGCGTCAGGGTGCGCGCGTTCATCCCGCTGTTCGTGGCGAACGCCGTGTTCTGGTCGCTGTTCCAGCAGATCTTCACCGTGCTCGCCGTGTACTCCGACGAGCGAATGAACTGGTCTATCTTCGGATGGACCGCGCCGTCGAACTGGATCGGTTCCATCGAACCGGTGTGGATCATCACGCTGTCACCGCTGTTCGCGGCGATGTGGACCAGGCTCGGCGACCGCGCCCCGACCACCCCGCGCAAGTTCGCGTACGGCGTGATCGGAATGGGCGTGGCGTTCCTGCTGTTTCTGCCGATGGCGGGCACGACCGGCCGCGCGGTGCCCGCGCTGTACATCGTCGGTGTGATGGCGGTGTTCGCGATCAGCGAGCTGATGCTGTCACCGATCGGATTGTCGGCGACCACAAAGCTTGCGCCCGAGGCGTTCCGGGCCCAGATGATGGCGCTGTACTTCTTCTCGGTCGGTATCGGCACGGCGATGTCCGGTGTGTTGGCCGGTTACTACAAGGCGACGCACGAGTTCGCTTACTTCGGGATCATCGGTGCGGTCGCGGTAGCCGCCGGTGTGGTGGTGTTCGCGCTCGCGCCGTGGATCAGCCGCCATATGGAGGGGGTTCATTGATCGCGGCGTCCCCGCACGCCTAGCCGGCCAGAATCTCCTGCAACAGGGCGGGTTCGATGTTGCCGCCGGAGAGGACGACGACCGTTCGGCCCGCCGGGCTCGGCCCTTTACGGTAGGCGGCCAGCGCGACCGCCCCGCTCGGTTCGCTCACCAGGTGTGCACGTTGAGCGAGTTCGCGTACCGCCGAACGAATTTCGTCTTCGGTCACGGTGACGACGTCATCGAGCACCCGTTGCAGGTGGGCGAACGTCAATTCGGAAGGTTGCGAGCGTAACCCGTCGGCGATGGTGCGGTTGCGGTCCTCGATGGACCAGTCGACGCGATGTCCGACGCTCAGGCTCTGGGCGGTGTCGGCGGCCAGTTCCGGTTCGACCCCGATCGCCTTGGCATTCGGGCACATCGCCTTGATCGCCGTCCCGATCCCCGAGGCGAGGCCGCCGCCGCTGACGGGTATCAGGACGGTGTCGACGCTCGGCAGATCCTCGGCGATCTCCAGCCCGATCGTGCCCTGGCCGGCGATGATGTCGGGGTGGTCGAACGGCGGTATCAGGACACCGCCGGTCTCCTCGACGACCTCGGCGGCGACCCGTTCCCGTTGTCCCGCACCGCACAACACCACCGTCGCCCCATGGCTTCGAGTGGCCGCCACCTTCACATCCGGTGTCTCCTGCGGCATCACGATGTGGGCGGGTATCGCGTACACCGCCGCCGCGTAGGCCACCGCCTGCGCGTGGTTCCCGCTCGAATATGCCACCACTCCCCTGGTGCGTACGGATTCGTCGAGGTGGCCGATCGCATTGAACGCACCCCGCACCTTGAAAGCCCCGATCGACTGCAGGCTCTCGGGCTTGACCCACAACGGCCGATCGTCGTCACCGGCCCACGGGGCGGGAAGCAGCGGTGTGCGCAGCACGAAGGCCCGGATCCGCGCGGCCGCCTGTTCGATGTCGTCGAGCGTCACCAATTCCACCCCACCAGTGTGCACCGCAGGGAATCCGGAGAGACAATGGCGATATGGCTGGAACCTTGTTCTTCGACGGCAACTGCGGGATGTGCACCCGCGCCGTCTACTTCATCCTGAAGATGAACCGAACGGGTGGTCTGCGAACCGCGCCGCTGCAGGGCGAGGGCGTCGCCGAGCGATTGGGCATCCCCCAGTCACAGATCCTCGACGCCGCGCGGTGGCACGACCGGTCCGGCGATGTGTACGACGGCGCACAGGCGGTGAACGCCGCGGTGGCGGCCGCGTTGGGAACCCGGATCCCGCTTCTCGTGTACCGGATCCCGGGGATCCGTGCGTTGCAGGACGCGGTGTACCGGTATGTCGCCAGTCATCGCCACCGCTTCCCGGGTACGACGCCGTACTGCGAATCGCATCCTGTCGGCTGTTGACGCCGATGCGGCCGCCTCGGCTGCGTTGCACCGCGGCCGCGGGTTCCTCGAGGCCGGCCGGCTCACCGCGGTCGGATTCAAGCACGACCGATGGCTTGACACGCTGCTCCTTCAGCGAAGCCTCCTCGCCTGAGGGAGACTTCGGCCGCCTCCGGATGTTTTTCGGCAAGTTGGGTACTCCCTAGCCGATTGGGCCACGGTCGAGGAGGCTGCCGATGAGTTCTGGGGTGCAAACCGGCACGATCACCACGCAGGTTCCGAGCCGGTTGGATCGGTTGCCGTGGTCGCGATTCCACTGGCGCGTCGTCATCGGACTCGGTGCGGTGTGGATCCTCGACGGCCTCGAGGTCACCATGGTCGGCAACGTCGCCTCTCGGTTGACCGAGAGCGGCAGCGGGATCGAGTTGACCGCAGGTGAAATCGGTATCGCCGCCGCGATTTACATCACCGGCGCATGCCTGGGTGCGCTGTTCTTCGGGCAGCTCACCGACCGGCTCGGCCGCAAGAAGCTGTTCCTGCTCACCCTCGCGGTCTACCTCGCCGCCACGGTGGCAACGGCTTTCGCGTTCGCGCCGTGGTACTTCTACATAGCGCGGTTCTTCACCGGCGCGGGTATCGGCGGTGAATACGCCGCGATCAACTCCGCAATCGACGAGTTGATCCCCGCGCGTGTCCGTGGCCGCGTCGACCTGATCATCAACGGTTCCTACTGGCTGGGCGCCGCCGGCGGTGCGGCAGGCGCACTGGTGCTGTTGAACACCGCGATCTTCCCGGCCGACATCGGTTGGCGCATCGCGTTCGGTATCGGCGCCGTCTTTGGCCTCGTGATTCTCGTCGTGCGGCGAAACGTCCCGGAAAGCCCGCGGTGGTTGTTCATTCACGGTCGCGAGGACGAAGCCGAACGCATCGTCGGCGAGATCGAGCGCGAGGTCGAACGCGAGACTGGGCAGACCCTCGAGGAACCCGAGGGCACGCTGACCGTGCGTCAGCGCAAGGCGATTCCCTTCCGGGAGATTGCCCACGTGGCCTTCACGAAGTATCCCCGCCGGGCCGTGCTCGGCCTCGCGCTGTTCATCGGGCAGGCGTTCCTCTACAACGCGTTCACGTTCAACCTGGGCACCCTGCTGAGTGGTTTCTACGATGTTGCGTCGGGCACCGTCCCGATCTTTTACGCGCTCTGGGCGTTGAGCAACTTCGCCGGCCCGATCCTGCTCGGCCGGTTCTTCGACACGATCGGCCGAAAACCGATGATCGCGTTCGCATATCTGGGTTCGGCGAGCGTGGCTGTGGCGCTGACCGTGCTGTTCGTGTCTCAGACGGGCGGGGTGTGGGTCTTCATGACCGTGCTCGGTGTGTGCTTCTTCCTCGCCTCATCGGGAGCCAGCGCCGCATATCTCACCGTCAGTGAGATTTTCCCCATGGAGACGCGGGCTTTGGCGATCGCGTTCTTCTACGCGGTCGGCACGGCCATCGGCGGTATCACCGGACCGCTACTGTTCGGCCAACTGATCGAATCCGGCGATCGCGGGCTCGTCGCGGTCAGCTTCCTGATCGGGGCGGCGGTGATGGCCGTCGGGGGCGTCGTCGAGCTGATATTCGGTGTGAAGGCCGAAGGTCAGAAACTCGAAGACCTCGCCATGCCGCTGACGACCGCCGACGAAGACGAGGAGAGGTCCGAAGCGCCTTCGGAGCGTGACGAGGAACGCGCGGCCCGCCAGGCGCGCATCGCCGAGCGCACCGAACGTGAGCGGGCAGCCAGCCAGGCGCGGCGCTACCGGCCCGGCCCGGCGGCGGGCTGGTATGGGGCATGGCGTGAGCCGCCGACGCCCGGTGTGCCCGAGTCGGCGCTCGACCACGAGATCGAAACCATCGCGCGCGCGGTGAGCGAGCACGAACCGATGTCCGTGCGTGAACTGCACAGGGCGGTCGGTGCGCGGTATTGGGGACCCGGCGAGTTCCGCAAGGCGATGCGGGCGGCGTTGGCGGAGAACCGAATCGCCCGACATCCCCGTGGCAAGGTCGGTATGCCACCGGAAACATCACAGCAATGACTTTGGGCTGCAGCATATTCGGGCACAATCCGACGTTCCGCGCTGATGGCCGCATCATGCGGTGGAAGTGCGAGCGGTGTGGTGAGGCGCAGGGCGCCAAGGAATACGCCACCGCCGAAGACGCGCACAGATACGCCAAAGCGTTCAACAAACGCGATACCGACGACCTCGGGAAGCGCGCGCCACTACTCGGCCTGCTGCCGTTGCGGCTGTGGCGGGCACTGCGTCGGCGTTAGCTCTTGGTCAGGGTGAACTGACAGACGTCGGTGTAGCCCTCGCGGAACAGGTCGGCGCAGCCGGTCAGGTACTTCATGTACCGGTCGTACACCTCTTCGGACTGAATCGCGATCGCCTCGTCCTTGTGGGCCTCGAGCGCGGCGCTCCAGTGGTCCAACGTGCGGGCGTAGTGCAACCGCAACGGCTGGACCAGGCCCACCTTGAATCCCGCTTGGGTCGCGTGCCTCTTGACCGCGACGGGCTGGGGCAGATCCCCGCCGGGGAAGATCTCGTCCATGATGAATTTGAAGAACCGGAGCTTGGTCATGGTCAGCGGCAGACCGCGCTCCGCGAACTCCTCATCGTCGGGCTTGACGATGGTGTGCAGCATCATCACTCCGTCGGCGGGCAGCGCGTCGTACGCCATCTTGAAGAACTCGGGGTAGCGGTCGCGGCCGAAGTGCTCGAACGCGCCGATCGACACGATGCGATCGACCGGTTCGTGGAACTGCTCCCAACCCTGGAGCAGGACCCGCTTGCTGCGGGGACTGTCGATGCCGTCGAGCACCTTCTGCACGTGGGCCTGCTGGTTCTTGCTCAGCGTCAGGCCCACCACGTTGACGTCGTAGCGCTCCAACGCCCGTTTGATCGTCCCGCCCCAACCGCATCCGATGTCGAGCAGCGTCATACCCGGTTGCAGGCCGAGCTTGCCCAGCGAAAGATCGATCTTGGCGAGCTGGGCTTCCTCGAGGGTCATGTCGTCGCGCTCGAAAAAGGCACAACTGTAGGTCTGTGTCGGGTCCAGGAACAGCCGGTAGAACTCGTCGGACAAGTCGTAGTGCGACTGCACATCCTCGAAATGCGGTGTGAGGTCCTGGGCGGTATCGGTGGATTTTTCTGGCACGGTCAGCCCCTGGCGTCGAATTGGGTCAGGTCGAAGCTCCGCACGGTTCGAGAGCCTCCCCCGTCGCAGGCAGTTTACGCACAGCACCTGGATGCAGCCGTCATTGCCCTGGTCAAGCGTGTGTATCGCCGCATGGCTGTCGTCCGCACTAAAGTTGGACCCCATACGGGTAACCCTCAACGAGAACGGAGACCGATCATGAGCACACCTGACGGCCTCGCGTTCGGCGATGCCATTCCCGAAGCCGACGTGGCGGACCAGCGCACCCCGGTGTACCCCGACGACCAGGACACCTGGCAGGACGCCTCGGCGATCTCCCGCGAACGCACGTGGGACGCCAACGAAGCTGATCTGGTCGATCAGGCGATCGAGGTGCCGATCCCCGACGACGACCTGCCGCTGGAATAACCCACCGCGTCGCGCCTCGTCGCGAGATCCGCTGCCCCGCTCGCCTGCGGGTAGTAAGCATGACGCCATGGATCTACGTCCGGAATTGCTCGAAAGCCTCGACTTCGATCCCAACGCCTCGCGTGTCTTCGGCGAGCCCTACGAGACAGCCGACGGCACCACCGTCCTCCCCGTCGCTGAAGTCCGCGGCCGAGCCAGGCGCGGCGGTGAGCCGAACGTCAAGGTGACGAGCAGGCCGGCCGGTGTGTTCGTCATCAAGGACGGCGATGCGGTATGGCGACCAGCGGTCGACGCGACCCGCATCACGCTGGCCGGAATCCTGGTCGGGCTGGTGACCTCAGCGCTCGCCGGGGTGGCGATGGTGCGACGCCCGCCCTGGCCCGACCTGTACGGCGACATCTCGTCGCGATGAGGCGGTGCACGGCGACGGTCAGTTCTGCCGTGGGAGCAGCTCAACGACGAACTGGTCGACGAATTCGGCCATCGCGATGCGCCCCGCTGGACGGATGACGAATTTGGTCAGGCCGGCGTCCAGGTAGGCGTCGAGTTGCCGGTGCAGCTGCGGCCAACCGTCGGCGATCAGCTCGGAGGGGTCGACATCGGGCCGGCGCCGGCTGATCGCCGCCAGCATCTGCGGCGACGCTGCGCCGTCGGCGACGGCCAGGTTGATGCCGAAGTGGTCCGGCTCGACCTCTCGCCCGGCATCCTCGGCCGCGCGCTGGATCGCCTGTCGGGCTCGACGCGCCTCGGCGGGAGTGACGAAGCTGCCGAGCCAACCGTCGCCCAGGCGGCCGATACGCCGGAACGCGGCGGGGGCCGACCCGCCCAGCCAGATGTCGAGCGGCTTGACGGGCCGGGGTGCCACCGCCGCCGACGAGACCGTGTAGTAGTCGCCGTCGAACGAGACGTCGTCGTGTTCGAGCACCGCACGAAGCAGCCGCAGCGCCTCGTCGAACACCGCGGCGCGCGCCCCGTCGGGCACCACGAAGATCTCGCGTTCTGCGGCGATGGCGGACCGCAACCCGAAGACCGGGAGCACCCGTTTGGGCGCTAACGCCGCGAGTGAGGCCAGCTGCTTGGCGACGAGCACCGGGTGCCGTCCCGGTAGCACCGCGACCGACGTACCGACCTTCAAGCTGCGGGTGCGCGCCAGAGCGAAAGCCATTCCGACGAACGGATCGACGGCCTCGGAGTACACGAGTTCGGAAAACCACAGCGAGTCGACGCCGGTGTCTTCCAGCTGGTCGACGATGTCCGGCAGCTGTTGCGGCCCGATGTCGGCGCCGAGCCCGATCCCGAATCGAATTTTCACGTCGCCGACATCGTACTTGCGCGTGCTTTCGGGGCGGCGTCGGTGCACGGGGCGCTAGGGTTCTCGAAAACGCTTGCCAGAGAGCGAGGAAACGGTGGACGGAGCGGTGACGGTGTCGATGGCGGCGCCGGCGGAGCGGATCTGGGACCTGATCGCCGACGTGCGAAACACCGGCAAATTCTCCCCCGAAGTCATGGAGGCCGAGTGGCTCGGTGGTGCCACCGGTCCCGCGCTGGGGGCCCGGTTCCGGGGCCACGTCAAACGTAACGAGATCGGGCCCGTCTACTGGACGACGTGTGAGGTGACGGCCTGCGAACCGAACCGGGAATTCGGCTTCGCGGTGCTCATTGGAGACAAGCCCGTGAACAACTGGCACTACCGGCTCACCCCCGTCGACGGCGGTACTGAGGTCACCGAGTCTTTCCGGCTCAACGACTCGCTGCTGATGAAGCTGTTCTCGGTGTTCGGAGGCCAGCTTCGGCGCAGGCGCAACATCCGCGACATGCGCAAGACGCTCGAGCGCATCAAGGCGGTGGTCGAGGCGCCCGAGGGTAGCTGAGCAGGAAACGTTGTCCGCCAGCGGATTACAGGCTGCGCAGGCGCCGGACGCGATCGCTGATCGCCCGCTGCGAGACGCCGGCGTTTCTGGCCAGGGCCTCGAACGCGTGGGGGCAACCCGGGTACACATGCAGTTCGGTGGGCACTCCGGCGTCGGCCAGTCGGGTCGCATAGGCGACGTCTTCCTTCCGGAAGATGTCGAGATCGCCCACGTCGATGTAGGTGTCGGGAAGTGCGCTCAGGTCCGTGGCTCGGGCAGGTGCCGCGTACGGCGACACGGAGGCCGATCCGGCGTCCTCACCCAACAGTGCGCCCCACCCGGTGGCGTTGTCGTCGTACGTCCACGTCAGGTACGGCAGCAGGCCGGGATCCGGTGTCCCGGGGCGGTCGTCGAGCATCGGATAGATCAGTAGCTGCTGTGCGACTGCCGGGCCGCCGCGGTCGCGCGCCAGCAGGCACACACCCGCGGCGAGGCCGCCGCCCGCGCTGTCGCCCATGACCGCGACCCGGTCGGGTTCGATGCCGAGCGTCGAAGCGTTGCCGGCCAGCCAGCACAGTGCCTCATAGCAGTCCTCGGCCGGTACGGGGTGCGGGTGTTCGGGAGCGACCCGGTAGTCGACCATCAGCATCGGCACCCCGGAGGCTGCTACGTAGTCCCGCACTGCGAGGTCGTAGAGGCTTCCGACGTGTTCAAGGCCGAAAATCATTCCGCCGCCGTGCAGGTACAGCGCGGCGCTGCCCGGCTGCTCCCCCGCCCGCTGATACCAGCCGAGCGCCAGCGTTGCCCCGTCATCGGTAGTCAGCGAGTGCCGCGTGACCTCCACGCCGGTGGCGGGCCCCCGTTGGCCCGCGACGGTGTCGAACATCCGGTGACCGTTGACGCGCCGTAAGTCGACATCGCCGACAGGGGCGGGGTCGACGTCGCCGACCGCGGCAAGCAGCGGTGCCATCTCCTCCAGCACTTGGGCGTCGATACCGAGGGGCATGCGGGCACACTATCGCGGCCCAGCGTGGTCGCGATGTGAGTTCGACGCATTGACTTTGCCTCGGACGTGATGTCGCTGCGGCATTGATTCCCTTGTGCTGCTTGACTTCTGGGAACCAACTGTCGGTTTGGCGAGGCGTACTCGAACCGCGTGAGACAGGATCTGCTCGCAGATGCGGACTTTGACGGTGTGGTCAATCCGCCCCGGTGGGGCCGGCGCATTTGGTAGAACAATGCCAGTTGCGCCGCGAGCCGAGGAGCCTGCAATGGGTCAGTGGTCACGTGAGGAGATCGACGAGGCGTTTCACGCCTATCAGGACGCGGTCGTCGACATCGGCAAGACGTGGGACTGGTCGAGCTATGCCGATCACTTCACCGAGGACGCGACCTACGTCGAACATGCCCTCGGCAACATGGCGGGCAGGGAGACCATCCGTGACTGGATCGTCTCGACGATGAACATGTTCCCCGGCAGCGAGATGCCCTTTTATCCGGTCGAGTGGTACTCGATCGACGTCGACAAGGGCTGGGTGATCAACCGCAACGTCAACACGATGAAGGATCCCGGCGACGGCAGCGTGCACGGCACCCCCGTGATCACCGTTCTCAGGTACGCCGGCGACGGGAAGTGGAGCTACGAAGAGGACGCCTACAACCCGATGAACTTCCTGGTGATGGTGCAGGGCTACATCCAGCGCTGTCACGAACTGGGCACCATCTCCGACGACGCCCGCGTGTTCGCCAAGAACATGAACTGGCAGTTGTCATAATCCATTTGGCCACGTGTTCGGGATTCGGCTTCTGCGGTCAATAATCGGCCTACCCTCGGGCGGGTGGACACCGCGACACCGCCCACCTTCGGCGCGCACATGATCAGGGTCAACGGCACACCTCCGCCCGAGGTGCCGTTGTCCGAGGTCGACCTGGGTTCCTGGAAGTTCTGGGTGCAACCCGACGACTTCCGTGACGGCGCATTCGCCACGCTGCGCCGCGAAGCGCCGGTCTCGTTTCACGCACCGCTGGAAACCCCCGGTGTGGCCGAAGGTCCCGGCCACTGGGCGATCACCAAGTTCGACGACGTCTGGTACGCCAGCAGACATCCGCATATCTTCAGCTCGAGTCCGAGCGTCACCATCAACGACGCGAACCCGGAATTGTCCGAGTACTTCGGCTCCATGATCGTGACCGACGACCCACGACACCTGCGGCTGCGCAACATCGTCAGCCGGGCCTTCACCCCCAGGGTGGTCGCACTCACCGAGGCCTCGGTCAGAGATCGCGCCCGGCGCCTCGTCGAAGAGATGATCGCCGAACATCCCGACGGACACGGGGAGGTCGTCGCGGAGTTGGCCGGACCACTGCCGCTGCAGGTGATCTGCGACATGATGGGCATCCCCGAGGACGACCATCAGCAGATCTTCCACTGGACCAACGTGATCCTCGGCTTCGGGGACAAAGACATCGCGCAGGACTACGAGGAGTTCGTCAAGGTCGCGATGGACATCGGCGCCTACGCGACCGCACACGCCGAAGACCGGCGCGCCCACCCCCAGGAGGATCTGACGACCGCGCTGGTCGAGGCCGAAGTCGACGGAGAACGTCTGACATCGGCCGAGATCGCGTCGTTCTTCATCCTGTTGGTGGTGGCAGGCAACGAGACCACCCGCAACGCGATCAGCCACGGCGTGCTCGCGCTCACCCGCTATCCGCGCGAACGCGAGCGGTGGTGGGCGAACTACGAGACCGTTGCCCCCACCGCCGTCGAGGAGATCGTCCGGTGGGCGTTCCCGGTGAACTACATGCGCCGCACCTTGACCGAAGACTGCGAACTCAGCGGCGTCACGATGTCTGCCGGAGACAAGGCCACGCTCTGGTACTGCTCGGCGAACCGCGACGAAGACAAGTTCGCCGACCCCTGGACGTTCGACGTGACACGAAGCCCCAATCCGCACGCCGGATTCGGCGGCGGTGGAGCGCATTTCTGTCTGGGCGCCAACCTAGCCCGGCGCGAGATCAGCGTCGTCTTCGAGGAACTGCACCGGCAGATACCCGACATCGCCGCCACCGAGGAACCGGCGCGGTTACTGTCGCCGTTCATCCACGGGATCAAGCGACTGCCGGTGTCCTGGACACCGCCTCGCTGAGCTCGTCACGACTGGGTCGCGCCGCAGGCGGTGACATGGTTCGCAGCCCGGTTGGCCGATCACTTGTGTCGTCAGGCGTTCCATGGGTAACCAACGGCCATGCATCCCGAACACTTTCGTACCCTGCTGACTTCGAACGGCCCGTATGCGTCGGTGTACTTCGACGATTCCCACAACACCGCCGACGCGGCGGCCCAGATGGACCTGAAGTGGCGCGCGCTGCGTGAGCAGCTCGAGGAGCAGGGCGCCGATCCGGCGGTGACAGAGAGCATCGAGCAGGCCATCACGGATGCGGCTCCTCCGGTCGGGCCCAGTGGTCGCGCGGTCGTGGCCAGCGCCGACGGTGTCCTGGTCAACGAACACCTCATTCGGCCCATCGAGCCTGTCGTCCGGGTGTCGGCACTGCCCTACATCGTCCCGGTCGTCGAGCACGGCCTCGACCGACCGACGTACGCCGTGGTGATCGTGGACTACGAGGGCGGCGACATCACGCTGTACCGCGAGGGCACCGCGGTCTCGGACACCGTCGACGGGGATGCCTACCCCGTGCACAAGGCTTCGGGCGCCGACACCCCGGGATATGGCGATCCGCAGCGGACCAGCGATGAGGCGCGCCAACAGAACATCCGGGCGGTCGCAAGCCAGCTGACCACGCTGGTCGACGACGCCAAACCCGAAGTCGTATTCGTCGTCGGCGAGGTTCAGTCGCGCACCGACCTGATTGGGGAACTACCCGAGCGAGTCGCTTCGCTGGTGGTCGACGTGGGCGTCGGGGCGCGGCACAGCGGGTTCGACGACGCCGACCTGCAGCACGAGATCGACCAGGAGTTTCAGCGTCGCCGCGTGGCGGCGATCGACGAGGCCGCACAACGCTTCACCGCCGAGCTCGGGCGCGGCGAGGGCATGGCGACCGAAGGGCTGGACGGCGTGACGGCGGCCTTGCGGGCGGGCGCCGTCGACACCCTGATCATCGGAGACGTCGGCGACGCGACCGTCGTGGCCGGCGATGACCTGGCCACGATCGCGCCGAACGCCAACGTCCTCTCCGAGCTGGGCAAGGCCCCGAGCCAGACCCTGCGGGCCGACGAGGCGCTGCCGATGGCGGCGATCAACACCGGAGCCGCGTTGATCCGCACCGACGAGCGCATCGATCCGGCCGACGGCGTCGCCGCGATCTTGCGCTACGCGCTGCCCCGCTGACGCCGGGCGCGGCTCAGCGGGCGCCGACGATATTGGCCAGCGCGGCGATCGGTGTGTCGTCGAGATGCTGGCAGAGTTCCAGCGCGTGCCCGAAAACCCGCTGTGCTCCGGCCTTTTCGAGCTCACTGCGGGAGACTCCCCCGCTGAGCACCGCGATGCTGTCGACACCTGCGCGTTTACAGGCTTCAACATCCCAGATGGTGTCGCCGACGAAGACGGCATGCGAGGCCGTCACCCCTGCGCGTTCGAGAGCGACCTCGACGATGTCGGGCTCGGGTTTGGCGGTGTCCACATCCTCCGAGGAAGTCACCGCGTACACCAGGTGGTCGCTATCGAGCACCTCGCGCAGCACCGACAGCTCCTCTTCCGGTGCCGAGGTCGCCAACACAACCCGGATGTCGAGCTTGTGCACCGCTTCGAGCAGTCCGCGTGCGCCCGGCAGTTGCCTCAGGTGCGGCGCCAACTCCTTGTAGTAGCGCGAATGCAAATCCTTGGCCTGGCTACGGGTCTCCTCGTCAGCCTCTGCTCCCAGCGTGTTGACCAGTGTCGTGCCATCCATCCCGATGGAGCGGTGGATGCGCCAGGCCTCGACCGGGTGACCGGCCTCCTCAAATGCCCGGTACCAGGCATGAACGTGCAGGTAGTTCGAGTCGATCAGCGTCCCGTCGATATCGAAGAGGACGGCCGATGCGGTCTTGGCTTGCTCGGTCACGAGCGGTGGTGCTGCTCGGGGGCCCGGTTCGGCTCGGCACGCGTGGTTCGATCGTCTCGCACGCCATCGGTTTTGGTGGTCGACGGATCGGCGACCGAGTCGGACGTTCGCGTCTGCGGGTCCAGGGCGTCGGCGCGGGCGCGTTGTTCATCGAGTTCGTCGCGCTTGGTGTTGACCGCGTTGCGGTGCGTGTGGGCAGCATCCTGCAGCCGGGCCGCCTCGGCGGCTTTCGCCTCTGCTTCGGCTTGTGCGGCACGGGCGCGAGCCTCGGTTTCCTGCGCGACGGTCTCGCGCTTGCGGAGATGATGCGACTCTTCGTCGACCTCCGTGCGGAGCCGATCGGCTTCCATGCGGCGGCGCTTGTTGCGCGCGTTGCGCGCCAGGAGCGCCACCGCCACGATCGCGGCGATCAGAACGATGGCGACGATGATCCACACGATGGCGTTGTTATCCATGTCGGCTCCTCTGGTCTGTCGAGCCGGCTCGTTGACGAACCCGCTAATTCTGCGTGTGCCCGGGCAGCCATCCGGCTAAACGGCCGATGGTCAGACAGTTAGGGGCGGCCGCCATAGGGACAGCGCTCGCTGAGTCGATGGCGGCTCGCCCGCAGCTGTCTGGCAGGGATTTCGGCCCCCCGGCCGACGGAATTACCCGCTTGAGCAACCAAAAGCGTTGTTGCGGAGCGGAGCTCAGGATTCCCGTTGTTGGGCGATGCTAGAGCGTCGCGGTCAACGGTCCGGACGGCTCGCAGACCGGCTCGGGCGGATTGCCCGAGGTGGAGCAACCCCGACCCGTCGCCACGTACGTCGCGCCCGGTTGATACGGCGAGTAGTACGCCCGCGCTGTCAACAGCCCGTTGTTCTGCACACAGTTCTCCGGCCCCGCGTTGCCCTGGAGTTCGACGCAGGCGATCGACTGATACGGGGTGCCGCCGTCGCAGTTCGACGGCGACATCGTCACCGCCACCATGTCCGTTCCTGATACGTGCACGACGTGCGGGGCGGAGAGGGTGAAGGAGCAGGGCGGCTCGTCCGGGTCCGCGGCTGCCGTCGCGGTGACCGACGCACAGCTCAGCGCGACGGTGAAGACCCCGACCATCAGCGACCTGATCATCTCCGGATCGTAGGCCAAGGCCACACGTGCGCGTGCCCCCTTTCGGCGACCGTGCACCATCCCTGTTACGCGAGCGTGCGGGTCTGCTGACGACACGCCGCGTTAGATCCGCACTTTGCGCACCGTCGCGGGTCAACGAGCGTTCGGTACTCGGCGACGAGGCGATCGACCGCTGTGCGCAGGACACCCGAGAGCGGGCCGTAGAAATCGGCGATCTGCACGACGCGCATGCGCTGAATGTGACCGTGGGCTGTGTGCTGGCGTTGACGAGTCGGTGGCGGGCAGACGAACTACCGGTGACTGTGCGGACGGTGGCGGGGTTTGCGCACATTCGTCGGCCCGCGACGGTGCGCAAAAGGCTGATTTTCCGCGGCGTGTCGTGTGCAGGCACGCACGGTCGCGGGAATGGGCTCAGGCGACGTATCGGGTGAACCAGTCCTGCACACGGTGCCACGCGTCGGCCGCGGCGGTCGCGTTGTAACGCTCGCCGGTGTCGTTGAAGAATGCGTGGTTGGAGTCGGGTTCGGTGACCAACTCGAAAACCAGACCGGCTTTTTCGAGCGCCGCCCGCGCGACGGGTTCGGTGGCGTTCACCCGCTGATCCTGGGCCGCATAAATCCCCAGCACGGCAACGTCTTTCGATCCGGAGAAGTCGGGGTTGTCGGGTGTGGGCCCGTAGAACGGGACCGCCGCCGACAGCCGAGGCTCACCGGAGTCCAACAACCGCCACACATAACCACCGCCCATGCAGAAGCCGACCGCCGCGACCTTCTTGCCGGGAACGCGTCGTTGCAGTTCGTCGATGCCCGATTTCAGATCCGCGACCCCTTCCTCTGGCGGGATCTTGCCCAGCGCCGCGGTCGCCTCCGCGGGATCGGCGAACGTCGATGTCCCGCCCTTCGCCGAGAGCAGGTCGATCGCCAGCGCTGAGTAGCCGATTCCGGCGAAGCGACCCGCCACCGAACGGATGTAGTCGTTGAGCCCCTTGTTCTCGTGGATGACGAGCACGCCGCCGCGGACGTCCGGCGCCTGGGCCCAAGCGGCCTGCAATTCGCCGCGAGGCCCAGCCCAGCTGACCGGTGTGGTCGCCACCTCTGTCTCGCTGCCGGGCGGCGGGGCGCTGGCCATGACGGCGCCGCTCGACGTGGCCGGGGCGTCGGCCGTCGGCTCCCGGTTCTGGCCGCATGCGGCGAACAACGCGGTGGCGCCCGCGGTGCCGACACCGAGCAGCGCCAACCGGCGCAGCGCCTCCCGCCGCGACAGCAGACCGTCGACGTGGTCGGTGGCGATCTCTTCGGCGATGTACCGCTGGAGGGGGGTCATCCCAGCGAGTATGCCCCGATACGGACACCGCCGGAACCCTCGCACGAGGCAGCGACATCGTCGGATACATGCACGTCAGCGAGCACAGTAGACAAATCCACGAATCTGTTCACAGATTTCGTTGACATGGCAATCGCCGGGCTGTTCTATGGCGGGGTGAGCTACGACACGATCATCCGCAACGGCCTCTGGTTCGACGGCACCGGCGCTCCGTCGGCGATCCGCAACCTCGGTATCCGCGCGGGGCGTGTGGTGGCGGTCAGCGAAGACGATCTCGACGCGACCGGTTGCCCGCAAGTCATCGACGCGACCGGTAAGTGGGTCATGCCCGGCATGCTCGACATCCACACCCACTACGACGTCGAAGTGCTCAACGGTCCCGCCCTCGCCGAGTCGCTGCGCCACGGCGTGACCACGGTGATGCTCGGGTCCTGCTCGCTGTCTACCGTGCACGTCGACGCCAGCGACGCCGGTGACATCTTCGGTCGGGTCGAGGCGATCCCCCGTGACCACGTGATCGCCGCGGTCGAAGAGCACAAGACCTGGTCGAACTGCGAGCAATACATCCAAGCTCTGGAATCCCGGCCGCTCGGCCCCAACATCGCGGCATTCATCGGTCACTCCGACATGCGCGCCGCGACCATGGGACTCGACCGCGCCACGCGTAAGGACCAGCGCCCCACCGAGGCCGAGCAAGCTCAGATGGAGTGCTGGCTGTCGGAGGCGCTGGAGGCCGGATTCGTCGGAATGTCGTCGCAACAGCTGCTTTTCGACAAGCTCGATGGTGACGTGTGCCGGTCGAGGACCCTCCCGTCGACCTACGCCAAACCGCGCGAGCTGCGTCGGTTGAAGGCGTTGCTGCGACGCGCAGGCCGGGTTCTGCAGTCCGGCCCCGACATCGAGAACCCGCTCAACCTCGGCTCACAGCTGGCGCAGTCGCTGGGCCTCATCCGCAATCCGCTCAAGACCAGCTTGTTGTCGGCCGCGGACGTGAAATCGAACCCGTACAGCATCCACGCGCTCGGTCCGGCCGCGCGGCTGGTCAACAGGCTCGGCGGCAACTTCCGTTGGCAGCATCTGCCGGTCCCTTTCGAGGTTTACGCCGACGGCATCGATCTGGTGGTCTTCGAGGAATTCGGCGCGGGCGCGGCGGCGCTGCATCTGCGCGACGAGGTCGAGCGCAACGAGCTCATGCGCGATGCGGCCTACCGGCGCCGATTCCGCAAGGAGTACGAGAGCAAGCTCGGCATCCGGGTGTGGCAGCGCGACTTCTTCGACGCCGAGATCGTCGCGTGCCCGGACACATCGATCGTCGGCAAGTCGTTCGGTCTGGTCGGTCAGGAGCGCGGCGGTGTGCATCCCGTCGACGCCTTCCTCGACCTGGTGCTCGAACACGGCACGGCACTGCGATGGCGCACCACGATTTCCAACCATCGCCCCGAGGTGCTCAAGAAGCTCGCCGCCGATTCCGGCATCCAGATGGGCTTCTCGGATGCCGGTGCGCACCTGCGCAACATGGCGTTCTACAACATGGGTCTGCGGTTGCTGCGCCACGTGTACAGCGCCGAACGCGCCGGGAAGCCGTTCATGACGGTCGAACACGCGGTGCACCGGCTCACCGGTGAGCTGGCCGACTGGTATCGCCTGGACGCCGGGCACCTGCGTATCGGCGACCGCGCCGACATCGTGATCGTCGACCCCGCACACCTCGACGATTCGCTGGACCGCTACGCAGAAGAGCGCGTCGACCATTACGGCGGGCTGTCGCGCATGGTCAACCGCAACGACGACACTGTCTCGGGTGTGTTCGTCGGCGGCCGCGCGGTCTTCCTCGACGGCAAGCCGACGCATCTCGTCGGCAAACGGCGGACCGGACGGTTCCTGCGCGCAGCGCACAAGGCGCCCGCGCTCGTCGAGCAGGAAGGGGAATTGGCCAGTGTCGGTTGAGGATACGGTTCTGGGCATGTGGAAGGCGCTGTCGGCGCGCGACTGGGAGGCGGTCAAGACCTTTCTGTCCGACGACTGCATCTACCTCGACGTGCCCGTAGGTCCGGCGGCCGCTGCGCGTGGGCCGGAGGACATCGTCAAGCGGCTCAAGATCGGCTTGGAGCCGTTGGCCTCCTACGAGAACTTCACGGGGTTGCTGGTCGACAACGGTGCGGACGTGATGTACGAGCATTCCGAGGAATGGCACTGGGCCACAGGTGAATCGGCCGTACTGAAATTCGTCAGCGTGCATCGCGTCGAGGACGGCAAGATCACGCTGTGGAAGGACTACTGGGACATGGGCGCGCTGGCCAACAACGCGCCGGCCACGTGGATGGACGACTTCGCCAACGCCGACATGTCATGGGTGTTCGACGCGACCGGACTGATCTGACGCAGCTCTGAGGGCGCGTGGCAATGCGCGGAAACCTAGACGCTCCAGGCTAATCGGAACTTCTCGGCGGCCTGCTCGGCGCTGAGGTCGGCGAAGTTATCGTGCTCGTAGCGGCGCACCGCGACCACGGCATCCACGACCGCATCGCCGAGGATGGACCGCATCAGCGAGGAGTGCTCGAGTGCGTCGATCGCCTCGGCCTGGTTCTGGGCCATCATCACGATGCCGGCGCACTGTCGTTGCTCATCGGTCAGCATTGCGGGATCGACCGTCGTCTCCGGCGGTAGTGCCAGCTGGCGTTCGATCCCGTGGAGGGCGAGCCCGAGGATCGCCGCCGTCGCCAGATACGGATTGGCCGACGGGTCGACGACCTTGACCTCGACGTTGGCCCCCGACGGGTTGCTGACGCCGCCGATCAGGAAACGCACTGCCGCCTCGCGGTTCTCGGTGCCCCAGCAGACCGAAGCCCCCGACCAGAGGCCCGGTTGCATGCGCTGGCTGGACAACAGCGAACCGGCGAGCACGCCCTGAGCCTCGGGAAGGCCGGCGAGCAACCCTGCCACCGCCGACTCCCCCTCGGGTGTCAAACCGTTGACACCGTCTCCGTCGGAGAACACGGGGGCGTCATCACGCGTCATCGAGAAGTGCTGATGCGAACCCGATCCGACCTCTCCGGCGAACGGGACCGGGGACAGGCTTATCCGCATCCCGTACCGCCGCGCGACCCGTCCGATGATGATCCGCATCAGCACCAGGGCGTCGGCCGCCGCAACGGGCGGCAGGGGGGCCAGCGAGATCTCGAACTGGTTGACGCCGTACTCGGGGTGGAACTGTTCGATCGCGACGCCCGATGCGGTTGCCGCGTTGGTGACGTCGCGGACGAACCCCTCGAACTCCAAGACCCCGGCCAGGCCGTATTGGGCCCACAGGTGCGACGGCAACCGGTTGCCGTCGGGTCCGACGAGCATGAACTCCATCTCGTGGCCCACGACCGTGCTGATTCCCGCCTCGGACAACCGATCCGCGACCCGGCCGAGGGCGCCACGGGTGCAGTAGGCGTCCGGGGTGCCGTCCTGATTGAAGAAATTGCTTGGCGCCCAGGCCAATCCGTCACCGAGGATCCGCAATGCGCCGAGGTCGATCCGGATCCGCTGGTCCCCCACCACGCCGATCTTGTCACCAAAGACGATGCCGCTCTGGTCGATGGCGAAGACGTGCCACACGGGGCTGGCCCCGAGCCCTGGGTCGGCGAAGGTGCCCATCCGGCGCAGTGGCACGGTTTTGGCGAGCGTGAGTCCGGCGGCGTTGATGATCGTCCCGATGAGGGTGGCAACCCCGTCGGCCTCGAGCTGGGCGATCGCCGCCGCCGCGAGTGGTTTGGCTGTCGTCGAGCTCACCGCAGCCATTGTGCGCGCCTTGTCGCGAGTTACAGCGTGATCTTGCAGCTTTGGCCGATGTCGAGTGTGCGCAGCATGCGGCCCATGCCCAGCCACATCGCACACGACAGCGCCAGATCGGTGAGCAACTCGTCAGAGAATTGCTCGCGGCAGCGCTGCCAGAAGTCCTCGTCGTCGCGCAGGCCGGTGTGGTCGCTGGCGAACCGTTCGGCGAACTCTGCGGCGATCCGCTCCTGCGCGGTGTAGCCCGGCCAGGTTCGCCATTCGGCGGCGTGGTCGTAGAGGTCCTCGTCGACGCCTGCCGCCAGACCTTCGGAGTCGCGGGTGTTCTGGCACACCACGCATTCGTTGTCCAGAGCGATGACCATGCGCGCCAGTTCGCGAACCCGCATCGGCAGCCGGTTCTTCGTGTAAACCGCATTGGTGAAGCCGGCCATCGCGATGCCGATATCCGGCGACATCGTCACCCAGGCGGCAGCGTCATCGTCGGCGAAATCCCCAATTCGACTCATGGCCGCATCGTACGCTCGCCGCCGTCGAATTGGAACGCGTTCTAGTTTCGGACCTGCACGATCACCTGGTGGTGACGAGCTGGGCGCGGTCGTCGGTCCAGTCGCGCTGCAGAAGCATTCGGTGCGCAATGCGCTCCAATGCGGCCTCGACCTGGAACCGGTCCGGACGCCCCTCGAAGGACGGCGAGGTGCCCAACTTTTCGACGATGCGGCCCACGATCGCCGTCGAGATGGCGTCGACCTGCCGGATCCCGTTCTGCGTCAGCCAGAGCCGTTCGTCGGTGCGAAGCGCCAGGCCGCGTCGCACCAGATCGTCGAACGTCGGCTCGATGATCTCGTGCGGCACCCGGAGCCGTTCGGCGATGTCGGTCAGCGTCGCCGAGCCGAACACCTGGTTCTGCCGGTAGATCTGAAGCAGCGCCCACATCTGGCTGACGTCGAGGTCGCATCCGGGTTCGCGGGCCAGGCTGCGCAGCCGGATCTCCGGCGAATCCCGGAACAACCGGCCGACGGCCACTTCGAGGATCTTCTCGGGCGATTCGGTGCTCGGCATCCCAAAGCCCTCGCCCAGGTCCGAGGCCGACACCGTCTCCACCTCACGCAGCTGTACCTCCTTGAGGAACAGCGAGACGACGAAGCCGACGATCGCCACGGGTACCGCGAACAGGAACACGCGACCCAGTGAGTCGGCGTAGGCCTCGACGATCGGCGCGGCCATCTGCGGGCTCAGCGTGTGAAGCAGCTGTGGTGACTCCGCTGCGCGCGCCGGCGCACCGCTGGTGGCCAGTGCCGGTCCGATCCGGTCGGCGAGGAAGTTGGCGAACAAACTGCCGAAAATCGCTGCGCCGAACGAACTTCCGATGGTCCGGAAGAAGGTGACCCCGGAGGTGGCCACGCCGAGGTCGCTGAAGCTCGAGGTGTTCTGCACGACGAGGACGAGCACCTGCATGCACAGTCCGATCCCGGTGCCGAGGATGAACAGATACAGCGACTGCTGCCAGGTCGGTGTCGCCGCATCCATACCGGAGAGCAACAGGAACGCCACCGCCATGGTCGCGGTGCCAGCGATCGGGAAGATCCGGTATCTGCCGGTGCGCCCGACGATCTGGCCGCTTCCGATGGAGGTGATCAGCATGCCGGCGACCATCGGCAGCGTGCGCAGACCCGACGTCGTCGCCGAGACGCCGTTGACGAACTGCATGAAGGTGGGCAGGAACGTCAACGCGCCCAGCATGGCGAATCCGACGATGAACCCGAGGATGCAGCACACGGTGAAGACCGGGCTGGCGAACAACCGGATCGGCAGGATCGGTTCGGCGGTGTGAAGTTCGACCCACACAAAGACGGCCAGGGCCGCGAACGAGCCCACGAACAACGCGATGATGGGCGTCGAGGACCACGGATACGTGCTGCCGCCCCAACTCGTGGCCAACGTCAACCCGGAGGCGCCCAGTCCGACGAACACGATGCCCGCATAGTCGATGACGGCCTTCCCGGATTTGGCCAGCGGCGGGATGGCCACCGCCGCGACAGCGAGCACCACGAGCGCGACCGGCACGTTGATCCAGAACGCCCACCGCCAGGTGAGGTGGTCGGTGAAGAATCCGCCGAGCAGCGGCCCGATCACGGTGGTGACACCGAACACCGCGCCGAGGGCGCCCTGGTAGCGACCGCGATCGCGCAGCGGGATGACCTCGCCGATCAACGCCATCGCGGTGACCATGATGGCGCCACCGCCGACGCCCTGCAGCGCCCGGGAGGCGACGAGCATGGTCATCGAACCGGCCATCCCGCACAACACCGAACCAGCCAAGAAGAACAGCACGGCGACGCCGAAGACGTTCTTGCGGCCGAACAGGTCGCCGAGCTTGCCGACGACGGCCGTGACGATGGTGGACGCCAGCAGGTAGCTCGTCACCACCCACGACTGGTGGCCCGCACCGCCGAGGTCGGCGACCACGGTCGGCAGTGCGGTCGCCACGATCGTCTGGTCCAGAGCGGCCAGCAGCATCCCGAGCAGCACCGCGACGAAGATGGCGTTGCGGCGCCGCGGGCCGATCTCACTGCCGCCGGCGGCGGGATCGGCGGCCGTTGTCGTGGCGTGGCTCGTCACTGCTTCCCTTCCGATGCGAATCCTTCAGCCATATCGTTAGGAAAGCTATGAAAGTTACGCACCGGGTGAGGGTTGCCGCCGCGAGAGTGCACAAAACGCTGTAAAAGCGCGGTGTGTCCTGTGCAGACGCGCACGTTCGCGCCACATGGAGGCCCACGTGGAGGCCCACATGGAGGCAGTGCGCGGGAGTGGGCGGGTGTGCGCTACAACGCGGTCGGCGGGCGCGACACACACTGGGCCGCGTAGAGCTCGTCGCCCAGCTTGTCCATCAGTTGCAGCTGGGTCTCGAGGTAGTCGATGTGCTCCTCCTCGTTGGAGAGGATCTTCTCGAGCAGCGTCGCCGAGATCGCGTCGCCCTTTTCGCGGCACATGATGATGCCCGGGCGAAGACGCTCGAGCACCTCGTACTCGATCGCGAGGTCGGCCTCGAACTGCTCACGCAGGGTCTGGCCGATCCGCAGCGAGAACAGTCGCTGATAGTTGGGCAGCCCGTCGAGGAGGAGAATTCGATTGGTTATGTCCTCCGCGTGATTCATTTCTTCGAAGGACTCTTTGCGCGTGTATTCGGCGAGTTCGGTGAAGCCCCAATTCGCCTGCATCTTCGAATGCAGGAAATACTGGTTAATGGCCGTCAGTTCGCTCGTCAATTGCTCATTGAGCAGTTTGAGGACGTCCGGATCGCCTTGCATGATCGCTCCTAGGCACTTGAGGGCTGGTCAAGACTCGCTGTCGGTCGTGCACCTTCAACGCTAGTGCAGTTACGCCGCGCAAGCGCGCTTTAAAACCTGCGCAACGCGGGTTTTTGTGTGGATTCTCAACCGCTCCGGCGACTCGAGGCGCAGATCCGGGGCCTAGTCTGGACTGCCTAGGCTAAGTAAGGTTAGACTGCGCTAACCATTGGCGAGGGCACGAGCGAGACGGGAAGAATCGATGGGTCAGTTCGATCTGCACTCATTGATTTTGGCGTGTGATTTTCGCGTCGCCGATGTCGAGCGAATGTGGAAATGGCTCAAGAAGCGTCGCGATAATCTGCAATCAATCGGCGCCCATCATGTCGTCGTATACGAGTCGATCTGGGAGCCCAACCGCGTCCTGGTGACAATTGGCATTCGTAATGCGCGATCGATTCGTGACGTCCTTCGGTCATCGGCGGTTTTCGAGTGGTTCGACATCGCCGGCGTCGATGACATCCCGCCGATCTTCGGTGGCGAAGTGGTCGAGAAGATCGACCTCTACCCGCCCTCGCCCGCCGATCACGTCGGCCGGGTGGTCGTGGGCGTCATGTCGTCGGTCGAGGACGTGTCGGCCCTGATGGTCAAGATTCACGACGGCGTCGAACGCTTCAAGCGCGGCGGGGCGCGCAAGATCTGGGTCTACCGTGCCCTCGACGACGGGCAGGAAGTCATGATCCTGCAGGAGATCGAGGATGAAGCCGCCGCCCGGCAGTGGATCGATCACCCGGACGCGGCCGCGGAGTGGATGACCAACTCGGGACTGGGTCCGTATCCGAGCCACTTCATCGGTCGGTTCGCCCACCTGATGAGCATCGACGGGCAGGGGTGACGGGGGCGCGATGTTTGTCTGCCTGTGTATGGGAATCACCAGCCACGACGTAACCGAATGCGTGGCCAACGGCGCCCGGACGTCGAAGCAGGTCGCCGAGGCCTGCGGCGCCGGTGGCGACTGCGGGAGGTGCCGGCGCACCCTGCGGGCGATCATCGCGGCGCACTGCGAAGCCGACGATGCGGCGCCCAGAGCGGTGAATCACTAGCCTCGCGTCACTGGTCGCGTTTGCCGGTGAAGTCGGCCAGCGCACTCGCGTTCGCCGCCGCGCCCATCAACACCGCGAAATGTTCATTCTCCCTTGCCGTCGCGGCGTCGATTCCCTCGCGGGTCGGCGCCGTCATCGTCTGCTTGACCGCCATGAGGCTGGCGATGGGCCGCGAAGCGAGGACTTCAGCGTGCCTGCGCGCCTCGGCCAACAACTCCTCGGGTGGACACACCTTCCAGGCCAGGCCCATCCGGTGCGCCTCGGCCGCGTCCACCCATTCCGATGACATCAGCAGCCATGCGGCGTTCTGCCGACCGATCAGCCGCGGCAACAGATACGACGACGCCGCCTCGGGCGCCACACCCAGGCTCGTGAACGGCGTCTTGAGTCGCGCGTCGGCCGACATGAAGACCAAGTCGGCGTAGCCGAGGATCGTCGCCCCGATGCCGACGCCGACGCCATTGATGGCACAGATCAGCGGTTTGGGGAAATCGGCGAGCGCGTCGATCATCGTGGTGAAGTGGCTGCCCTGTTCGTTGAACGCGGGATCGGTGATGCGCCTTTGCATCTCGTTGAGGTCGTTGCCCGCGCTGAACGCGCGTCCCTCCCCGGTCAGTAGGACGACCGCGACCTCGTCGTCGGCGGCCGCGTCTCTCAGCGCGGTCGCGGTCGCGAGGTACAACTCCTCGTTGAACGCGTTGAGCACGTCCGGCCGGTTCAGGGTAAGCGTGCGAATCCGGTTGTCGTCGGCGATCCGCAGGGTCGTTTCAGCCACCGCAGCAGATTAAGCGTTAGCCGTTGCTGTAGACCCGAGTGGGTGCGACGAGTACCACGGTGCGGCGCTGCTCTGCCATCACGCGGTCGTATTCCGCCCAGTCGTCGTGGGTTCCGCCCGCGGCTTGGAACACCTCCCGCAGTAGCAGCCGCAATCTGTCGGGTTCGGTGAGCCACGGTCGAGGATCGTCCGGCCCGGCGAGCTCGGCGTTGCCCTCGACGGTCGCCCACTGCCACCCGCGGCGGAAGGTCACCGCCAGCTGCGGGCGCGCGCGAAGGTTGGCCAGCTTGACCTTGCCGTAGGTGACGAAGCCGAGCACCGGTGCCCCGGTGTCCGGATGTGTCAGCTTGCCGACGTTGACCAGTGAGGCCTGAATGGTGCCGTCGGCGCGCAATGTCGACACCACGGCCAGCCCGCTCTCGCCCGCGGCCAGCGCAACGGCATCGTCGAGTGTGGTCATGACTCTCCTTGCGCCGCAGAGGGCTTGGCGAATGGCGTCCGGTACACGTAGCGGCTGGTCGGGACCGTGTCGACGTCGCGGTTCGCGCCGAATGCCGACGTGCTGGCCACCATGCGCTCCATGCGCCTGCGCAACTCGTCGTCGTCGTCCGCGCCGAAGAACGCGTGCAGATCGGACAGCGCGGCGGAGGGGAACAGCTCCTCGACGATCGCCGAGACCGGCGGTGCGCCCGGCGTGAGGGCCCGCACCACGGCGTTCTGCGTATAGCCGAACGTGGACTGGGTTTCGATGGCCACGGGTGTGTGGTCGATGTGCCAGCGGGTCAGCCAGGTCGCCTCGTCCAGGTCGGCGGGCCTGCGGAGCAGGGCGACGTTGGCGAATCCCTCCGTCCGCTCCCCCGGCGCGCTGTCCGGCGGGGTTATCGGGACCGATTCGGTGACCAGATAAGCCGCCGCGTCGTCGGCCTCCTGCCGGAGTCTGGCCAGGGCGGCGGTGACCTGATCGCCGTACGACTGCTGGGTCCAGAGGCTGACGAAGCCGACGACCGGTGGATCCAGCGTGGTCAGGGTCATCAGCGAGTCGCGGACCGCCCCGTCGCGCACGTTCACCGTCAGACCCGGAATGCCAAGGCTCAGCAGATCCGGGACGACCTGGTCGTGCAGACGCGCACACCAGGCGTCGTCGGCGTTGGCCCGGCGCAGCGTGATGACGACTTTCTCCACGACGGGAACCTACCGCGTCTCAGCCGTCAGGCTTCCAACCGCTCGCGGATGCGGGTCAGTCGCTGCCTCAGCTCGTTCTCGTCGATAACACCTCGGGCGACCAGCGAGTGCGCCAGCGCCACCAGTTGGCTCTCGGGATAGGGCAACTGGGCGTACCGCGTCGCCGTCAACACGTCCTCTTCGTCGCGGCGCGCCTTGAAGTCGGGGATGTCGGCATCGCACGCGGCCCGGTCGAGCGCGTCGCACAGCCCGTCCAGGCTCGTCTTCCACGGCGGCACAGGGTTTTCCACCCCGTACTTCGCCGCCATCCGGGACCAGACCTGATTGCGATCGACGATCTCTTCGAGCGGGGCGACCGTGGTCTGTTCGATACCGGGATCCGGTGCGCCGCTCATGCTTCCGAGGCCGGGTGGATGGCCGGACGGGTGGCGGTGATGACGTTGGTGGTGACGCCCGGCTTGGGCAGGGCGACGCCGATCAGACAGTCACGCGTGACGATTTCGGCGAGTTGCTCCTCGGTCCAATCCTCGGTGCCCTCGGGACGCATGGGCATCACCATGAAGCGGTGCTTCTGATTGGAATCCTGCACGCGAACGGTCACCTCGTCGGGCAGATACAAACCGAACTCCGCCAGCACCTGACGCGGCCAGCGCACCATCCGTCTGCGGTAGTTGGGCGTGCGGTACCACTCCGGTGAGTTGCCCAGGATCGGGCGCGGATAGCAGGAGCACAGCGCGCACACGATCACGTTGTGCACGTCGGGTGTGTCGGCGAGGATCTCGAAAGCCGTGAAGTCACTGGGTGTTCCGAACCCGGTCGGCTCCATCCAGTCGACGCCGACCTCCTTGCTGGCGGTCATGGGTTCGGCCAGCGCGAGCTCCTTGAACTCGGGATCCAGCCATGCCCTGGCGACGAGCGCGGCCGCGGGCGTCGGGCCGATCTGTTCGGCGAACTCGGTGAAGCGGCGATGCTCCTCGGCGGTGAAGATGCCCTTCTCGATGCACAGTTCGCGCAACGCGATCTCGAGGACCTCGAAGTCGGTGATTTCGTCGACCATCGGCGCCACCGTGCGATCGTGATCGTGATCGTGGTGTGTCATGAAGCGGCCTCCAGCCAGTGCTCGGGGATTTCGGTCTGTATGACGTCGTCGCCGGTGCCGGTGTAGCCGTGCCACAACTCCGACATGTTGAACCGCACGACGTAGAACCATTCCGGTTGGGCAGGTCGGTCCCAGGTTTCGTCCTCGGCCGCAGGGCTTTCGTAGGCGACGGTCGCGATCTCGCCGCGTGCGCCGCGCACGTATTCGGGTGTGCGGGTGTAGAAGATCACCGGTAGTTCGCGCACGAGCACCGCATCGCCGACTTTGAACCTGGGTTCGTCGGCCTGCCCGGCATAGACCTGCGGGTCGCCTTTGCCCACCGCGTGTTTGTGGTGGGCATTGCGCTTGACGTCTGCTCCGTCGCCTTCGAACTTCGGCATGGCTTCCAGCTTCTTGCCCGCCAGCCCACCTTCGTAGCGGGCCTTGACCTCTGCCATCCGCTCACTCAACTCGGTCAGGCCGATGTGGTGCTTCTCGACGAGCACGCGGGCGACGGCCAACAGCCAGCGGCCGTAGTACGGCAGCCCCAGATACTCGGCTCGGCCCACATCGACGTTGCCGATGCGGCGGCGCTCCTCGGAAAGCCAGATGCCGCGCCAGGCCAGCACTTCGCAGATGACATAGGTCATGTGCTCCCAGAGTTCGTACTGTTTGTTCTCGTACTTCATCGGCGCATCCGGTTCCCCGCCGACATCGTGGACGGGTTTCAGATATGCGGTGATCCGGTTGTGATCGAGCAGATCCGGCGTCGGCGCATCCGGTAGTTCGGGATAGGCCGATTTCAACCGGGCCACCAGATCGAGTTGAGCTGCTCGCTCGGCCGCGGTGCTCATGACGATTCCCTTCGTTGCCCTGGCCGAGCCACCGTCGACGTGCACGGATCAACTCGGTGGTTCCCATGAGACGGGGTGCTCGTGATGCGGAACGGCGGGCCGGCATCGGTCGTCGATTCGCGCGCGACAGCGGTATGCGCCACCGGCACCTCCGATGCTGTCGCCCCACCCCGTCGGCTGACTCTAACGCCCAACCCGCGTCGTCGCAGGCGAATCGACGACACCGACCAGGTCTCGCCGGGAACGGGGTTGTGCTGGGGCACATGAGGTTTGAGCTCGCGGTGCCGGGCTGTCCGGCGGTGGCCGGTTACTTCCCCGCAACATCGATAAATTGACGCGTGTGATGTCCCTGCGATGCCGCGCGCAAGCGTCAGAATGAGTACGTGAGCACCCGCAGCAGGGTCATCGATGCCCTCCGTCCGACCATGTCCGAACCATGGGCGGTGGTCAGGAGCCTGCTCGGGGTGTTGGCGATGGCCTCGATCGCGCTGCTGTGGGACTCCGGGGCCACCGCGGTCTGGGCCGCCGGCGCGGGTGCGGTCGCCGGCGCCGTAGCCCTGCAGGACAGTCCCGGCGGGCGGATCGCCCGAGTGCTCATCGTCGCCGTGCAAATGGGCGCGGCCGTTTTCTTCGGGTCGTTACTTTCCTCGTTCGACGTCGTGTTCATCGTCGTGCTGGCGCTTTGGTGCTTCGGGGCCGGTCTGCAGTGGGCCGTCGGGAACAACGCGGGCATGGTGGCGGCCGCGGGCGGAGCGCTGTTCGTGATCGCGCCGCCGCTGTCGCCGTCGGTGTCGTCGGTCCTCGTCCCGACCGTCCTGACGATCGTCGCCGGTGCCCTGCAGGCGGGGTTGATTGCGCTCTGGCCGCCGCAGCGATGGCGCACTCAACGCGAGGCGCTCGCCGACGCATACGGCGCGTTGGCCACGGATGCGCGTCAGCTCGCCCACGATGCGGAGACGCCCGCCGGTGCGACGCTGAAGCCGTCGTTGCGCGATGCGTTCATCGACACCCAGGCGGGCCGACGACCCGAGGCGTACCGAGGTGGGCACCGGTTGCCCGAACGGATCATGGCGACGCTGCGCATGCTGCGCGGCACCCCGGTCGGCGTCCGCGACGACGTCTCCCGGGTGCTGGCGGCAGCGGCCGAGGTCCTCGACGCGATCGCCGACCACACCCACGTCGCGCGGCGTAACGCCGAGCACGGTCTGGTCCGGCTGGACGCCGCGGCGGCCGCACTGGACGAGCCGGAAAGCCCTGAGGTAAAGCGGCTTTCCCAGCAACTGCATGAAGCGGCGGAGTTGCGGTTTCCCGATCTGTATCGGCCCGACCTGATCAGCCCCGCGCGCGGGGCGCTGACCTCCGTCCGTTCCCACATGAGCTTGACGTCACCGCTGTTCCGTCACGCCGTCCGGCTGTCCTCGGCGGTCGCGCTCGCCGCATGCGCGGACCGACTCGCTCCCGTGGCGCACGGCTACTGGATCGCGCTGACCGTGCTCATGGTGCTGCGCCCGGAGACCGCTCACACCTATACGCGCTGCATCGGCCGGCTTGCGGGCATCGCGACGGGAGTCGTCGTCGCGTCGGTGATCGTGATGGTGGCCCATCCCACCGGTCTGGTCGCCGCCGCACTTGCCACGCTGGGCCTCGCCGCGACGTATGCCGCGACCAGGACGGGATACATCGCGACCAGCGCTGCCGTGGCTGCTTCTGTCGTGTTCTTCCTCGAAATCGACGCCATCACCTCTGGTGCGACGCTCGAGGACCGGTTGTTCTCGATCGTCGTCGGCGGCGGGCTCGCGGTCGTGGCGCACGTCGCGTTGCCCGACCACGCGCTGACCCGGCTGCATCACCGCGCCGGGGAGCTTCTCAAAACCGAGATCGATTACGCCGCAACGGTGGTCAGGGCTTATGTCCATCCCCTCGATCGTCCGGCCGACGCGGTGTCATCGGCGTGGCAACACGCGTACCGCGCCCGCGCCGGTTTCGAAGCCGCATCGGGTGCGACCCGGATGGAGTCCCGCGAGCTGCGCCGGTGGCTGCGGTCGTACCGCACGGCGCTGAACGCCGTCACCATTTCGTGCACCGCGCTGGAGGCCAACCTGCCGAACCGGCCACCGCCCACGTTGACTCCTGAGTTCGTCGCCGCTGTCGACGATTTCGTCGATGCGCTGCGAGGGGCCCCGCCGAATCCGGGGACACCGTGGACGGTGGACATCGCGGCCGTGACGGCGGCCCATCAGCAGGTCCGCGAGAAGGCCGAGGGGCTACCCGGTGACAACGGGGCCGCCCGCGTGCTGGTCGCCGAGATCGGCGCGATCACCCGTGCCTTGTCGGGGATCGCCGCTATGCGCGAGCCCACTTCGGCTCGATGAACACACCCTCAGCTTCCACCGTCACACCCTCGTCGTCGGCGAGATAGCCCGTCGCATAGGACTTGATGCCTTCGGACCTCGTGGTCGTCGCCTCGGCGTGCAACCGCCCGAGGCGCGTCGGGCGCAGATACCGCAGCGTGATGGTCCCGGTGAACCGGGGGTTGATCGAATTGGCGGCGACCTCGCCGAGGATGTGGTCGAGGATCAGCGCCGAGATCCCGCCGTGCACATGTCCCGGTGGGCCCTCGTAGGCGGCGCCGAGTTCGAAGTCGGCGTACACGGTTCCGTCCTCAGCGCGCTCGATGGTCAACGGTGGTGCGATCGGGTTGCGCAGTCCGATCACCGGGTTCCCCCACGGCAGCCGGTCGCCGCCGGTGGTGAAGCGCACGCCGAAGGGCCCGTCGATCTGCCGTGATCGCAGAGCAGCTGTCGCGCCGTCGATCTTCTCGCGGACCGCCGCGACCGTGTCGGCGTCCATTTCGGTGCGGATCGTCGCGTCGATCAACTGTCGAACGGATTCGGCGAGCGGGCCGTAGACACCACGCAGCCGGTCGATCTCCGCTGCGGACACGTCGCCGATGTCGGTGAACTCCAGCACCCAAGAACTAGAACACGTTGCAGCGCGGGTTGTCGAATCACGCGTCTCCCTGCGCTGGAGCCGCAGAACATGCTCGGCAGCTGCGCGGGTGAATTATCGTGCCGTTCATGAGCATCTCGCTCGGCGACGAGACCTACTACGACCTCGGGTCGTATCACCGGCCGATTGACACCCCGTCGCCGCAGGCGCAGGTGTGGTTCGACCGCGGAATGGTGTGGAATTACGCGTTCAACCATGAGGAAGCGATCCGCTGCTTCGAGCGGGCACTCGAACTGGACCCGGGGTTGGGGATCGCCCGCTGGGGCATCGCGTACGCGATCGGGCCGAACTACAACAAAGGTTGGGACGCCTTCGATCCCGTCGATGCGGCGGCGTCGCTGGCACGCGCGAGGATGGAGTTGCGACTGGCCGCCGACCATCGCGCAGCACCCGTCGAGCGTGGCCTGATCGCCGCGCTGCAGACCCGCTTCCCCACCGACGACCCCGACGACACCCAGGCGCTCGAAACCGGTGGCGCACAGTATGCCGACACGATGGCGGCGCTGGCGCAGGCCTACCCTGACGACGTCGATGTGCAGGCACTGGCCGCCGACGCACTGGTTAACGTGACGGCATGGGCGTTGTGGGACACCAGAACCGGTGACCCCGCGCCCGGGTCGCGTGTGGTGGCGGCCAAACGGATCCTCGACGACGCGTTGGCCACCGCGACCGGCCGTAAGCACCCCGGCATCCTGCACCTCTACGTGCACACGATGGAGATGTCGGCGGCCCCGCAGGATGCGCTGCCCGCCGCGGACCTGCTGCGCGATCTGGTGCCCGACGCCGGCCACCTGCAGCACATGCCCAGCCACATCGACGTGCTGTGCGGCAATTACCGGGACTCGGTGGTGGCCAATCAGGCGGCCATCCACGTGGACCGAAGGTTCGTCGAACACGAGGGGCCACTGAACTTCTACTCCCTGTACCGGGCGCACAACCTGCACTTCGTGGTGTATTCGGCGATGTTCGAAGGCAATTCACGCGCCGCGTTCGACGCCGCGGATGAGCTGGCCGCCCAGCTCAGCCCCCAGCTGCTGGCGATCGAGTCTCCGCCGATGGCCGACTGGCTCGAAGCGTTCGTGCCGTTGCGCACCCACGTGATGGTGAGGTTCGGCCGCTGGGACGACCTGATAGCCCAACCCCTGCCCGAGGACGCGCAGCTGTACTGCAGCACCGTCGCGACGATCCACTACGGGCGCGGCGTCGCGCATGCCGCCACGGGCAAGTTGGAGCAAGCCCGCGCCGAACGCGAGGCGTTCGCCGAAGCCTACGACCGCATACCCGAGAGCCGATACCTGTTCAACAACACCGTGATCGACATCCTGGCGATCGCCGCCGAGATGCTTGACGGTGAGATCGCCTACCGCGCCGCAGATTACGAAACCGCCTTCGCGCATCTGCGGCGGGCGATCGAACTCGACGACACGCTGCCGTATGACGAACCCTGGGGCTGGATGCAGCCGACCCGTCACGCCTACGGTGCCCTGCTGCTCGAACAGGGTCGCGTCGAGGAGGCCGCCGCGGTCTATGCCGCCGACCTCGGACTCGATCCCACGCTGCCTCGGCCGTGCCAGCATCCGAACAACGTGTGGAGCCTGCACGGCTATCACGAATGCCTGCAGCGGCTGGGCCGAGACGCCGAGGCGGCGATCATCGGTCAACAGCTCACCCTCGCAGCGGCGCGCACCGACGTCGCTGTCCGCGCGTCCTGCGCCTGTCGGCTGGACGTGCCCCCGGACTGCTGCGACTGATCCGTAGACTCCGACACGTGGCCATCAGCGATGACGATCTCGCCCGCCTCGGCCGCTGCGTAGAGCTGGCGCGCGAAGCGCTGGAAGCCGGCGATGAGCCGTTTGGCTCCCTACTCGTCGACGACGCGGGACGCACGCTGTTCGAGGACCGCAACCGCGTCAAGGACGGGGACCGCACGCGCCATCCGGAGTTCGCGATCGCGCGCTGGGCGGCGGCCAACCTGACACCGCAGGAGCGGGCCGCCGCAATCGTCTACACCTCCGGCGAGCACTGCCCGATGTGCGGGGCGGCCCACGCCTGGGTCGGGCTCGGCCGCATCGTGTACGCCGCGTCGTCGGAGCAGTTGACAAGATGGCTGGCCGAATGGGGGGCGCCGCCGCCGCCGGTGGTGTCGCTGCCGATCTCCACGATCGCACCGGATGTCGAGGTGGACGGGCCCGCCGAGCAGTTCAGCGACGCGATGAAGACCCTCTACGAAGCGAAGTTCAAGCCATGACGGATTACTCGCACTCCGCGGCCGTCTCCGAACCGGGCTGGGTCGAGCACGTCATCTGGTGGCATGTCTACCCGCTCGGCTTTGTCGGCGCGCATCCCGCCGACCCGCCGCCGGGGCCAGACGAGCATCGGCTACTGCGCATCCTCGGTTGGCTCGACCACGCGATCGAACTCGGCGCCTCCGGACTCGCGCTGGGGCCGATCTTCTCCTCACGCACCCACGGCTACGACACCACCGACCATTTCCACGTCGACCCGCGACTCGGCGGCGACGACGACTTCGACACGGTGGTTGAAGAGGCACACCGCCGTGGGCTCCGTATCCTGCTCGACGGCGTATTCAACCATGTCGGAACCGATTTCGCCCACACCGAGTGGTTGCGCACTCGAGGTGACCGCGTCGACGTGTTCGAGGGACACGGCGACCTCGTGGCGCTGGACCACGGAAACCCGGCGGTGGCCGACTACGTCGTCGACGTGATGACGCGCTGGCTGCGGCGCGGCGCCGACGGGTGGCGTCTCGACGCCGCCTACGCGGTCGACGACCGGTTCTGGGCGGAGGTGCTCCCGCGTGTTCGCGAACAGTTCCCCGACGCGTACTTCCTTGCCGAGATCATCCACGGCGACTATGCGCAACGAGTGCGCTCGTCGGGCTTCGACTCGGTGACCCAGTACGAACTGTGGAAGGCCGCGTGGAGCGCGCTCAACGACGGTAACTTCCATGAGCTGGACTGGGCGCTGGTGCGCCACAACGAGTTTCTGGATACGTTCGTGCCGACGACCTTCGTCGGCAATCACGACGTCACCAGGATCGCCAGCCGACTCGACGACATCCGCCACCTCGAACACGCCTTGGTTCTGCAGATGACGACCGGTGGCACACCGAGCGTCTACGCTGGAGACGAGTTCGGCTACCGGGGAATCAAAGAGGAACGTTTCGGCGGCGACGACGCGGTGCGACCCGAGTTCGCGACTCCCCCGCTCGATGTCGACGAACACGGCGCAGACGTGTTCCGCTTACACAAGTTTCTGATCGGGCTGCGCCGACGCCACGCGTGGCTGCACACCGCGCGTACATCGCCGTTGCTGTTGACCAACCGCCAGTACGTCTACCAGAGCCGCGCCGGATCCGAGGCGTTGATCGTCGCGCTCAACATCGCCGAGGAACCGCTGGCGATCTCGTTGCCCCACCTCGGATTTGATCGGGGTGAAGTTCTCGCCGGCTCCGGTGCACCGCCGACCGAGGTCGTCACCACCTACGAGGTCGGACCCCACGGCTGGCTGATCATCGCTCCGCACTGAGCAGTTCGACGGTCAGCGGGTCGGGTTCGCCGTCGTAGTACTTCGCCAGTACGCGGCCGAAGAGCGCCTGGTCATCGGGGTTGTCGGCGGCGCGACTGAACAAGGTCATCGACGAGCGCACCTTGAGGTTGTCCGGCCACCCGAACAAGCCGTCGGCCGATGGTTGTTCACTGCGGGCGACCAGATCCGCGCACTCCCGCAGGCGCGGTCCCAGCACACCGTGGGCCAGGTAGGCCCGGGCCTCGGCGAGGGAGCCGATCCCGTACCGCTGCGCGGTCGGGCTCCTGCCGAGCCCGCGCAATTGCGGGAACACGAACCAGATCCAGTGGCTGCGCTTACGGCCGGCGCGCAGTTCGTCGAGAACCGCGTCGTACACGCGTTCCTGGGCGTCGAGGAAGCGCTGCAGGTCGAAGGGGTCGCCGGACATCGATCTGTCTTTAGTCATGTCGTCGGCCAGTCTGACAAGCTAACCTGTGCGATTCAATGACAACTATCAGCGGCAGGCCGGCAGGGGCGCCATCGTGACGCGCCGCCGCATCCCACGCCCGCAGGACCTGGCGCCGCTGCTGCAGTTCAAGAAGCCGCAATTGAATGCGACGAAGCGCAGGCTGGCCGCGGCGCTGACGATCGAGGACCTGCGCCGAATCGCCAAGCGACGGACCCCTAAGGCGGCCTTCGACTACACCGACGGCGCCGCCGAGGAGGAGCTGTCACTGGCTCGTGCACGACAAGCTTTCCGTGACATCGAGTTTCATCCCACCATCCTTCGCGACGTGTCGAGCGTCGACACCAGCGCGACCGTGCTCGGCGGGCACGTCGCTCAACCCTTCGGCATCGCACCCACCGGCTTCACCCGGCTGATGCACACCGAGGGCGAGACCGCGGGCGCCCGTGCCGCCGCGCGGGCCGGCATCCCGTTCGCGCTCTCGACGCTGGGCACCGCCTCGATCGAAGATGTCAAGCAGGCTAATCCACACGGCCGCAACTGGTTTCAGCTGTACATGTGGAAGGACCGGGACCGGTCGATGGCGCTCGTCGAACGGGCCGCCGCCGCCGGCTACGACACGCTGCTCGTGACCGTCGACGTCCCGGTCGCAGGGGCCCGCCACCGCGACACCCGCAACGGCATGTCGATCCCGCCGGCGCTGACGTTGCGCACGGTGCTCGACGCCGTTCCCCATCCGCGGTGGTGGTTCGACCTGCTCACCACCGAACCGTTGTCGTTCGCGTCGCTGGACCGATGGCCGGGCACCGTCGCCGAGTATCTCGACACCATGTTCGACCCCAAGGTGAACTTCGACGATCTGGTGTGGATCAAGGAGCGATGGCCGAACAAGCTGGTGGTCAAGGGAATTCAGACACTCGATGACGCCAGGACCGTCGTCGGACTCGGGGTGGACGGCATCGTGCTGTCCAATCACGGTGGCCGCCAACTCGACCGGGCGCCGGTGCCCTTCCATGTGCTGCCGAGTGTCGCCGCCGAACTCGGCGACGCCACCGAGATTTTGCTGGACACCGGGGTGATGTCCGGCGCCGACGTCGTCGCGGCGGTCGCGCTCGGTGCGCGCTTCGTGCTGGTGGGCCGCGCCTACCTCTACGGGCTCATGGCCGGTGGCGAAGCCGGTGTCGACCGGGCCGTCGAAATCCTTTCGCAGCAGGTCAGACGGACAATGCAGCTACTCGGAGTGACGTCGCTGAGCGAGCTCGGCCCGGGGCACGTCACCCAGCTGCACCGGCTGCGGCCCGGCGCGGCGAGTCCGCCGCCTATTTCTCCTCAGTCACTCTGATCACACAGGTCACAGCGGATTTTCGGTGCAGGTGAGTCCTCGCTGAGTCGTAATCGTTAGCCAACCGCGATGTGGCAACCGCATGTCGGGGCGACAGTCGCGGTGCGAGTACGTGTTTCATTACCCACGCACAGCAAACGGCAATTGCTTGTGGAAGCGATGAAAGGTGGGTTGGTTGCCGTTATGAAGATTTTGGAGAGGTGCCGGGGTACCGGTACAAAACTGTTTCGCCGAATGGCGGTGGTGGCGTTCGCCGTGGCGGCGCTGCCCGGACTGATCGGCTTCGCCGGGGGTTCGGCCACTGCCGGTGCGTTCTCGCGGCCCGGGTTGCCCGTCGAGTATCTGGACGTGTTCTCCCCCGCGATGAACCGCAATATCCGGGTCCAGTTCCAGGGCGGTGGACCGCACGCGGTGTATCTGCTCGACGGTCTGCGTGCCCAGGACGATTTCAACGGCTGGGACATCAACACCCCCGCCTTCGAGTGGTACTACCAGTCCGGGCTCTCGGTCGTCATGCCGGTCGGCGGGCAGTCCAGTTTCTACACCGACTGGTACCAGCCGTCGCGGGGTAACGGCCAGGACTACACCTACAAGTGGGAGACGTTCCTGACGCAGGAACTCCCGGCGTGGCTGGAAGCCAACAGGGGCGTGTCCCAGAACGGCAATGCCGTGGTGGGTATTTCGATGGCCGGCAGCACCGCGCTGACGTACGCGATCTACCACCCGCAGAAGTTCATCTACGCCGCCTCGCTGTCGGGCTTCCTCAATCCGTCCGAGGGCTGGTGGCCGATGCTGATCGGTCTCGCGATGCAAGACGCGGGCGGGTACAACGCCGAGAGCATGTGGGGTCCGTCGTCGGATCCGGCGTGGAAGCGCAACGACCCGATGGTCAACATCAACCAGCTGGTGGCCAACAACACCCGCATCTGGATCTACTGCGGCACAGGTACGCCGTCGGATCTCGATGGCGGCACGGCCGGCCAGAACCTGATGGCGGCACAGTTCCTCGAAGGGTTCACCTTGCGGACCAACGTCACCTTCAAGGACAACTACGTCGCCGCGGGTGGCACCAACGGTGTGTTCAACTTCCCGCCACAGGGGACTCACAGCTGGGGCTACTGGGGTCAACAGCTGGAGATGATGAAGCCTGACATCCAGCGGGTGCTGGGTGCACAGGCCAGTGCATAACCGCACCGCGTAGATCCACCCACAACAGGGAGCCTGCCGTTTCCCCCGAACGGCAGGCTTCCTGCCGTCTCGGGGGTGTTTCGCGGTGTGCGTACACCGCGCGACGGGTGAGGGAACAAATCAGGCCATCTAAAGGTTGAGCGCAACAGACTCAAACTTTGGAGGATTGATGGCTGAAGCCAAGACAGTTCCGGTCTTGTTCTCGAGCGAGTCGATCGTGCTGCCCGGGATGGTCGTGCCGATCGAGCTCGACGAGGCCGCGCGGGCCGCGGTCGATGCTGCCCGCGCGAGCGAATCCGGAGAACTGCTGATCGCTCCCCGCCTCGAGGACCGTTACCCCTCCTACGGGGTGCTGGCCTCGATCGTGCAGATCGGGCGCATGGTCGGCGGACCCGCCGCGGTGGTGCGGGGTGAGAGCCGTGCGCACATCGGGGCCGGCGCCACCGGACCTGGCGCGGCGCTGTGGGTCGAGGTGACCGTGGTCGAGGAACAAGACCCGGTGCCCGAGGCGGCCTATGAGCTCGCGGCCGAGTACAAGAAGCTGCTGCTGGCGATGCTGCAGCGGCGCGAGGCCTGGCAGATCATCGATTTCGTCAACCAGCTCTCCGACCCGTCGGCGCTGGCCGACACCGCGGGCTACGCGTCGTACCTGACCCAGGTCCAGAAGCGCCAGCTGCTCGAGACGCCGGATGTGGCCGAGCGGTTGCGCGCGCTGATCGAGTGGACGGGTGCGCAGCTGGCCGAGGTCGAGGTCACCGAGAAGATCGCCGAAGACGTGCGTGAGGGCATGGAGAAGACGCAGAAGGAGTTCCTGCTGCGTCAGCAGCTCAACGCCATCCGCAAGGAACTCGGCGAGGACGAACCCGACGGCTCCGACGACTATCGCGGCCGCATCGAGGCCGCGGACCTGCCGGAGAAGGTGCGCGAGGCCGCCCTGCGTGAGGTCGGCAAGCTCGAGCGCGCGAGCGATCAGAGCCCGGAAAGCGGGTGGATCCGCACCTGGTTGGACACCGTGCTCGACCTGCCGTGGAACGTCCACACCGAGGACTCGACCGACCTCAAGGCAGCGCGGGAGATTTTGGACGCCGACCACCACGGCCTCGAGGACGTCAAGGACCGCATCGTCGAGTACCTGGCCGTGCGGGCGCGCCGCGCCCAGCGCGGACTGCAGGTCGTCGGCGGTCGCGGTTCGGGTGCGGTGATGGTGCTGGCCGGTCCACCCGGTGTCGGCAAGACCTCGCTGGGTGAGAGCGTGGCTCGCGCGTTGGGCCGCAAGTTCGTTCGCGTCGCCCTCGGCGGCGTGCGCGACGAGGCCGAGATCCGTGGCCACCGGCGTACCTACGTCGGCGCGCTGCCCGGCCGCATCGTGCGTGCCGTCGGTGAAGCGGGTTCGATGAACCCCGTCGTGCTGCTCGACGAGATCGACAAGGTCGGCTCCGACTTCCGTGGGGACCCCGCGGCAGCGCTGCTGGAGGTCTTGGACCCCGCGCAGAACCACACGTTCCGCGACCACTACCTGGACCTCGATCTGGACCTGTCGGACGTGGTGTTCCTGGCCACGGCCAACGTCATCGAGAACATTCCCTCGGCGTTGCTGGACCGCATGGAACTGGTCCAGATCGACGGCTACACCGAGGACGACAAGGTCGCCATCGCCCGCGACTTCCTGCTGCCCCGGCAGCGCGAACGGGCGGCGCTGACCGAGGACGAGGTGATCGTGACCGAGGCGGCGCTGCGCAAGATCGCCGCCGACTACACCCGCGAGCCGGGTGTGCGTCAGTTCGAGCGGCTGTTGGCCAAAGCGCTGCGCAAGGTGACGACGAAGCTGGCTTCCGACGGGATCACGACCATCACCGTCGACGAGTCGGATCTCGTTGAGTTCCTGGGTGGTCCGCGCTTCCTGCCGGAATCGGCCGAGCGCACGGCGGTACCGGGCGTGGCCACCGGGTTGGCGGTCACCGGCCTCGGCGGCGATGTGCTCTACATCGAGGCCGGGGCGACCGACGGTGAGCCCGGGCTGCAACTGACCGGGCAACTGGGCGAGGTCATGAAGGAGTCCGCGCAGATCGCGCTGTCCTACGTGCGCTCGCACGCCGAGCAGCTGGGCGTCGACCCCAAGGCGCTGGACCGCCGGATCCACGTGCACGTGCCCGCGGGCGCCGTGCCGAAGGACGGTCCGTCGGCGGGTGTGACGATGGTGACCGCGCTGGTGTCGATGGCCACCGGCCGGCAGGTTCGTGCGGACGTCGGGATGACCGGCGAGGTCACGTTGAACGGTCGGGTGCTGCCCATCGGGGGTGTCAAGCAGAAGTTGCTGGCCGCGCAACGCGCCGGACTGTCAACGGTTTTCATCCCGCAACGCAACGAGCCCGATCTCGATGACGTCCCGGCCGACGTGCTCGACGCGCTGGAGGTCAAGCCGATGACCGACGTCGCCGACATCGTCGCGCAGGCTCTGCAGCCCGCAGAGGTCGCCGCCACCGCGGCCGCCTGACCGCAGGACCGCGCTCAGGGTCGTGATCGATCGCAGGTCACGACCCTGAGCGATACGGTCGTCGTATGGCGTACGACGAGGACCTGGCTCACCGCATTCGCGAACTGCTCAGCGGCGAACAAGGAGTCGAGGAGAAGGCCATGTTCGGTGGGTTGGCCTTCCTGATCGGCGGCAACATGGCGTTGGCGGCCAGCGGTCAGGGCGGCCTGATGGTGCGGGTGCCGCCCGACGACACCGCGAAGCTGTTGTCGCGCGAACACGTCGCACCGATGGTGATGGCGGGCAGAGAGATGCGCGGATGGCTGCGGGTGGACGGCGCAGGCCTGGTCACGAAGCGGCAACTGCGACCGTGGGTCATCCGCGGGGCCGGCTATGCCAAGAGTTTGCCCCCGAAAGAGCGCGGGTACGCCAGCCGACGTGGACGCCGCAGCACGTAAGAAGCTGGTCAAGCGCCTCCTCGAGCAGGCGGGCACGACCTACGCCGAAGACGCCGGTATCCGGTTGGCGGACAAGCCGATGCCGCTCTTTCAGCTGCTGGCCCTGTGCATGCTGTCGAGCAAACCGATCGATGCCTCGATCGCGGTCGAAGCCGCGCGGGAGTTGTTCCGCGCGGGTCTGCGCACCCCCAAGTCCGTCCTCGACGCCGACCGCGCCGAAATGATTCGCGCCTTCGGCCGTGCTCACTACGTTCGGTACGACGAAAGCTCGGCGACCAGGCTCACCGATATTTCCAAGAGCGTTGTCGACGAATACGGCGGGGATTTACGCAATCTCGCTGGGACCGAGGATCACGACGCGACCGCGCTGAGGCGTTCGCTCAAGGGATTCAAGGGTATCGGCGACACCGGCGCCGACATCTTCCTGCGGGAGGTCCAGGACACCTGGACATGGATCCGCCCCTACTTCGACGCGCGTGCCAGCAGTGCCGCGCGCAAGCTCGGATTGCCAAGTGCCAGCGACGAGCTCGCCGGGCTGGCGCCACGCAAGTGTGCAAAGCTGGCCGGCGCCTTGGTCAAGGTGTCGCTCGACAACGACCTGCGTGACGCCGTCATGGCGCGGGAATGACGCGATGGTGATCCGGATCGGCACTTCCGGGTGGTCGTATGACCATTGGAAGGACGTCCTGTACCCGGCGGGGCTGCCGACAGCCAAACGGCTGGCCCGTTACGTCGAGGAGTTCGACACCGTCGAACTGAACGCCAGCTTCTACCGCTGGCCGAAGGACAGCGCGTTCGCCGGTTGGCGACAGCGGCTGCCCGACGGGTTCACGATGTCGGTGAAGGCCCAACGCGGACTCACGCACTACCGCCGGCTGCGGGAGCCGGAGCCGTGGGTCGAGCGCTTCGACCGGTGCTGGGAGTTGCTCGGTGACCGCAGTGAGGCGTTGCTCGTGCAACTGCACCCGGAACTCGAGCGCGACGACGCCCGCTTGGAGCACTTCCTCAAGCTCATGCCCGATCACATTCCGGTGGCGATGGAGTTGCGGCATCCGTCGTGGGACGACCCGTCGGTCTACGCATTGCTGGAGCGCCACGGCGCCGCCTACGTGGTGATGAGCGGTGCGGGTCTGCGCTGTGTCCCGCGGGCGACCAGTGAGCTGGTGTACATCCGGATGCACGGCCCGGACCAGGATTCGATGTACGCGGGCTCCTACCCCGACGATGCGTTGCGGCGTTGGGCCGACCGGATCTCGGCGTGGGAGAACGAAGGCAGACGGACGCTGGTCTATTTCAACAACGACCTGGGTGGGCACGCGGTCTGGAACGCGCAGAAGCTCAAAGTGATGCTGGCCGGCTGATCGGCCACCCCCCGCTGCGCGGACGAAAACCGGTTCCGGCACGCTTAGGAGCCGAGATGCGTGTCCTATGTCTGATGTCGGCCGTCGCGACCCTGGTCGCGGGGTGCTCGGCCGAGCGGATCGTCACCACCGACGAACCGTTCGTGGCGTCGCCGACCTCCACGACCTCCGAAGCGCCTGCCCCGCCGCCCAACAGCGCGCACCTGGTCGACGCATTCGACTACGTCGCGCATCCAGCCGGGTCGGCCGTCTACTTCTTCACCACGCCGAGTGGACGCTGGGCGTGCGCCGTCATACCGCGTGACAAAGCGGGCTGCCAGTCGGCCGCCTCCCCGCTGTCCAGCATGAACATCACCGGCGAACCGGCCACGGTGGACAACGGCGCCGGTGAGCAGGTCGCGCCGAACGCGATCATCGTCGAGCGCGAGGGTGAACCCCGCTTCGCGGCATTGGAGCAGGCGCAGTTCGTCCTCGACGACGCGAAGGTGCTGGAATTCAACCGGATCCTGGCTGTCGCCGGGTTCCGTTGCAATGTGCAGGACGCGGGCGTCTCGTGCATGAGCGAGGTGACCGGCAAGGGATTCACCTTCGCCCCCGAGCGTTTTCAGCCGCGATACACCGAGGTGCCCGCGAACGCACCGTAGCGACGAGAAAGGCAGGCCCCCATGAGGATCGAGCCCGGACAGGTCGCCGTCGTCACCGGCGGAACCAGTGGAATCGGTTTGGCGCTCGCCACGCATCTGGTGCGTCGCGGCGTCGACGTGGTGATCGCCGACATCCGTGAGGATGCGATACCCGCGGCGGTCGACGCACTGTCCGGTCACGAGGGGGCAGTGACCGGGGTACGCGTCGACGTGCGTGACGCGGCCGATGTCGATGCGCTGGCGGCGCACACTTTGGACCGCTTCGGACGCGTCGATCTGGTGTGCAACAACGCCGGGGTGGTGTGCGAACAGACGCCGGGGTGGGAGCAGCGGATCGAGACGTGGCGGTGGCTGATCGACGTCAAGCTGATGGGTGTCGTACACGGGGTGAAGACCTTTACTCCGCTGTTCGTCGCGCAACGCTCCGGGCACTTCCTCAACACCGCGTCCGCGGGCGGGCTCATCCCGCTGCCCCACCTCGGGCCGTACAACGCGACCATGCACGCCGTCGTCGGATTGACGGAGACGCTCGACATCGAACTGCGCTCCGTCTCAAGCGATATGGGTGCGACCGTGTTGTGCCCCGGGCTGGTGGACACGCCGCTGGGACCCAACTCGGCGAGTCTTACCCCGCCCGGGGCGGTCAGCGTCCCCGACGACCGGAACGATGGCGCGATGCGTGGTGCGATCAGCCCTGCCGTGGTCGCCGATGCCGCGATCGCCGCGGTGGAGGCCGGTCGGGTCCATGCCGTCGTCGGACCGGGCGCGGCGGAGGCGGCCCGCCAGCGCATCGACGCGCTGTTGGCAGACCTCGACTGACTACCGCAACGCGGCCGTACCGGCTACCTCAATGCGGCCGTACCGTCCGGATTGACCTGGACCTTCGCGCCCGAGATGTCCTCGTCGACCGTCGCCGCCGCCCCCGCCGCGTCTGGGATGACCGCCAGCACCCGCTCGTCGTCGGGGGTGCGGACCGCGAGGAACGTCTTCTCCGGTGAGCCCTCGCGGTCGAACGGTGTCGTCCACGTCTCCACGGTGCCCACCCCGGCCCAGTCCACGAGCGCCGTTCGGGTCGGCTCGCGGTCGACCTCCGATTGTACGTCCTCCCAACGAAACTCGTGTGGCGGCGGCTCGGTGCCGTAGATGCCGAAGCTGTGCTTGGTGAGGTATCCGCCGTTGGCGGTGATCAACCCGAGCTGGCCGGGGGCGGCGAGGAGTCGTTCGGCCATGGTCGCGATCGAGTGGGTCACGTAGTTGTTCCACGGCCCGCCCGCGAAGGTCAGCCCGCCGGTCACCGTCAGCGGTCTGGCGGGGTCTGCGATCGGGAGGCTGAGCTCGTTGGCGGCCACCTGAACCGCCGAAGGGAAGCACGAGTAGACGTCGACGAGCCCGACATCGTCGATGCCGACCTCGGCCAGTTCCAGGGCCCGCCGCCCCCCGATCCGAATCGCAGGAGACGTGGAGAACTCCGCGCGCTCGCCGATCGCATAGGTATCGTGCGCGTCGGTGCCCGAGTACGGGAACACCCAACGGTCCCTGGGGATCTGCAGATGCGTGGCCTTGTCTGCCGAGGTGAGCACCAGCACCGCGGCCTGGTCGACCATGTTGTTGGAGTTCATCAGCTTCGGATAGGGCCAGCTGATCATCCGGTTGCCCGGTCCGGCCTGCCAGATCTGCTCGGCCGGTACCGCATCTCGGACCCACGCGTGGGGGTTGTCCGCGGCGACCGCACTGAATTGTGCCCACAGCTCACCGATCCGGCGTCGGTGCTCCTCGTCGGACTCGCCCGCGGCGATACGCAGGGCTTGCTCGAACATCGGGTAGACGTAGGCGGGCCGGTCCAGGCTGATCTTGATTTCGGCGGGCCCGGCCATCGGGACCCCTTCGTCGGCGCCCTCGGCCATCGGGATGGACTCGTCCTGGCGCGGCCAGTCCGGCCGCACGCCCTTGGCGCGCAGCCGGCTTCGGGTGCGCCAGGTCTCACCGCCCGCGATCAGAACCACCTCGGCCCGACCGTTCTGGATGTCTCGGCACGCCTCGTTGACCAGCGACTGCGGCGTATTACCGCCGACCCCGGTATAGCGGGTCGCGGCGTTGACGGCGTGGAGGCGTTGCGCGAGAAGCAATCCCGGATCGCGGTACCGCCACGAAAGGAGATTGACCACCCGAACCGAGTCGGCTGCCTCGAGGACTCTGGGGTCCGCTGCTTGGCGTGCGGCCGCGACCATCAGGTCGATCGGCGACACGTCGGGGTTCTCGTCGCGCTGGTTGACTTGTCCGTAGCCGACCAACACCGGCGTCCTGGCTTCCATCACGGCCTTTCTCGGTATGCGAAGAGCGTGCCGTCGGCGATGAGCCGATCGGTCTCCTCGGCGGGGATGTCGAGGATCTGTCGGCAGATCTCTCTGGTCTGCTCCCCCGGCATCGGCGCGGGCCTCAGCAGGGCGGGAGGGATGTTCGTGTACGGCGCCGGCCCCGTCTCGGTGAGCATGGGCGCATCAAAAAGCGGATGCTCCATGGCGGAGTACAGCTTTCGGTAACGCACCTGCGGGTCGGCAGGCACATCGACGGCACGGTTCATGGGCGCGGCGGCGATCCCGGCGTCCTGCAAAATGCGCGCCACCACCGTCTTGTCGCGGGTGCGGGTCCATTCCGCGGTGTCGACGCCGCCGGTGACCGATCCCAATGCGGCGTGGTCGGTCTCGCAGCGCAGCGAGATCGCGCACCACTCGTCGTCACCGGCGCACGGGTACACACCGTGCGCCGCTGTGTCGTCGACGACGGGCAGGCCTGCCGCACGCGCGGACTCGGTGACGTAGCGGGTTGCCAGTTGGCTGACCGCGGCCTCGGACTGCGAGACGTGCACGTGTGCGGGCTGTCCGGTTCGGTCGCGCCGGATCAGCGCGGCCAGTGCGGCGATCGCGGTGAGCCGCGCCGACACGTGGTCCGGGAAGATCGTCGTCGCATCGTAGAAGCCGCCGTCGGCAGACGCCCACAACGCGGTGACCCCGGTGGTGGCCCGCACCAGCGGCCCGTACCCCATGCGCGAACTCCACGGACCGGCCGCGCCGAAGGCGCTGCTCTCCGCGAGCACGATGCGCGGATTCAGCTCCCGCAGACGGTCATTGGAGAATCCGAGCGACGCAAGCGTTCCCGGCTTGAAGTTGGCGAACACGGCGTCGGCGCCTGTGACCAGGCGGGCAAACAGGTCGGCGCCCGCGGGCGTACGCAGGTCGAGCCCCAGGCTCTGCTCGTTGCGGTGGGTCAGCGCCCAGGACCTGCTCATCACCTGACCGGGCGGGGCCTGGCGCAGCCCGTCGGGATAGGCGGCGCTCTCGATCTTGACCACCTCGGCGCCGAGGTCGGCGAACAACCTGCCCAGCTCGCCCCCGGCGACGATGACGCCGAGGTCGAGGATGCGCATCCCCTCGAAAGGACGCTGCGGGGCGACCGTGCCCCGCGGTGCTGTCACCGATGACGCTGTGGCCCAGGTGGGTTCGTCAGCGCCGGGAGCGGGGGCCAACCACCTCAGACCGCGATGATGGCCGTCGACGACGAACGGCCCCACCGGGGCGACGACATCGGCGCCCGGGGCGAACTCGGCGGTGGTCAGCGCACCGACCGCGCGGAAGTGCTCGGAGGCCAGCGTCTCCGTGGGGGTGAGCACGGCCGCGATGGGAACGCCCCGCTCTTGTCCCTCGGTGACCAGAGCCTCCATCGTCTGGTTTGCGACGAAATCGCCGATCAAGGCGTTGAGTTCGCGAGACGCCGCGTACCGCGCCGCGATCGTGTCGAACTTGGGGTCGGCGAACTGTTCGGGTTCACCCAGCCAGGCGCGCATGCCCTGCCACTGACGCGGGGACAGCAGGCAGATCCGGACATGCCCGTCCCTGCAGGCGAAGATCGGATAGATGTTCTGGTTGCGTGGCCTGCCGCGCCAGATTTCGGTGGTCCTCTTGACTCCGACGGCCGCCTGACCTTCTGATCCGAACGGCGGATCCAGCGACTGGAGCACCGCCTCGAATCGGGAGAAGTCGATGTAATCGCCTGTCCCAGTCCGTAGCCGGTGGTAGTAGGCGGCCAGCGCCGCCCATGCCGCCTGTGTCGCAGCGGTTCCCGATGCCAGTCCGATCGGGGGAAGCACCGGGGTGCCGTCCGTCGGCCCGGTACGCGACAGTGCCGTCGACAACGCGTACAACACGGCGTCGGTGGCCCGCCACGAGGCATACGGCCCGTCGGCGCCGAAGTCCGTGACCGATAACACGACGAGGTGGCCGAACTGTTGAGCCAGGGCGGCGCACGATGTTCCGAATGCGCCTGCCCCGCCGGGCCTTCCGCCGTCGACGATGATATCGGCGGTGCCCGCCAAATCCCGCAGCGCCCGACGGCCGTCGGGGCTGGCGGGGTCCAGAACCGCGCACCGCTTGTTCGCGTTGTGCAAGCGGAACGCAATACTCGCTCCGGCCACGGCCGGCAGCGCCTGCCGGTCGGACCGCCCACCGGGCGGCTCGATCTTCAGGACATCGGCTCCGAGGTCGGCGTAGAGCCGGCTCACCCCGTCGGATTCGGCGCCGCCGAGGTCGAGCACCCGCACGGATGCCAGCAGTGGTTCGCTCATGCCGCCAGGAGACTTTCGACCCACCGCAGGTGGTCGTCGGTGTCGGTGGCGACGTACATCAGGTCGACGAAGACGTCCGGATAACCGGCGTCGGCCAGCGTCCGCACCGCCTCGGCGACCGCATCGATCGGTGTGCCGCCGGCGACGTTGATGCGCACACAGGTGTGTATGGCCGACGGATCCCGGCCGGCTTGGCGGGCGGCGTCGTCGATGGCGCGGCGCTGCGTCGCAAGGAACTCGGGCATGACGCCTCCGGGCACCAGCACGGCCGGGAGCCACCCGTCGCCGCGCGTCCCGATGCGCCGCAGGCTCGCCGGAGTGAACCCGCCGAGATAGATCGGCGGACGCGGTTGCTGGACCGGTTTGAGGTCCACCCACGACAACGGGATCGACCACCGCTTGCCTTCGTGTTCCACGGGATTCGTCGTCCACAGCTGCTCGAGGGCATCGAGCACCTCGTCCAGTTGGGCGCCGCGGGCGCGGAACGGGGCGCCGGCGGCAAGGAACTCCTCCGGCGACCACCCGATTCCGAAACCGGGAACGAGCCTGCCCCCGCTGACCACATCGATGGCGGTCAGCTGGCGGCACAGCTGCACCGGTGGGTACCACGGTGCGACGAACACGCTGCTACCCAACCGGACGCGCGACGTCGCGGCGGCCACCACCGCCAACGCGATGAACGGGTCCAGGCCGGCGCGGAACTGTTCGGGAATGGTGTCTTGACCCGCGTAGCCGACGCTGGGGTGCACCGCGGTCAACAAGCGGTCGCCCACCCAGAGGCTGTCCGCACCGAGGCTTTCGGCGCTGGCCGCGTAGCGCGCGAGGTCCGCCCGGGCCGACACCCCGAACTGCGGCACTGCGAATCCCAACACGCCAGACAGGCTAATGGGTAGCTTCGCGCGCATCGGGTACAGGAGTGGCACACCCGTTCACCCGTTTCGACGATGATGAGTCAGATGACTGCTGAGGCCCTGTCCCCCACGCTGTCCGCCGATGAACTCGACCTGATCGACGCCTACTGGCGCGCCGCCAACTATCTGTCCGTCGGCCAGATCTATCTTCTGGACAATCCACTGCTGCGCGAGCCGCTGGCGCCCGAGCACGTCAAGCCCCGGTTGCTCGGCCACTGGGGCACGACACCGGGCCTCAATCTCGTCTACGCACACCTGAACCGCCTCATCTGCGACCGCGACGTCAACGTCATCTACATCACCGGCCCGGGACACGGCGGTCCCGGCCTGGTGGCCAACGCGTATCTCGAAGGCACCTACAGCGAGGTGTACTCGGGTATCTCCGAAGACACCGAGGGAATGCGAAAGCTGTTCCGCCAGTTCTCTTTCCCCGGTGGCATCCCCAGCCACGTCGCCGCGGAGACTCCCGGGTCCATCCACGAAGGCGGGGAGTTGGGCTACGCGCTGGTGCACGCCTACGGCGCGGCGTTCGACAACCCCGACCTGGTGGTCGCCTGTGTCATCGGTGACGGCGAAGCCGAGACCGGGCCGCTGGCGGCCAGTTGGCATTCGAACAAATTCCTCAACCCGGTCACCGATGGTGCGGTGCTGCCCATCCTGCACCTCAACAGCTACAAGATCGCCAACCCCACGGTTCTCGCGCGCATTCCGCAGGAGGAACTCGAGTCGCTGATGTTCGGCTACGGCTATCGGCCCATCACCGTGGCCGGTGACGATCCGGCCAACGTGCATCAGCAGCTGGCGACGGCGCTCGACGAGGCCTTCGACCAGATCGCCGCGATCCAGCGCGCCGCTCGCCTCGACGGCGAGCAGGGCCGGCCGCTGTGGCCGATGCTCGTGTTGAGGACACCGAAGGGCTGGACGGGCCCGCAGGAGGTCGACGGCAAGAAGGTCGAGGGCACGTGGCGGTCCCATCAGGTTCCGTTGTCGGGCACCCACACCAACCCCGAACACCGCGCCCAGCTCGAGGAGTGGATGCGCAGCTATCGGCCCGAAGAACTGTTCGACGAGGACGGCGCGCTACTGCCCGAGTTACGCGCGTTCGCCCCGCGCGGACAGCGGCGGATGAGCGCCAACCCGCACGCCAATGGCGGGTTCCTGCTCAAGGATCTGGACCTGCCGCGCTTCACCGATTACGCGGTGCCGGTTGACGACCCCGCCTCCGAATCGACCGAGGCGACCCGGGTGCTCGGGACGTTTCTTCGTGACGTCATCGCGCGTAACGCCGACCGATTCCGATTGATGGGACCCGACGAGACCGCGTCCAACCGGCTGTCGGCGACCCTCGAGGTGACTGACAAGGCCTGGCTGGCCGAGGTCACTCCCGACGACGAGAACCTCGGCCCGGAGGGCCGGGTGATGGAGGTGCTGTCCGAACACCTCTGCCAGGGCTGGCTCGAGGGATACCTGCTGACGGGCAGACACGGGCTGTTCAACTGCTACGAGGCGTTCATCCACATCATCGACTCCATGCTCAACCAGCACGCCAAGTGGCTCAACAGCAGTCGGGAGATGCCCTGGCGGGCGCCGATCGCATCGCTGAATTACCTTCTGACATCGCATGTCTGGCGCCAGGACCACAACGGCGCGTCGCACCAGGATCCTGGCTTCATCGACCACGTCGCCAACAAGCGACCCGAAGTCGTGCGGGTGTATCTGCCGCCGGACGCCAATACGTTGCTGTCGGTGGCCGACCACTGCCTGCGCAGCCGCCACTACGTCAACGTGATCGTCGCCGGTAAGCAACCGGCGCTGAACTACCTGGACATGGATTCGGCGATCGCGCACTGCACGCGCGGTCTGGGGATCTGGGAGTGGGCGAGCAACACGACCGGGGAGCCGGACGTGGTGCTCGCGTGCGCCGGAGACATCCCGACCCTGGAAACGGTGGCGGCCGCCGACATCCTGCGTCGGCGGCTGCCCGAGCTCAAGGTGCGGGTGGTCAACGTCGTCGACATCATGCGGCTGCAACCGGAGTCCGAGCACCCGCACGGCCTGTCCGATCGCGAATTCGACTCGATCTTCACCAAAGACAAGCCGATCATCTTCGCCTATCACGGCTATCCCTGGCTGATTCACCGACTGACCTACCGGCACGCCAACCACGCCCAGTTGCATGTGCGCGGCTTCAAGGAACGCGGCACCACGACGACCCCGTTCGACATGGTGATGCTCAACGACCTCGACCGGTTCCACCTGGTCATGGACGTGATCGACCGCGTCGCCAATCTGGGCAGCAGCGTGGCCGGGCTGCGCCAGGAGATGGCCGACGCGCGCCTGGCGGCCCGGCGCTACACCCGGGAACACGGCGAGGACGATCCGGCGATCTCGGGGTGGACGTGGGACCCGGATTACCAAGCGCCGTCACTGTCGCAGGACACCCTCAGCGAACACGACCGCTAGACTGGATTTTCGTGTCCGACCAAGCCGCCCTCGCCGAGCGCCCGCATCCGCTGGTCGACCAGCTCTCCGCGTTGCACCACTTCCGCACCTACGTCGACATCGCAGTGGTCGTGGTGGTGTTGGCGCTGACGAACCTGATCGCGCACTTCACCACGCCGTGGGCCAGCGTGGCGACGGTGCCTGCGGCGGCGCTGCTTCTGGTGGCGCTGGTCCGCTCCCGCGGCCTCGGGTGGGCCGAACTCGGCCTGAGCCGCGAACACTTGAAGTCCGGAACCGGCTACGCGCTGGGCGCCGTCGCGCTGGTGTTGTCGGTCATCGCGATCGGTGCGCTGCTGCCGTGGACGCGGCCGATGTTCATGAACAACAACTACGCCACGATCTCGGGCGCGCTCATCGCGTCGATGGTCATCATCCCCCTGCAGACCGTGATCCCCGAGGAACTGGCGTTCCGCGGGGTGCTGCACGGAGCGCTCGACCGCGCCTGGGGCTGGCGTGGTGTCGCCGCGGCCGGTTCGCTGTTGTTCGGACTCTGGCACATCGCCACCTCGCTGGGCCTGACCAGCAGCAACGTCGGCTTCACCCGGATCTTCGGCGGAGGTGTGATGGGCACGGTCGCAGGCGTGACGTTGGCGGTGGTCGCCACCGGCATCGCGGGCTTCGTCTTCACCTGGTTGCGCCGCCGCAGCGGCAGCCTGATCGCGCCGATCGCGCTGCACTGGTCGCTGAACGGGCTCGGCGCGCTGGCGGCCGCGTTCGTGTGGCATCTGAGCTGACGTCAGTGCGAGGCGCGCTTTCGGGCGCGAAACTCCCGGTTCTTGAGCTTGTTACCGCAAGTCGCCATGCTGCACCAGGTGCCACCGTGGTTACGCGAGCGGTCGTAGAACGCCCACTGGCACTCCTCGTTGGCGCACGCCTTCAACAGCGACCAGGAGCCGTCGCGCTGTGCATCGTGGATCGCCAGTAGCAGTTCGGTGAGGCGGTCGTGCAGCGAGGTGCCCACCGCCGAAAGCCGTATCCGCCCCGAGTCTTCGACCTCGGCCCGTGCGGCGCCACCGGCCGCGGCCCGCAGCGGCGCCAACGCCGCCGCAGTCGGCGGCGGACCACCGGCGTTGTGGACAAGCATCGCGCGCAGGGCCTCGCGCACACCACGCAGTAGATCGAGGTCGCCCTCGTCGATGCCGTCTCCGGGATCCAGCAACCCCTTGTCTTGCAGCCACGGCCGCGCGTCGTCCGGATCGGCCAAACGGTCGGGGCCGGACGGCAACTCCGCCGTGTTGACCAAGCTCTGAACCAGGGCGAGACGCGGCGGTGCCGGTTTCGTCTCCTGGTCGCCCAACCACCGCATGCGAGTCATATGGCAAGCCTAGCTTTGCGTGACTGCTAATTCAATTTGACCGGTCATGCGTGACCGTTATAAAGTTGTCAGTGGTCACACATCCGTGCGCTAACGAGGATCGATATGTCGGACAATCCGAATCCACCAACCCTTGTGTCGCCGTTTGCGGCGGCAGCGAGCGGGGCTGCTGCCCCCTCTCTACGCGCGCGGGTGGTGGCGCGGCTGAGGGCCAACAAGTTCGACCGGATGGCGGCCGTCGGCGGCGTCGCACCCGACAGCGGCGCGTACGCCGCGCACTGCGCCCGGCTGACGTCAACCGCCGAGCGCGAGGCGGTGGCCAGGGCACTGCGACGGATCGTCCGGGATGCCCGCGGGCACGGCCCGCTGATGTCCTCGCGGGTGCCGTTGCACGTACCGAACATCGCCGCCGCGGAGGACGTGATCGACGAGGTAACGCTGCGGCTGCACTCTCCCCGGATGGCCGGAGCGCGGGGCATGGCGCGGCTACGTATCCTGCTGGCCGACGGGACCGGTCCCGTTTACCGGTACGGCCGTGGGGATCTCGTGGGCCGGCTCCGCGCCGCGATGGCCGAGCTCTAAACGACCAAGACCGCGGCCCCGGAGACACGGCCGGAGGCCAGATCGCTCAGCGCGGCGTCGGCCCGGTCGAGCGGGTATGGCGGGCTGGTCACCTTGATGTGGTGTTCACCGGCGAAAGTCAGAAAGGCCCGGGCGTCGGCGCGAGTGTTGGCGGTGACCGATCTGAGCTGACGCTCTTGGAAGAGGTGACGCTGGTAGTTCAACGTCGGGATGTCGGAGAGGTGAATACCCGCGATGGCAAGGGTGCCACCACGATCGAGCGCTTCGAGCGCCGGCGGGACGAGCTCACCGACGGGCGCGAACAGGATCGCGGCATCGAGGTCGACCGGCGGACGCTCGTCGGCGCCTTGAGCCGACGCTGCCCCCAGGCCCATGGCCAGCTCGCGCGCGGCTTCCCCGCGCGTCATCACGTGAACTTCGGCGCCCTGCGCGACGGCCACCTGGGTGGTCAGGTGCGCGCTACCGCCGAATCCGTATATGCCCAACCGGCCACCCGGTGGGAGGTCCGCGCGCAGCAGCGCCCGATAGCCGATGATCCCGGCGCACAACAGCGGCGCCAGCTCGGTGTCGGAGTAGCCCGCTGGTAGCGGATGCGCGTATGCCGCTGGCACCGTGGCGAACTCGGCGTACCCACCGTCGGCATCCCAACCCGTGTAACGCGATTGTGGGCACAGGTTCTCGTCGCCTCTGAGGCAGTACCGGCATCGCCCACACGTATGTCGCAGCCACGCGATGCCGACGCGGTCGCCGACGGAGAACTCCGCGCCCGCGCTCTCCCCCACCTCGATGACCTCGCCGACCACCTCGTGGCCCGGCACGACCCGGGGCCGGTGCACGGGCAGATCGCCTTCGGCGACGTGAAGATCGGTGCGGCACACGCCACATGCGCGGACCGCCACCGCAAGCTCGCCGGGTCCCGGGCGGGGAACCTCGATTCGCACGCGTTCCATGGGCCGCGTGGCCATCGGTCCCGGCCGTCGAACCTGCCAGGCGGTCATGGTTGAGACGCTCATCACCACATGGTCGCCCCGCGGTGGCACGGGCACCACCCTCGGGCGTCTTCACTGTCAGCGAACAACGCTAACGACGGCGGCGGCGAACCGGACAGATCTGGTGTGCGGCAGGTGATCCCTGTGCGCCGGCCCGAACACTTGTAGGGGAAATCCTGATTCCTCGGTGATAACAACGGCATAACCTGTAGATAACGACGAACCGCCGTACTGCTGCGGCGAAGGCTCAGTACCGGGCGCGAAGACCGGTACCGCGAAGGAGAGGGTGGAAGATGAAAACACTTGTTGCACTGGCGGTTGGAGCGCTGGCGGCCAGCGGCATCGCCTTGGCCGCTCCGGCCAACGCCGGATGCCAGGGTGGCTGGACGCCGTGGGGCGGCGGCACGATCTGTGACGGACCGGTCGGCGCCGACGGCAACTTCGAGCGGTGTCAGACCGCGGGCGCCATGGGATTCGGCGGCACGAACTGCATCATCGTGAACGTCTCAAACGCCAACCCGCCGCGGGTCGGCCCCTGACAAATCGCACCAGCGCAGGAGAATTCAAAAGCTTCCTCCACGGCTTGATGCCGTGGAGGAAGCTTTCGCGCTACGTCAGGCCGGGGGTGTCATCCCGGGCGCGTTCTCCGGCGCGACCGGAACCGGCACGCCGACCGCGGGCCGCGGGGCAGGCGCGTTGGGATCGGCCGGCGGAGGCGGCGGCGCGTTGGGATCCGCTGGCGGCGGAGGCGGCGCGTTGGGATCGGCCGGCGGTGGCGCCGGTGCGTTCGGATCGGCGGGCGGGGCCTCAGGCGCCGCGGGTGGGGTGTACGGCCGGATCGAATTGGCCAGCGTCACCGCTTCTTCCTTCGGCACAGGGTTGTTCGCGGTGCCGAGCCAGACCACGAACCACCGCTCGGGGGTGCGCTGACCGCGCGGCGTACCCGGTTCGACCGGGTTGCCCACCACGCCGGCCCAGATCTGTCCGTTCGGCTTGTTCGTGTCGGTGAACTTCACCTCGTAGTACGACGCGACGCCCGGCATGCCATCGGCATTGAGCTCGACGGTCTCCTGGTTGACCCGGGTGCCGGGGAACGGCATGAAGAACTCGCCCATGTCGGAGGCCAACCGCTGCGCAGCCTTCGTGTTGTCCGTCTCGGCGCCCGCGAAGAGCTTCAGGTCGAGCCGGCCGAGCAAAATGCTGGTGTCGTTGGGCGGCTCGGCGCCTTCGGGGGCGTCCTTGGTCAGCAACACCTGGCCGTAGGAAAGCTGCGTCGAATCCGCCACTTTCCATCCGGCGGGCACGACATAGCTGAGGCCACCCGCGGCCGAGTCGACGCGGCCCGGATCGCCGGGCGCCGGGGCCGGCGCGTTCGGATCGGCGGGTGCGGGTGCCGGAGCACCGGGTGCCGGTGCAGGCGCCCCCGGTGCCGGAGGTGGCGGCGGGGCGCCGGGTGCGGGAGGCGGCGCGCCGGGCGCGGGAGCCCCTGGTGCCGGAGGGGGTGCGGGCGCCCCTGGTGCCGGAGGCGGCGGAGGCCCTTGCAGGAAGGTGTTCCCCGTCGGCGGCGGTGGGGGCGGCGCAGGCGTGGGCTCGGGCTGCGCCTGGGCCACCGTCGGGAGCGCGAGCGCTATGGCGGTTGCCCCGGTCACCGCCGCGACCGCCAATGTCCTCGAGAGCCCCCTGCGCGGGGCTGAAATCGCGTCCGGCTGATCCATGGGAAAGAAACTACCGTGTTACCGCCGTGACGCAAGTGTGAATTGCTCAAAATGAGGATAAATAAGACATAGCTGAGAAGACGATAAGCACTGATAGCCGTAACGCTATGATTTGCTGACGCAGCACAGTACCCGCGCGTGGCGCGGGGTGGCCGAACCGCTGTCGATGCCCGGGACTCGCTTGTTTTTCGCGCCCGCTCCGGTTCCCGTTACTGGGCCGGATGCAGCGTGACCTCCTGTGCCTTCACCGCGAAGAACACCCGCTCGCCAGGAGTAAGCCTCAGTTCGGTCGCGGAGTCGGCGGTGATGTCAGCGGCGAGCCCCGGGCTGCCGTCGGGCTGCTCCTCGGCCCGCACCCGGATCGCGGGGCCGCGGCCGTCGAGTTCGGCGATGATGACTTCGACGGTGTTACGGGGGCTGCCGTGCGGCCGGTCGCGGTGCACCGCGACCGCCGCGGGATGAAACAGGGCGACCGCCGGCCCCGCGGTCGCGATATCCGACGCCGGGCTGCCGTGCCAAACCGCGCCCCACCGGGTGGTCAGGACGCCGTGGCCGTCCGCCGTCCCTCGAACCAGGTTAACCCCGGCCAGCCGGGCGCCGAAATCGCTCCGTGGGCCCGCCAGTACCGTTGCAGCAGAGCCTATTTCGACGATACTGCCGGATTCGAGCACCAGCACCCGATCGGCAAGGGCGACCACGTCGAGCACATCGTGGGTCACCAACACCGCGGACCGCCCGTCGCGTGTGAGCACGTCGCGCAGCACCTTGCGCATCGCAGCGGCGGCCGCGACATCGAGCCCGGCCAACGGCTCGTCGAGCAGCAGCAGGTCGGGTTCGGCCGCCAATGCACGCGCCAGTGCGACCCGTTGCGCCTGTCCTCCGGACAGCTGACGCGGCCTGCGGTCGGCGAGTTCGATCGCGTCGACTTGTGCGAGCCAATGCTCGGGGCGCGTGCTGCCGGGCGGAAAGGCCACGTTGGCGGCCACGTCGAGATGCGGAAACAGCAGCGGATCCTGCATCAGAAGTCCGACGCGGCGGTCGTGGGTCGCCACATGGACACCCGACGCGGTATCGGTGAGCACGCGCCGACCCACCCGTACGACACCGTCGTCGGGCCGGACCAGTCCCGCGACGACGTGCAGAATCGTCGACTTGCCAGCGCCGTTGGGGCCCAGCACGGCCAGCACCTCACCGCCGTCGACGTCGAACGCGACGTCGACGCCGCGCTGCTCGACGACCGCACGCACGCTGACACCGGTCACGCCGCGCTCCACGCACTGTCACCGCGCAGCCGTCGACTCCCCAACCCCAGCACCACCACGGCTGCCACCACCACGAGCAGCAGCGACAACGCCACCGCGGCATCGGGGTCACTCTCCCGCTGCAGATAGATCTCCAGCGGCAGCGTCCGGGTGACGCCCTCGCGGGAGCCGGCGAACGTGAGCGTCGCGCCGAACTCGCCGAGGGACCGGGCGAACGCCAGCACCGCGCCCGAGACCAGGCCGGGCGTCAGCAGCGGAAGCGTGACGCGCCACCACACCCGGGACGGACGGGCGCCCAGAGTGGCGGCCACGGTTTCGTACCCGGTTCCGGCCGTACGGGCGGCCCCTTCGAGCGCGATGACCAGGAAGGGCAGCGACACGAACGTCTGCGCGAGCACGACCGCCGTCGTCGTGAATGCGATCTGGACACCCGCGGCCTCCAGATACTGGCCGAGCAGTCCGAGCCGGCCGAATGCGTACAGCAACGCGATCCCGCCGACCACCGGAGGCAGCACGAGCGGAAGCAGGATGAGGGGTCGTGCGGTTCGGACGAGTCGACTGTCGCTGCGCGCGAGGACCAGCGCCATCGGAACGCCCACCAGCAGGCATAGCAACGTGCTGGCGGTCGCCGTGCGCAGGCTCAGCAACAGGGCGTTGACGGAGGACTCGCTGCTGATCAGCTGCACGATGTTCGGCCAGTCCACCCTGGCCGCGATCGCCACGAGCGGCACCGCGACGAACAGGGCGCCGACCGCGGCGGGCAGATACAGCCAGCGCGGCAGACCAGCCGGGTTACTCAACCCGTCCCGCCTCGCACTCCACAGGCCAAACCCTATGGGACTCGCGCCTGCGCGCCGGTTTCGTGCTGTAGCTACTGTCCAGTAACATTTCAGAGGATCGCTGCGTGCAGCGTCGAACACGACAGGGAGGTCTTCGCGATGGAGGTGCTCGTCACCGCAGGTGACACCGATCTGGGCCGCACGATCGCCGAAGGTTTCCGCGACGCCGGTCACCGCGTTGTGATCGTGGGTGCCCGCCGCGACGAACTCGAGGTCGCCGCGAAGGAACTCGACGTCGACGCCATCGTGCTCGACAACACCGATCCCGACAGCCTGGAAGCGGCGCGACAGCAGTTCCCGCATCACCTCGACACGATCGTCAACGTGCCCGCCCCCGGGTGGGACGGCGGCGATCCGCGCACCTATTCGCTGTCGGACCTGGCTCGCGCATGGCGTGCGGCACTTGACTCGACCGTCGTCTCCGCCGTGCTGACGGTGCAGATCCTCGGTGACCATCTGCGCTCGGGCGGTTCGATCGTCAACGTGGTCGCCGAAAACCCGGCCGTCGGCAGCGCGGACGCGGCGATCAAGGCCGCGCTCGCGGACTGGACCGCTGGTCAGGCCGAGCACTTCGGCACTCGAGGCATCACCGTCAACGCGGTGGCCTCGGGACGAAACGCCGAACCCGGCTACGAAGGCCTGTCGCGGACGCCGCCGCCGGTCGCCGACGAGATCGCGCGCCTCGCCCTTTTCCTCACCACACCGGCGGCGCGGCACATCACCGGCCAGGTGCTGCACGTCAGCAAGGGCGCGCTCGCAAACTTCGGCTGACTATTCCGCTGTTCGCACGGAGCTAAACGGGATGACCGCTCCGCTTAGGTGTGGTTTCGTGCTCTCATGACCATCAGACTCGGACTCCAGATCCCGAACTTCTCGTACGGCACGGGCGTCGCCGAAATCTTCCCCACTGTCATCGCACAGGCGCAGGAGGCCGAGGCCGCCGGTTTCGACTCGGTCTTCGTGATGGACCACTTCTATCAACTCCCCGGGCTCGGCACGCCGGACCAGCCCATGCTCGAGGCGTACACCGCGCTGGGCGGTCTGGCCACGGCCACCGAGCGGGTCCAGCTCGGCACCCTGGTGACCGGCAACACCTACCGCAACCCGACGCTGCTGGCCAAGGCGATCACCACGCTGGATGTGATGAGCCAGGGACGCGCCATCCTTGGCATCGGCACCGGCTGGTACGAGCTCGAACACGACAGCCTCGGCTACGAGTTCGGCACCTTCACCGACCGCTTCAACAAGCTCGGCGAGGCGTTGGAGATCATCCTCCCGATGCTGCGCGGCGAGCGCCCGACGTTCGACGGCAAGTACTACCGCGCCAAAGACGCGATGGCCGAACCGCGGTTCCGGGACCACATCCCGCTGATGATCGGCGGCAGCGGCGAGAAGAAGACGATTCCGCTGGCGGCCCGACACTTCGACCACCTCAACATCATCGCCGGCTTCGACGAGCTGCCGCGCAAGGTGCAGGTGGTCAAGGAGCGCTGCGAGGAGATCGGCCGCGACCCCGCGACGCTGGAAACCAGCATGCTCGTCGTCGCGATCATCGACGAGAACGTCACCGGCGACATCATCCCCGACGACTACAAACAGCAGGCGGTGTTCGGCAGTGCCGATCAGATCGCCGAGCAGATCAAGACCAAGGTCCTCGACGCCGGTGTCGACGGGGTGATCTTGAGCCCGGTGACGAGCCTCGACGGGTACCACCCCGGCCGGGTCACCGCGGTCGGCGAAGCCCTCCGGCCGCTGCTTGGCGGGTGATCCGGGCGCCGGGTGGGATATAACACAACGAACCCGTTCACTGATCGGGTGTTCAGGCGACTACCGTTACGGGTAGTGAACTGCACGTGGAAGCACCGTCGAGGAGCCCAATATGAGCCATCCCGGAGCCACTGCATCTGATCGGCACAAGGTCGTCATCATCGGGTCAGGGTTCGGCGGGCTGACCGCTGCCAAGAGGCTCAAGAGAGCCGACGTCGACGTCAAGTTGATCGCCAAGACCACCCATCATCTGTTCCAGCCGCTGCTGTACCAGGTGGCCACCGGCATCATCCCCTCCGGCGAGATCGCTCCCCCGACGCGGATGATCCTGCGCAAGCAGAAGAACTGCCAGGTTCTTCTCGGCGACGTCACCCACATCGACCTGGCCAACCAGACGGTCAAGTCGGAGCTGCTGGGCCACACCTACGTCACCCCGTACGACTCGCTCATCGTCGCAGCAGGGGCCGGCCAGTCCTACTTCGGAAACGACCATTTCGCGGAGTGGGCGCCGGGCATGAAGTCCATCGACGATGCGTTGGAGCTGCGGGCGCGCATTCTCAGCGCGTTCGAGCAGGCGGAGCGGTCCAGTGACCCGGCGCGACGCGAGAAGCTGCTGACGTTCACCGTGGTTGGCGCGGGTCCGACCGGCGTCGAGATGGCCGGCCAGATCGCCGAACTGGCCGATCACACCCTCAAAGGTGCGTTCCGCCATATCGATTCGACCACCGCACGGGTGATCCTGCTCGACGCCGCACCCGCCGTCCTGCCCCCGATGGGCGAGAAGCTGGGCAAAAAGGCGCAGGACCGGCTCGAGAAGATGGGCGTGGACATCCAGCTTGGCGCCATGGTCACCGACGTCGACCGCAACGGCATCACGGTCAAGGACTCCGACGGCACGATCCGGCGTATCGAGTCCGCGACGAAGGTGTGGTCGGCCGGTGTGCAGGCCAGCCCGCTGGGCCGGGACCTCGCAGAGCAGTCCGAAGGTGAGGTCGACCGGGCCGGGCGCGTGCTCGTGAACCCTGACCTGACGCTGCCCGGCCATCCGAACGTGTTCGTCGTCGGCGATATGGCCCATGTCGAGGGTGTGCCCGGCCAGGCGCAGGGCGCCATCCAGGGCGGACGGTATGCCGCCAACGCGATCCGGGCCGAGCTCAAGGGCGCGGACCCCACGCAGCGCGAACCGTTCCAGTACTTCGACAAGGGCTCGATGGCCACGGTCTCGCGGTTCTCCGCCGTCGCCAAGATCGGCCCGCTGGAGTTCGGCGGCTTCATCGCCTGGCTGGCCTGGTTGGTGCTGCACCTGGTGTATCTGGTCGGTTTCCGCCGCAAGCTCACCACGCTGGTGTCGTGGACGGTGACGTTCCTGTCGACGCAGCGCGGCAACCTGACGATCACCGAGCAGCAGGCCTACGCCCGCACCCGAATAGAGGAGCTTCAGGAGATCGCCGCGGGCGTGCGCGACACCGAGAAGGTCGCAGGCTAGAGCCGCGCGCCCTGCCAGGTCGCCAGGCAGCCGCCCGCGGCAAGCGCCAGCGGTTCACCCACCGTGTCGACCTCGGCGTCTGGATAGCTCAGTTCACTGATCGCGGCCATCGGTGCGCCGATCTCGTCGTCGGTGACCGAACCCCTGCCCAACTCGATGCGGTGCCGCAGGAGTGCAGTGCCGTTGACGTCGGCGTGCAGCGACCCTGACCAGAACCCGTGGTACTCATCGGATCTGCCGATCTGCACCCGCTCGCGGAGCCTGACACGTCCATGTGCGCCGACTTCCAGGCGGACCGAGGTGTGGTGACGTGAGTCGGCTGCCACGATCGTGGGTTCGGGGTCGAGGTCCAGCTCTCCGTCGATGTCGAGCTCCCAGATCGCGTGAGAATCAAGGGTTTTCGCCCCTGGGAGGGCCACCGTCGCGGCGGCGGTGCGTATCCGCAGCCGAGCGTCCGGTTCGACGACGACGCGGAAGTAAAGGACGTCGCCACCCAGCGGGGTCGCCGCCGCCGACACCAGATGGACGGTGTCGGGCCCGGTGAGCCGGGTGGCCAGACCGCCCACGCACTCGATACGCGGCCTGCGGTCCCGCCGTGCGACGATCAGCACCTCGGACCGCACTAGACGGGCACCCGGAGTTGGGCGCGCACCCAGTCCAGCACCGCGGCGGCCGTCGGGTCCTCGGTGAGCGAAATCATCACGAACGGGCGCTCACCGCGCACGGCCGCCGCGTCGCGGGCCATCACGTCGAGGTCGGCTCCGACCAGCGGGGCGAGGTCGGTCTTGTTGATCACCATCAGGTCTGAGTAAGTCACGCCGGGACCGCCCTTACGGGGAACCTTGTCGCCGCCTGCGACATCGACGACGAAGATCTGCACGTCGACCAGCCCCGACGAGAACGTCGCCGTCAGATTGTCGCCGCCGGACTCGACGAGAATGAGGTCCAGCCGGTCGTTTGCGGCGATGAGGTCGTCGACCGCGTCGAGGTTGGCGGTGATGTCGTCGCGGATCGCGGTGTGCGGGCAGCCGCCGGTCTGCACCGCGGCGATCCGTTCGTCGGGCAGCACGGCGTGGCGTCGCAGGAAGTCCGCGTCTTCGGTGGTGTAGATGTCGTTGGTCAGTACGGCCAGTGACACCTCGTCGCGCAGCTGTCGGCACAACGCCGCGACCAGTGCGGTCTTCCCCGAACCCACCGGCCCGCCGACGCCGATGCGCAACGGCTCCCCCCGTCGGCGCGTGCGCTTGGGTCGCTCGAGATGGTGGTGTGGCTCGCCGTCGGTGAAATGCGGTGGCATGACGATCCTTTCGGGGCGCACTACGAGACGAAGAGGGGGCGCTCACGCCTGCTGTGGCGCTGGGCCAGCACGTCGAGCAACGGATCGGACAGGTCGGCCAGTTCCTTTGCCGCGGTGGCCGCGGTCTGGTCACACAGCGCCGACAGCTCGAACGTGAGCGCGGCGACGTCGGCGGGATCGAGCGCGAGCAGGCGCTGCGCGGCGGTCGCCGAACCGGTCATCGTGGTGTAGACCATCGAGAGGGCGGTCTGCTCAGCGCTCAGCCCCGCCGCGCGTCCGGCCCATCCCGCCGCGACCGACAGGTGTGGGGTGGCGTCGAGCGCGTCCCAGTCGTCGTCGGGCCACACCCGGCGGGCCAGCCGCACGAGGCCGCGACCCTGTGCGCGCGATGCCTGGCGGGCGGCGGGCGCCGGTGTGCGGGCGTCGGTTTCGTGGTCGGCCTGCGCGGGCGCGAGTGTTCCCGTGTGCACGGCCGCGGCCAGCGAGGCGGTCACCAGGCCCTGGGTGCGGATGCGTCGTCGCAGGTATGCCCGCAGCGTGGTCACGTCGGCCACCAGCCCGCTGGTGATCGCTTCCTCGATGCCGCCGGAGTGCACGTGCCCGCCGGTCGGCAACCGCGAATCGGCCAGTGCGAGAAGCGTGGTCAGGTTCGTCATCAGCTTCAGAAGAGGAAATACCGTTGTGCCATCGGCAGTTCGGCCGCCGGTTGTTCCTGCCAGACACCTCCGTCGATGTGGACCGTGAAGGTGTCGGGATCGACCTCGATGCGTGGCAGCGCGTCGTTGAGCGGCATATCGGCCTTGCCTACGTCGCGGACGTCTTTGACCGGTACGAGGCGCCGCTTCACGTCGATCCGGTCGCCCAGTCCGTCGTCGACGGCCTGCTGCGAGACGAAGTGCACCGACGTGGCGGCGGCGGCCGACGGCGCCGCACCGAACATCGGGCGCGGCAGCACCGGTTGCGGGGTCGGGATCGACGCGTTGGCGTCTCCCATTACGGCCCAGGCGATCATGCCGCCCTTGAGCACCGCGTGCGGGCGCACACCGAAGAACGCGGGTTCCCACAGCACGAGATCGGCGAGCTTGCCCACCTCGACCGATCCGATCTCGGTGTCGAGGCCGTGCGCGATCGCCGGGCAGATCGTGTACTTGGCGACATAGCGTCGCGCGCGGTGGTTGTCGGCGGCGCTCGCCCCCGAGCCGTCGCCGTCCAGCGCACCGCGCCTGCGTTTCATGACGTGAGCGGTCTGCCAGGTGCGGATGACCACCTCGCCGATGCGGCCCATCGCCTGGGCGTCGCTGCCGATCATCGAGATCGCACCGATGTCGTGCAGCAGGTCCTCGGCGGCGATGGTCGACGGCCGGATGCGGCTCTCGGCGAACGCGAGATCCTCGGGGACGCTGGGGTTGAGGTGGTGGCACACCATCAACATGTCGAGGTGCTCGTCGAGCGTGTTGACCGTGTGCGGGCGCGTCGGATTGGTCGAGCTGGGCAGCACGTGCGGTTGCGCGGCGATGGTGATGATGTCGGGAGCGTGTCCGCCGCCTGCTCCCTCGGTGTGGTAGGCGTGGATCGACCGGCCCGCGATCGCGCCGACGGTGTCCTCCACGAAGCCGGCCTCGTTGAGGGTGTCTGAATGCAGTGCGACCTGTACGCCCGACGCGTCGGCAACGGTCAGGCAGGCGTCGATCGCGGCTGGAGTGCTACCCCAGTCCTCGTGAAGTTTGAATCCCGATGCGCCGCCGCGTAACTGCTCCCACATGGCCTCGGCGCTGACCGTGTTGCCCTTGCCGAGCAGCGCGATGTTCATCGGCCAGGAGTCCAGCGACTCGAGCATGCGGGCCAGATGCCATGCCCCGGGGGTGACCGTGGTGGCCTTGCTGCCTTCCGCCGGGCCGGTTCCGCCCCCGATCATGGTGGTGATGCCACCGCCGAGCGCTTCGGCCATCGTCTGCGGGCAGATCAGGTGCACATGGCAGTCGACGCCGCCCGCGGTGACGATGCGGCCGTTGCCCCCGATGATCTCCGTCGACGGCCCGACCACGAGGTCGGGATGGACGCCCGACATGATGTCGGGGTTGCCGGCCTTGCCGATCGCGGTGATGCGCCCGTCACGAATGCCGATGTCCGCCTTGATGATCCCCCAGTAATCGAGGATCACCACTCCGGTGATTACGGTGTCGGGAGCCCCCTCGGCACGTGTTGCGCGTCCCTGCCCCATGGATTCGCGCAGCACCTTGCCCCCGCCGAAGACGGCCTCGTTTCCGGCGAGTTCGGGCCCGCCGCTGCGGTCCTCGGTGATCTCGATGAACAGGTCGGTGTCGGCCAGTCGGATCCGGTCGCCGGTGGTCGGCCCGAAGAGGGCGCCGTATCTGGCGCGTGGCAACCGGGTCATCGGGCTCCTCTGCTCTCGGCGGACGTGCTCATCGGTTGTTCAGACGGCCGGGCGGGTCCAGCCGACCGGGCGGGTCGAGGTTCAGCCCGTGCACCTCGCGCGAGCCTCCGAGCGCGACGAGCGAGACGGTTTGGGCGACACCGGGTTCGAACCGCACCGCGGTCCCCGCGGGGATATCGAGCCGGTGGCCGTGCGCGGCTGCGCGGTCGAAGGACAGCGCGGCGTTGGCCTGCGGCAGGTGGACGTGGCTGCCGACCTGCACCGGCCGGTCTCCGGTGTTGACGACCTCCATCGCGAGCCGCTCGGCGCCCGCGTTGATCTCGATGTCGCCGTCCCCGTACAGGATTTCGCCGGGCACCATCGGTCTGGTCATGGAATCGGATGGTGGACGGTGACGAGCTTGGTGCCATCGGGGAACGTCGCCTCGACCTGGACGTCCTCGAGCATTTCCGGCACGCCCTCCATGACGTCGTCTCGGCTCAGAACCTCGCGGCCACTGGCCATGAGCTCGGCCACCGTGCGGCCGTCGCGGGCACCCTCGATTAGGTGGTCGGTGATCAGCGCGACCGCTTCGGGGTGGTTGAGCTTCAGGCCACGGCCCTGCCGGCGCCGGGCGAGCTCGGCCGCGTAGGAGATCAGCAGGCGGTCCTGCTCATGCGGAGATAAACGCATAGTGGGCGATATTGCCACGGTGCGCGGCGATCAGCAGCGCACGCGGGCTGTCACTCCGCGGGCATGTTCTGCAGCCGCACCTGTCCGCGCGCGACGAGCCGGTCGTCGTTGTCGGTGATGGTGATCTGCCAGAGCTGCTGACGCCGGCCGCGGTGGATCGGTGTGGACACCGCGGTGACGGTTCCCGAGGAGATGGCCCGCAGGAAGTCGGTGTTGTTGTTGACGCCGACGACGTTCCCGCCACCGTTGTCGGCGAGCCAGACCGCGGCGGACACGCTCGCCAGGCTCTCCACGATCGAGCAGTACACGCCGCCGTGCACGATGCCGTAGGGCTGCAGCAGCTTGTCCGTGATCGTCAGCTGTGCGCGGCCGCCGTCGGGACCGAGTTCGAGATAGGTCAGGCCGAGCTCGGTGTCGAAGCCCTTCCCCAGGTCGGAAGGCAGGTCGGAAGTCACGGAACGTGTCTACACGCTGTCCGACACCGTGACCGCGCCGGGTGCGCGGAGTTAGGGTCAGCCATGGCCAAGACCGCGAAAGACCTCGTTGAAGCCGCCAACGCTGTGGTGCCCAAGATCTCCCACGCCGAGGCGAAGGAAATGATCGACAAGGGTGCGTTGGTCGTCGACGTCCGCGACGCCCCCGAACTGGAGAAGAGCGGCAAGGTGGCGGGCGCCGTGCACGTTCCCCGCGGCATGCTCGAGTTCCGAGCCGATCCCGAGTCGCCGTATCACGACCAGAACTTCGCCAAGGACAAGCCCGTGATCGTGTACTGCGCCTCCGGTGGGCGCTCGGCGCTCTCGGGGCAGGCGCTCAAAGAGCTCGGTTATCAGGACGTGTACAACCTCGGTGCGTTCGGCGACTGGGCCGACAGCGGTGGCGTCGTGGAAAAGGCCGGCGGCGAAAACGCCTGACGCACACGGTATTCGGGGGGCACATGCGGACGAGCCCCGCACCAATGGTGCGGGGCTCGTCCTCCGTGTGGACCGGGGGTCTCTGCAGCCCTCAGGACTCCGGCGCGGTCCGGTGGTTCGTGTTGATCTCTGGTCAAAGCATAGGCAAGGCTTGCCTAATTAAGCAAGACTTTCCCCGCGATTGGTCGTGAGGTGCCCCGGACCGGAAGTCCGAAGCCGACGAGCGCGTCGAGCACGGCCTGCCCGCGCTGCATGCTTGTCCACTCGCTGGAGCCGGCGAGCAGCGGCACCTGCGTGGCGGCGCTGACGACCGCCCCGCCCACGACGTGCCACATCGAGGCGACCGACATCGCTCCCCCGCTGATCTCGACCAGCTTGGCGAACAGCGGCGCCAGCGCGCGGTGGCTGCGGTGCGCGACCCATGTCGTCAACGCCGCCTCGCTGGGCAGCGCCACGATGCCGTCGCGCGTCGAGTTTCCGGCGCGGTTGGATCTGTGGTCGAAGTACGGATCGTCGGGAAGGGCCCGCAGCGTCGGGTCGACGACGCCGACCCAATCGATCGCACCTTCGGAATCCACGTGAACCCACAGGTTCTCCAGGCCGGTGTCCCATGCGCGGCCTTCGAGTACAACCAGCGGCACGACGCGCCCGACGACCACGTGGGCGAGGGTGGCCGCCAACTGGTGTGCCACCGCGGCGCGGCCGTCGGTCTCCTGGGCGGCCAGATCGAACATCGTTTGCAGACGGTCCGTGCTCAGCGCGTCGGCCAGCGGCCACCACCGTCGCCGGGACAGGTCCCGCATCACCGCGACGCCGTAGACCCGCGGACACTCGGGATAGAGCTCACGGAGTCGTCGACTCGACTCATGCAGCGGCAACGTCCTGTGGATCGCCATGCTCGCGATGAGTGGATCGTCGACCAATACCGTCATAGGGCCTCCCGTATTCAAGTTAGGTAAGGCTTACTATAGCTACGCGCGTCACGACGACCAGACCCTGTGACTGCTTTCACACCACCCTTCGGATGGGCGGTGACCACGGGCGGAGGTTCGAGCCGGGCGACGGTGGGCCCTTGTCCACCAGGCGAAATACGACGCACCGTAGTAAGACGTAGTACGCTGGATCAATAGCCTCTAGGAGATGAACGGACCATGGCGAAGTTGACGCGTCTGGGGGAACTGGAACGCGCGGTGATGGATCACTTGTGGTCCTCTCGCGAACCCCAAACCGTGCGCCAAGTTCACGAGGCGCTCGCCGCCCAACGCGACTTGGCGTACACCACGATCATGACCGTGCTGCAGCGGCTGGCGAAGAAGAACCTCGTCGTGCAGCACCGCGATGACCGCGCCCACCGATACGCACCAACCCACGGCCGCGATGAACTCGTCGCGGGCCTGATGGTCGACGCGCTCGACCAGGCCGCCGACTCGGGCAGCCGGGAAGCCGCGCTGGTGCATTTTGTCGAGCGCGTCGGCGCCGACGAAGCCGCGGCGTTGCGTCGCGCACTGACCGAACTGGAGAGCAAGGTTCGCGTTTCACCGCCCGCTGGTAATTCGGGCACCGGCTGAGAGAGACTGACGGCGTGTCCGCGCTGGCCTTCACCGTCCTGGCGCTGGTCCTGTCGGGACCGGTGCCCGCCGTCCTGGCGCGCGCGTCGTGGCCGTTCCGCGCACCGCGAGCGGCCATTGTGCTGTGGCAGGCGATCGCGCTGGCCGCCGTCCTGTCGGCCTTCTCGGCCGGAATCGCCATTGCGAGCAGGCTTTTCGCGCCGGGTCCCGACGGTCGGCCGACCGCCACCATCACCAGCGAGATCGCCGTCATGGGCTGGCCGGTGTGGATCGCCTACGTCGTGGTCTTCGCGCTGACACTGGTGATCGGTGCGCGGCTGATCGTGTCGGTGTTGCAGGTGGCCATCGCGACGCGGCGCCGTCGCGCCCACCACCGGATGGTCGTCGACCTCGTGGGCAAGTCGCAGAAGTGGGTCCACGCCCACGCCGGTGACGGGTTGCGCATCCTGAACGTGGACCAGCCGCTGGCGTACTGCCTGCCGGGCGTGCGCAGCCGCGTCGTGGTCAGCGAGGGCACGCTGACGACATTGGCGGACAACGAGATCTCGGCGATCCTCAGCCACGAACGCGCGCACCTGCGCGCCCGGCACGATCTCGTGCTGGAGATGTTCACCGCGGTGAACGCGGCGTTCCCACGCTTCGTCCGCAGCGGAAGCGCGCTGGACGCGGTCCGACTGCTGGTCGAGATGCTGGCCGACGACGCGGCGGTGCGCATCGCCGGTCCCACTCCCCTGGCCCGCGCGCTCGTCGCGTGCGCGGCCGGTCGTACGCCGTCGGGTGCGCTGGCCGCGGGCGGACCCACCACCCTGCTACGGGTACGTCGGCTCGGAGGCCGGCCCAACAGCCGGGTGCTGGCCGCAGGCGCGTACACGACCGCGGCCGCGGTGCTCGTGGTGCCCACCTTCGCGGTGGTGCTTCCGTGGCTGACCGAACTGCAGCGGCTGTTCACCGCTTAGGGGCAAGCGGCGCGAACGAGGCGTTCACACAACAAAACAACGAAAGGCTGCCCGCATGAGCTCTGACGTATCCGCTTCCGCGACCACCGGTACCGCTCAGATCGGGGTGACCGGGCTTGCCGTCATGGGATCCAACATCGCGCGCAACTTCGCCCGGCACGGGTACACCGTCGCGCTGCACAACCGCTCGATCGCCAAGACCGACGCGCTGCTCGACCAGCACGGCTCGGAGGGCAAGTTCGTGCGCAGCGAGACCATCGCCGAGTTCCTCGACGCTCTGGAGAAGCCGCGGCGGGTGCTGATCATGGTCAAGGCCGGGGACCCCACCGACGCGGTGATCAACGAACTCGCCGATGCGATGGAGGAAGGCGACATCATCATCGACGGCGGTAACGCCCTCTACACCGACACGATCCGCCGCGAGAAGGCGATGCGCGAGCGCGGGCTGCACTTCGTCGGCGCCGGCATCTCGGGCGGCGAGGAGGGTGCGCTGAACGGGCCGTCGATCATGCCCGGCGGCCCGGCCGAGTCCTACAAATCGCTGGGTCCGCTGCTCGAGGAGATCTCGGCGCATGTCGACGGCGTCCCTTGCTGCACCCATATCGGGCCTGACGGGGCGGGCCACTTCGTGAAGATGGTGCACAACGGCATCGAGTACTCCGACATGCAGCTGATCGGCGAGGCCTACCAACTGCTGCGCGACGGGCTGGGCAAGTCGGCCGGCGAGATCGCCGACGTCTTCGACGAATGGAATTCCGGCGACCTGGACAGCTTTCTGGTCGAGATCACCGCCAAGGTGTTGCGCCAGACCGACGCCAAGACCGGTAAGCCGCTCGTCGACGTCATCCTCGACGAGGCCGAGCAGAAGGGCACCGGACGTTGGACGGTGAAATCAGCACTCGACCTCGGCGTCCCAGTGACCGGTATCGCCGAGGCCGTGTTCGCGCGCGCTCTGTCGGGATCGGTGACCCAGCGCAAGGCCACCACCGGCCTGGCCTCCGGCGACCTCGGTGAAAAGCCCAGTGACGCCGAGAAGTTCGTCGAGGACATCCGCCAAGCCCTGTACGCGTCGAAGATCATCGCCTACGCGCAGGGCTTCAACCAGATCCAGGCCGGCAGCGCCGAATACGACTGGGGCATCACCCCCGGCGACATGGCCACCATCTGGCGCGGCGGCTGCATCATCCGGGCCAAGTTCCTCAACCGGATCAAAGAGGCCTTCGACGAGAACCCCGACCTGCCGACGCTGATCGTCGCGCCGTACTTCCGCAGCGCGATCGAGGCGGCGATCGACAGCTGGCGCCGCGTCGTCATCACCGCCACCGAACTGGGCATCCCGATCCCCGGTTTCTCCTCGGCACTGTCCTACTACGACGGATTGCGCCAGGAGCGCCTGCCCGCTGCCCTCACGCAGGGCCTGCGGGACTATTTCGGCGCGCACACCTACGGCCGCATCGACACCGACCCCGCCAAGCGGTTCCACACGCTGTGGAGCGGGGACCTCAGCGAGGTCGAGGCCTAGCGTTCTCTCGGCAGGGAACCGGGCGTCGTCGGGCCACTAGACTTGGACCGACATGCGATTTCTGGAGGGCCACCGGCCCGCATACGACCTGACCTACAACGACGTCTTCATCGTCCCCGGACGCTCGGATGTCCAATCCCGGATGGACGTCGACCTGTCGACCGCCGACGGCTCGGGCACCACGATCCCGGTCGTTGTGGCGAACATGACCGCCGTCGCCGGCCGGCGGATGGCCGAGACGGTGGCCCGTCGCGGCGGCATCGTCGTGCTGCCGCAGGACTTGCCGATCTCCGCGGTGAAAGAGACCGTCGACTTCGTCAAGAGCCGCGACCTCGTCGTCGACACTCCCGTGGTGCTCTCCCCCGACGACTCGGTGTCCGATGCGACCGCGCTGATCCACAAACGTGCCCACGGCGTCGCGGTCGTCGCCTTCGAGGGCAGGCCGATCGGCCTGGTCACCGAGGCGAACTGCGAGGGCGTCGACCGGTTCACCCGCGTGCGCGACGTCGCGGTCTCCGACTTCGTCACCGCGCCGGTGGGCACCGAGCCGCGCAAGGTGTTCGACCTGCTCGAGCACGCCCCGGTCGACGTGGCGGTGCTCACCGAGAGCGACGGGACGCTGGCAGGCGTGCTGACGCGTACCGGTGCGGTCCGGGCGGGGATCTACACACCCGCGGTCGACGACAGCGGCCGCCTGCGGATCGCTGCGGCGGTCGGGATCAACGGCGATGTCGGCGCAAAGGCGCGCAGCCTGGCCGAGGTCGGGGTGGACCTGCTGGTGATCGACACCGCCCACGGACACCAGGTCAAGATGCTCGATGCGATCAAGGCGGTCTCGTCGTTGGACCTCGGGCTGCCGCTGGCCGCGGGCAACGTCGTCTCCGCCGAGGGCACCAGGGACCTGCTCAGCGCGGGGGCGTCGATCGTGAAGGTCGGTGTCGGACCGGGCGCGATGTGCACCACGCGCATGATGACCGGCGTCGGGCGACCCCAGTTCTCCGCGGTCGTTGAATGTGCCGCTGCGGCACGGCAATTGGGCGCGCACGTGTGGGCCGACGGCGGTATCCGGCACCCGCGTGATGTCGCATTGGCATTGGCTGCGGGCGCATCCAACGTGATGATCGGCTCGTGGTTCGCGGGCACCTACGAGTCCCCCGGCGACCTGATGCGCGACCGCGACAATCAGCCCTTCAAGGAGAGCTACGGAATGGCGTCCAAACGCGCGGTGGCCGCCCGAACCGCCGGTGACGGGTCGTTCGACCGGGCCCGCAAGGCGCTGTTCGAGGAGGGCATCTCGACGTCGAGGATGGGCCTGGATCCGTCCCGCGGAGGTGTCGAGGACCTGCTCGACCACATCACGTCCGGGGTGCGCAGCACCTGCACCTACGTCGGCGCGGCGAATCTGGGCGAACTGCACGAAAAGGTGGTGCTCGGCGTGCAGTCGGCGGCCGGCTTCGCCGAGGGGCATCCACTGCCCACGGGTTGGTGATCCCTCCCCCGCAAGATCACCCGTTACCATGGGTTTCCTTCAGTCCTCTACGCGAAAGGGATCCCGTGCCGCAGGCACCCGTCGAGGCCCGGGTTGCAGAGGGGGCCAACCGGGCCGAGCGGCCCGAGCCTCCCGACGCCGAGCCTTCCTCTAGACGGCCGGGCAACAGGTCCGGCATCTGCGCGAGGACACCCCGATGAGCGTCGCTTCGACGGTGCTGTCTCTGCTGGCGATCGTGCTGCTGACGGCGGGCACCGCGGTGTTCGTCGCCGCCGAGTTCTCGCTGACCGCGCTCGAGCGAATCACCGTGGACGCCAACGCACGCAGCGGCCACCGACGCGACAAGATGGTCCAGCGGGCGCACCGCACGCTGTCGTTCCAGCTGTCCGGCGCCCAGGTGGGCATCTCGATCACCACGCTGGCGACCGGTTACCTGGCCGAACCCGTCGTCGCGCGGTTGATCCACCCCGGCCTGGACGCGATCGGCATACCCCCGGCCTACACCGGCGGATTGGCGCTGGTGCTGGCCATCGCGATCGCCACCTCGATCTCGATGGTGTTCGGCGAGCTGGTGCCCAAGAACCTCGCGGTCGCCCGGCCCGTGCCGACGGCGCGTTGGTCCGCCGGACCGCAACTGCTGTTCTCGGCGCTGTTCACCCCGCTGATCCGGCTGACCAACGGCACGGCCAACATGATCCTGCGTCGCCTCGGCATCGAACCCGCCGAGGAGCTGCGCTCGGCGCGCTCCCCACAGGAACTGGTGTCGCTGGTGCGCAGTTCGGCCCGCAGCGGAGCACTGGATCCCGTCACCGCGGTGCTGGTCGACCGGTCGCTGCGGTTCGGTGATCGCTCCGCCGAGGAGCTCATGACCCCCCGGCAGAAGATCGAGGCCCTCGACGCCGACGCGACGGTCGCCGAGCTGGTCACCGCCGCGATCAGGACGGGATACTCGCGCTTCCCGATCATCCGCGGAGACCTCGACGAGACGATCGGGATCGCGCACGTCAAGCAGGTGTTCGAGGTGCCGATCGACGAACGCGCGACCACCCGGCTGGCGTCGCTGGCGCTGCCGGTCGCCAAGGTGCCATCGACTCTGGACGGCGACACGGTGATGACCCAGATCCGCGCCAACGGCCTCCAGACCGCGCTGGTGGTCGACGAATACGGCGGCACCGCGGGCATGGTCACCGTGGAGGACCTGATCGAGGAGATCGTCGGCGACGTCCGCGACGAGCACGACGACGAGGCCCCCGATGTGGTGCCCGCGGGCCGCGGCTGGCAGATATCGGGCCTGCTGCGCATCGACGAGGTGGCAAGCGCCACGGCGTTCCGCGCCCCCGAGGGCGACTACGAGACGATCGGCGGCCTGGTTCTCGAGAAGCTCGGGCACATCCCCGACGAAGGTGAGTCGGTCGAGCTCGAGGCGTTCGACCCGGACGGTCCGCTCGAGAGTCCGAATCGCTGGCTGGCCACCGTGCTGCGCATGGACGGCCGCCGAATCGACCTGCTCGAGCTCACCGAACTGGGCCGCACCGGCGAGGTCGACGGGAGAAGTACCGATGGGTGACCTCTTCGGTGTGCTGCTGACGGTGCTGCTGCTGGCCGTCAACGCGTTCTTCGTCGCCTCGGAGTTCGCCTTGATCTCCGCGCGGCGCGATCGGCTCGAGGCGCTGGCCGAACAGGGCAAGAAGAGCGCCGTCACCGTGATCCGCGCCGGTGAACACCTGTCGCTGATGCTCGCGGGCGCTCAGCTGGGTATCACGATCTGTTCGATCCTGCTCGGTCGCGTCGGCGAACCCGCCGTCGCGCATCTGCTGGAGAAGCCGTTCGACGCCGTGGGTGTGCCCGACGCGGTGCTGCACTCGGTGTCCTTCGTCGTCGCACTGGCCATCGTGGTCGTCCTGCACGTGCTGCTCGGTGAGATGGTGCCGAAGAACATCGCGATCGCCGGCCCGGAGTCGGCGGCCATGCTGCTGATACCTACCTACCTGGTGTGGATCCGCATGGCACGTCCCTTGATCGCGTTCTACAACTGGTGTGCCAACGTGACCCTGCGGGTGTTCGGGGTGGAGCCCAAGGACGAACTCGACGTCACGGTGTCCACGGTCGAATTGTCGGAGATGATCGCCGAATCGCTGTCCGAGGGGCTGCTCGACCCCGAGGAACACAGCAGGCTCACCCGCGCCCTGCAGATTCGCGATCGCGCGGTCAAGGACGTCGCGTTCCCGCTGCGCGACATTCGGACGGTGTCGGTGGCGCGCGAGGGGGCGGGGCCGACCGTCGGCGCCGTCGAAGAGGCGCTGGCCGAGACCGGTTACTCGCGCTTCCCGATCACCGACGCCTCCGGCACCTACCTGGGATACCTGCACATCAAGGACGTGCTGGCCTTCGTCAACGACCCTGACGCCGTGCTGGACCTGTCGATGGTGCGCCCGCTGCCGGTGGTTCCGTCGTCGCTCCCGTTGCCGGAGGCGTTGTCGCGGCTGCGGCGCACCAACAGCCACCTGGCGCTGGTGACCGCGCCCGACGGCAGCGTGGAGGCGATGGTCGCGCTCGAGGACCTCGTCGAGGACTTGGTGGGCACCGTGCGCGACGGGACCCATCGTGTCTGACGTCGCCGTGCGCGGCGCTTCCGTGCTCGACGAGTCGGACTGGAGCACCCGAGAGCGGGCGCATCAGCGCCGGGCCGACGCGTTCTGCGCACCGCACCGTCGTCGCGCCCGTCGCGGCGAGAAGCACCCGGTCTGGGACTTCCTGTTCACCTACTACAGCTTGCGGCCCGCCAAGTTGCGGATGTGGCACCCCGGTTTCGGTCTCGCTTTGGCCGGCGGCGCACAGCGCTTCCTGAGCCGGTCGGGGTACGCGAGTGACCACTCCGGGGTGGTCGTGAGCCCGGAGTACCTGGCGGCGCGGATCGACACCGTGCGGTTCGTCGTCCGGCTGTTGCGTTCGACGGCGGCGCGCCCGGCCCGGCTGAATTGTTTCGGGTTGCACGAGTGGGCGATGGTCTACCGGTCGTCGACGGTGCGCCACGACCGGGTGCCGTTACGGCTCGGCGCGGCGGGCACCGACGCGGTCGTCGAGTCGATGCCTCTGCGCTGCAGTCACTTCGACGCGTTCCGCTTCTTCACCGAACCGGCCGCCGGACGCAACGCCGAACAGCTGACCCGGCAGAGCCAGGTCGCCACCGAACAACCTGGCTGTCTGCACGCCGCGATGGATTTGTACAAGTGGTCGTTCAAGCTCGGCCCGCTTATCAACTCGGAGTTCGTGATGGACTGCCTCGAGCTGGCCGCCGAAGCCCGCGAACTCGACATGCGGGCCAGCCCCTATGATCTCCGCGAATACGGATTCGAGCCGATCGCGATCGAGACACCGGCCGGTCGAGCCGAATACGTGCGGATCCAGCAAACCATCGCGGAGCGGGCGGCCCCGCTGCGGGACGACCTCGCCGATCGGTGCGAACGGCTTCTGACCGCAGCAGCCCGGGACGGCTGACCAGCCGGTTGACGATAAGCCGGGTTACCGCTGGGTAAGCTGGGACGACAGTTCGAGGAGGAATGATGACCGATCGCGTGACGGTGGGAAACCTGCGCGTGGCCCGGGTGCTGTACGACTTCGTCAACAACGAGGCGTTGCCCGGCACCGACATCGACCCCGACACCTTCTGGTCCGGCGTGGACAAGGTCGTCGCCGATCTGACGCCCAAGAACGAAGAACTGCTGGCCAGACGCGACGATCTGCAGGCCCGCATCGACAAGTGGCACCGGCAGCGGGTCATCGAGCCGCTCGACCATGACGCGTACAAGGCGTTCCTCACCGAGATCGGCTACCTGCTCCCCGAGCCCGACGACTTCACGATCACCACCGCGGGCGTCGACGACGAGATCACCACGACCGCCGGACCTCAGCTGGTGGTGCCCATCCTCAACGCCCGCTTCGCGCTGAACGCCGCGAACGCCCGCTGGGGCTCGCTCTACGACGCGCTCTACGGCACCGACGTGATCTCCGAGGACGACGGCGCCGACAAGGGTTCCAGCTACAACAAGGTTCGCGGCGACAAGGTCATCGCCTACGCCCGCCGATTCCTCGACGGCGCTGCGCCGTTGGCCTCCGGCACCTGGAGCGAGGCCACCGGTCTGCGCATCGACGACGGCCAGCTGCTGGTCGACCTGGGCGACGACAACGCTTCGGCTGCTGACTCCTCGCGCGAGCGCTCGTCGGTCGGGCTCGCGGCACCCGAGCAGTTCGTCGGTTACACCGGAGACCTCGGCTCGCCGCAGTGGTCGGTGCTGTTGCGCAACAACGGATTACACGTCGAGATTCTCGTTGACCCGGAATCGCCCATCGGTTCGACCGATGCCGCGGGCATCAAGGACGTCGTCCTGGAATCCGCCGTCACCACGATCATGGACTTCGAGGATTCGGTCGCCGCCGTCGACGCCGAGGATAAGGTGCTCGGGTACCGGAACTGGCTGGGCCTCAACCGCGGTGACCTCACCGAAGAGGTGAGCAAGGGCGGAAAGACCTTCACCCGCAAGCTCAACGAGGACCGCACCTACACCACCCCGGACGGCGAGGGCGAGCTGACGCTGCCCGGACGCAGCCTGTTGTTCGTGCGCAACGTCGGACACCTGATGACCAACGACGCGATCGTGCGGACGGACGCCAACGGCCAAGAGGTCGAGGTCTTCGAAGGCATCCAGGACGCGCTGTTCACCAGCCTCGTCGCGATCCACGGCCTGAAGTCCGGAGACGGCAACGGCCCGCTGGTCAACAGCCGCACCGGCTCGGTGTACATCGTCAAGCCCAAGATGCACGGCCCCGACGAGGTGGCCTACACCGTCGAGTTGTTCGGCCGCGTCGAGGATGTGCTCGGGTTGCCCGCCAACACCCTCAAGGTCGGCATCATGGACGAGGAGCGCCGCACCACCGTCAACCTGAAGGCCTGCATCAAGGCCGCCGCCGACCGGGTGGTGTTCATCAACACCGGCTTCCTCGACCGCACCGGCGACGAGATCCACACCTCGATGGAAGCCGGCCCGATGATCCGCAAGGGCGCGATGAAGAGCACCCAGTGGATCCAGGCCTACGAGGACCAGAACGTCGACATCGGGCTGGCGACCGGTTTCTCCGGCAAGGCCCAGATCGGCAAGGGCATGTGGGCGATGACCGACCTGATGGCCGACATGGTCGAGCAGAAGATCGGCCAGCCCAAGGCCGGTGCCACCACCGCGTGGGTGCCGTCGCCGACCGCGGCCACCCTGCACGCCATGCACTACCACGAGGTCGACGTGTACGCGGTGCACAAGGACCTCGAAGGCGAGAAGCGCACCAGGGTCGAACAGCTGCTGGCCGTGCCGCTGGCCAAGGAGCTGGCGTGGGCGCCCGAGGAGATCCGCGAAGAGGTCGACAACAACTGCCAGTCGATCCTCGGCTACGTGGTGCGCTGGATCGACGCGGGTGTCGGCTGCTCGAAGGTGCCCGACATCCACAACGTCGCGCTGATGGAAGACCGTGCGACGCTGCGCATTTCGAGTCAGCTGCTGGCGAACTGGCTGCGCCACGGCGTCATCACGCCCGACGATGTGGTGGCCAGCCTCAAGCGGATGGCCGCAATCGTCGACAAGCAGAATGAGCAGGATCCCGAATTCAAGCCGATGGCAACGGATCCGGACCACAACATCGCATTTCAGGCCGCGCAGGAGTTGATCCTCTCGGGCGCCGAACAACCCAACGGCTACACCGAGCCGATCCTGCATCGCCGCCGCCGCGAGTACAAGGCCGAACACGGCGGTGCGTGATCCGGTGACCGGTCGGCGTCGCAAGTAGAGGGCGGAAGTGGGCAGGCACAGTAAACCGGATCCCGAAGATTCGGCAGGCGGGGATTTCGGCGATCGTCACGACGAGTCGGAGACCGAACGCTTCGGCTATCTCGGCGATCGTCCGGAACCGGGACCCGGAAGCTATGACGCAGGTTACGGCTCCGAGTACGGCGACGTCGACCGTCCCGATTATGCGGATGGTCCGGAGGACCCTGGTTACTCGGATTTCGAACGCGACTATTCGGAGCCCGAGACCGGCGCATCGACTCCCCCGCCGGGAGTCCAGCCGCGCTCGGGCCCGGCGCACAGCGGTGAGTGGGAGGGCGGTGAGTGGACCGGTAGCCATCGCGCGGTCACCCCGGGCAGGCGTGGTGTCAGCGTCGGCGTCATCGCCGCCCTGGTCGCGGTCGTTGTGCTCGTCGGCGCGGTCATCCTGTGGCGATTCTTCGGTGACGCCTTGTCCGACCGCACCGATCAGGCCGCCGCGCGGTGCGTCGACGGTGAGCTGTCCGTCGCGGTGGTGGTCGACCCGAACATCGCCGAGCCGATCCAGTCGCTGGCGAACCGGTACAACGAGACCGCCGCCCCGGTGGCCGACAAATGCGTGAAGGTCGGCGTCAAACCGGCCGAATCCGACCAGGTGGTCAACGGTTTCACCGAGGCGTGGCCTCAAGAGTTGGGCGATCGTCCCGCGCTGTGGGTGCCGGGCAGCTCGGTGTCGGCGGCGCGGCTCGAGGCCTCGTCGGGCGCGCAGGCGATCATCGACAGCCGGTCACTGGCCACGTCGCCGGTGGTGCTGGCCGTTCGGCCGGAGTTGAAGAACGCTCTGGCGCAACAGAACTGGTCGACCATTCCGGCATTACAGAGCAATCCGTCGTCATTGGACGGACTGAATCTGGCCGGCTGGGGCGCGCTGCGGCTGGCGCTGCCACTGAGCGGCGACAGCGATGCGTCGTATCTCGCCGCGGAGGCGATCGCGGCCGCGTCGGTGCCCGCCGGTGCGCCGGCCAGTGAGGGCATACGCGCGGTGAACACCGTCGTGGCGGGTCAACCGCAGCTGCCGGACAAGAAGACCTCGACGGCGTTCGACGCGCTGGTCAAGGCATCCGATCCGGCGGCGGCTCCCGTGCACGCCGTCGCCATCACCGAACAGCAGCTGTATCAGCGCAGCGCCGGTCTGCCCAATGCCGCCGGCGTGGTCTCGGGATGGCTGCCGCCCGGTCCCGCGGCGGTGGCCGATTACCCGGCCGTGTTGGTGTCGGGCGATTGGCTGTCGCAGGAACAGAAGAGCGCGGCCAGCGAATTCGCCCGGTTCATGCGCAAACCCGAACAGCTCGCGGAGTTGGCCAAGGCCGGTTTCCGCACCGAAGGCGGAACGCTGCCCGACAGCGACGTCGTGGACTTCGGGCCGGTGCCTGCTCCAATGTCGGTGGGCGACGACCAGACACGCGCGCAACTGGCCAACGCGCTGACCGCCCCGGCGGCCAACCCGGCGGTGACGATCATGCTCGACCAGTCGATGCCCACCGACGAAGGCGGACGGTCTCGGCTGCAGAACGTCGTTGCCGCGCTGAACGCCCGGTTGCAGGCGTTGCCGGCCTCGTCGGCGGTGGGCCTGTGGACGTTCGACGGAACCGCGGGCCGTTCGGAGGTGAGCACCGGACCGCTGAGCGACCAAGTCGACGGCCAGCCCCGCTCGGCGGCGTTGACGTCAGCACTGGACCAACAGTCCGCCTCCGGAGGGGGTGCGGTCTCGTTCACCACGCTGCGGCTGGTCTACACCGAAGCGATGGCGAACTTCCGCGAAGGACAGGAGAATTCGGTCCTGGTGATCACCACCGGGCCGCACACCGACCAGACCCTCAACGGAGAAGGGTTGCAGCAGTACATCCGCGGCGCATTCGACGATGCCAAGCCGGTGGCCGTCAACGTCATCGACTTCGGGTCGGACTCCGATCGCGCAACCTGGGAGGCGGTTGCCGAGATCAGCGGCGGCAGCTACCAGAACCTCGCCAGCTCCGACTCCCCCGAACTGACGGCGGCGATCGCGAACTTCCTCGGTTAGCGCCCGGCGACGACCCGGCTCACACGCCGCGCCCCTAGTTGCCGAACGTGGGTTACCGGCACACTTTTCTCGCGTTTGGCGTGCGGGTAACCCACGTTCGGCGGGCAGTTGGGTGGTTACGCGAAGGCCTCGACGGGCGGGCACGAGCAGACCAGGTTGCGGTCGCCGTACGCACCGTCGATGCGACGCACCGGCGGCCACACTTTCGGGCGGTAGTTCTTGCCCAGCGGATAGGCCGCCTGCTCGCGGGTGTAAGCGTGCTTCCAATCGTCGATCAGCAGGGACTCCGCGGTGTGCGGTGCGTTGCGCAGCGGGTTGTCCTCGGCGGGCCAGGTGCCGTCGCCGACCTTGTCGATCTCAGCGCGGATCGCGATCATCGCCTCGCAGAACGCGTCGACCTCGGCGAGGCTTTCGCTCTCGGTGGGCTCGACCATCAGCGTGCCCGCCACCGGGAAACTCATGGTGGGTGCGTGGAAACCGTAGTCCGCCAGTCGTTTTGCCACATCGTCGACGGTCACGCCGGTCTGCTTGGTGATGGTGCGCAGGTCGAGGATGCACTCGTGGGCGACCATGCCGTTCTCGCCGGTGTAGAGCACCGGGTAGTACTCGTCGAGGCGACGCGCGATGTAGTTGGCCGACGCGATGGCGGTCAGCGAGGCGGCGCGCAACCCGCCTGGGCCCATCATCCGGATGTAGGCCCAACTGATCGGCAGGATCGACGCCGACCCGTACGGCGCCGCCGACACCGTGTAGGTGTCCGGTAGCTCCTCGGCGAGCGGATGGCCGGGCAGGTACGGCGCCAGGTGCGCGCGCACCGCGACCGGGCCGACGCCGGGGCCGCCGCCCCCGTGCGGGATGCAGAACGTCTTGTGCAGGTTGAGGTGGCTGACGTCGCCGCCGAAGCGGCCGGGCCGGGCCAGGCCGACGAGCGCGTTGAGGTTGGCGCCGTCGACGTATACCTGACCGCCCGCGTCGTGGACCGCCGCGCAGATGTCGGCGATGTCGTGCTCGTACACCCCGTGCGTCGACGGGTACGTGATCATCAAGGCCGACAGTCGATCCGCGTGCTCGCTCACCTTCGCGCGCAGGTCGTCGAGGTCGACGTCGCCGTTGGGTCGGCACGCCACCACCACGACACGCATGCCCGTCAGCGCCGCCGAGGCCGCATTGGTGCCGTGCGCGCTGGACGGAATGAGGCAGACGTTCCGGTCGGGCTCACCGCGCTGGGCGTGATACGCCTGGATCGCCAGCAGGCCGGCGTACTCGCCCTGCGAGCCCGCGTTGGGCTGCAGCGACACCGCGTCGTATCCGGTGATGTCGATCAGCCACTGCTCCAGGTCGGCGATCAGCTTCCGCAGCCCCGGGGTGTCGGATGCGGGTGCGAACGGATGCTGGCGCGCGAACTCCGGCCAGGTGATCGGCTCCATCTCGGCGGCCGCGTTGAGCTTCATCGTGCACGATCCGAGCGGAATCATGCTGCGGTCCAAGGCGATGTCCTTGTCGGCCAGCGACCGCAGGTAGCGCATCATCTCGGTTTCGGTGCGGTACCGCGTGAACGCCGGATGGGTGAGGAACTCCGAGGTGCGCGTCGCGATGCCGGGGCCGTCGAACTCCGAATCGACCGGCGTCGCCGAGAAGGCCGACAGCACCGCCTCGACATGCGCAGCGGTGGTCGCCTCGTCACTGGACACCGAGACGTGGTCGTCGTCGACCAGCCAGACGTTGATGCCGCGTGTCTTGGCGGCCTCGCGCACCGCCGCTGCCCGGCCGGGCACCCTGGCCAGAACGGTGTCGAAGAACTCGCGGTGCACGACCTCGACCCCGGCTGCCGTCAACCCGGCCGCCACCGCACGCGCCCGCTGGTGCACCCGGCGGGCGATCCCGGTCAGGCCGTCGGCGCCGTGGTAGCTGACGTACATCGCGGCCATCACCGCCAGCAGCACCTGCGCGGTGCAGATGTTGCTGGTGGCCTTGTCGCGGCGGATGTGCTGTTCGCGGGTCTGCAACGCCAGCCGGTACGCCGGCGCGCCGTCGGCATCGAGCGACACCCCGACAAGCCGGCCCGGCAGCTGGCGCGCGTGCTTGGCGTGCACGGCCAGATATCCGGCGTGGGGTCCACCGAAACCCATTGGCACACCGAATCTCTGGGTGCTTCCGAACGCGACATCGGCGCCGATCTCACCGGGCGGGGTGAGTAGCGTCAACGCCAGCAGGTCCGCACCGATCGCGACCAAAGCACCGCGGTCATGGGCTTGGGCGACGAGCTCGCTCCAGTTCACGACGGCGCCACTGGCTCCCGGCAGTTGAGCGATGACGCCGAAGAAGTCGCCGTCGGGCAGTCCCCGGGTCAGATCGGCGGTGACGATCTCGATGCCGAGCGGTTCGGCGCGGGTGGCCAGCACCGCGGCGCTCTGGCGGAACAGGTCGGCGTCGACGGCCAGCCGGTTCGACGGCCCGCGCACTGCGCGGTGCATCAGCGTCATCGCCTCGGCGGCCGCCGTGCCCTCGTCGAGCATGGACGCGTTGGCGACCTCGAGCCCGGTCAGATCGGTCACCATGGTCTGGAAGTTGAGCAGCGCCTCGAGGCGGCCCTGGCTGATCTCCGGCTGATACGGGGTGTAGGCGGTGTACCAGGCGGGGTTTTCAAGGATGTTGCGGCGCAACACCGGCGGGGTCAGCGTGTCGTAGTAGCCCTGGCCGATCATCGACACGGCCACGGTGTTCACGTCGGCGAGCGCGCGCAGTTCGGCCAGCGCCTCGTCCTCGGAGGCGGCCGCGGGCAGCCGGTCGAGCCCCGGGGCCAAACCGTCGGCCGACAGCGCGTCGAGGATGCCCGACGGCAGCGCCTTCTCGGCGAGTTCGTCGAGCGAGGAGACTCCGATCGTCTCGAGCATGGTGGCGACGGCGTCGGCATCCGGTCCGATGTGGCGGTCGGCGAAATTGGGCTGATGGTGATCGAACACTCGGGCTACTCCAGACGCGTGCAGGCAGAGGACCGCTGGGTTCCTCCCCCTCTGTCGTCGACCCGCTGCGGGCGCCTGAGAGATTCGGCGCTCACGACGGTGCGAGATGCGCCTTTCCCCATGGGCGGGCGAGGGCGGCCGGGCGGACCCGACCGGAGCTCACCGCTTTCCAGAGGCATCGGGGTCTCGTGCGGTCCTGGGTGCCTGAGAGGTTGACGGAGAGGTGTTGCTCCTTCGGCGTCCGTGACTGGCCGCCACGAAACTCTCCCGCACAAGCGCGATGCGTTGACGAGTTTACCGTCAGAGGCGCTGACCTCGACAGCGTGCGGGTGCGTGGCCGGAATCTCAGCCGATCTTGCGGTCGCGGTGCTTACGCCGCGAGGCCAACTCGTCCTCGGGCGCCGCGATCGACTCGCCGCCGTCGGCGCGCTCACCGGGGAAATCGGCGATAGCGCCGGTCAACTCCCGCATCGCACCCGAAACCGCGATGCCGAACACGCCTTGGCCGCCCTGCAGCAGGTCGACGACCTCTTCGGCCGACGTGCACTCGTAGACCGTGGTGCCGTCGGAGAACAGCGTGATGTTGGCCAGATCGCGAACCCCGCGCTGGCGTAGGTGGTCGACGGCGACGCGGATGTTGTGCAGCGAGATACCGGTATCGAGCAGGCGTTTGACGATCTTGAGGACCAGGATGTCCTTGAACGAGTACAGCCGCTGGCTGCCCGAGCCTGCCGCGCTGCGGATGGACGGTACGACCAGCGACGTCCGAGCCCAGTAGTCGAGCTGGCGGTAGGTGATGCCGGCGATCTGGCAGGCGCTGGGGCCGCGGTAGCCGACGAGCTCGTCGGGAACGGAGTTGTCGGGGAACAGCCCGGCTTGGACGGGTTCTCCAGCCGGCTCCGGGGTGGTGGTCAGTTCCGAATCCGCGGGGCCGCTGGCAGCGGTGAGGTCCAGCTGCTCCTGACGTGGCGTGTCTCCCACTTCCAGATTCCTCTCGCCGATCGAACCCGCCTCTGTGACCTGCGTGGGGCACACATCTGCCAAGCCCGAGTGTGTCGAGCATACGCTTCTCGCCGTCCGCGGACTGCCCATCAGTGGTCCGGCCCCCAAAGTATGGCTGCCCGATTCGCCGATGGGGAAACCCTGCGCCGCGTGTCGAAGCGACGAGACGTTTCCGTGACAAACCCGCAGGACGTCGGCCGCCTCTAGGTGGCCTTGAAGTCGTCCGGTGAGACGCTGTCGAGAAACTCCTTGAACTTCTCGACCTCGTCCTCGCGCACCGCGCCCGCCGCTTCGTCGTCGTTCTCGTCGGGAATGATCAGCCCGGCCTCCGCCAGCACCGCTTCCTCGACGTAGATCGGCACCCCGACCCGCAGCGCGATCGCCACGGAATCCGACGGACGCGCCGAGACCTTGATGTCGCGGTCGAAGATCAGGTCGGCGTAGAAGGTGCCCTCCTGCAGGTCGACGATGCGCACCTCTTTGAGCGAATGACCAAGCGCGGCAATGACATCTCGAATCAGATCGTGTGTCAGCGGCCGGGCCGGCTCGACGCCCTGCTGTTCGAGCGCGATCGCGGCGGCCTCCGACTGGCCGATCCAGATGGGCAGATACCGGTCGCCGTTGGACTCCCTCAGCAGCAGGACCGGCTGGTTCTGCGGCTGCTCCACGCGAATGCCGACCACACGAACCTCACCCATCTGTGTCTGCCCTCCGCACCGAAGAAGCGAGCTTCATAGCCATCGCTTCGAGTCTAATCCTCAGCGATCCAGTACGTCGCGCACAGCCGACTTGATCAACGATGTGTGCAATGTGATCGCCAAGGCCGCCACTTCACGTGCCAGGTCGTCGGCCCGGTCGCGGGCGCCTGCCTTGTTGGCCTTGACGATCGGCCCCGCGATCTGGGCGATCAGATCGGACTGCCGATCGGCCGCCGACCGGAACGCCCGCAGGTGCCGGGGCTCGACGCCGTAGTCCTCCAGAGCGCGGGCGCACTGGGCGATCACCACGGAATGCTCGTCGAAGAATCCGCCTCGTCCGGGCGTGATGATGCCGGCCTTGACGAGCGCGCCCAGCAGTTCTTCTCCGACGCCCGAGCGGGCCAGCAGATCCTCCCGCGACAGGCGCACCTGCGTCGGGGCCACCGCCGCCGCACCCCCGGGAGCGTCGGCGCCGTCTGTGCCGTCTGAGGACACCGGAACCAAACGCGGTACGCCGTATGCCGATCCGTTCTGGGGCAGCTCGCCGTCGGGCTGTGCGTCGAGCTGTGCCTTGATCACCTTCAGCGGCAGGTACTGGTCGCGCTGGGCGGTGAGGATGAACCGCAGACGTGCGCAGTCGTACGCGGTGAACCGCCGATAACCCGACGCGGTGCGCTCGGGGGTGACCAGGCCTTCGGCCTCCAGGAACCGGATCTTGGAAATGGTCACGTCCGGGAAGTCCGGTCGCAGCAGATCGAGGACCGCTCCGATCGACATCCCAGTGAGCGCGGGAGTGTCGGGTGCGCCCATCGTTACTCTTCGCGCATGCGTTGGTCGACCACTACCCGCCCTGACCGCTGTCGTCGTTCTTCGGGCCGGTGAGGAACACCAGGCGGAACTTCCCGATCTGCACCTCGTCGCCGTTGGCCAGCACCGCCGAGTCCACCGGTTCGCGGTTGACGTAGGTGCCGTTGAGGCTGCCGACGTCGACCACCTGGAACTCGCCGCTTTCGAGGCGGAACTCGGCATGCCTGCGGCTCACCGTGACGTCGTCGAGGAAGATGTCGCTGTCGGGATGCCGACCGGCCGACGTGGTGGGCTGGTCGAGCAGGAACCGCGATCCCGCGTTCGGCCCGCGCTTGACGACCAGCAGCGCCGATCCGGCGGGCAGACCTTCGACGCCCGAAACGGCGCCCTCGGTGCCAGCCGTGGCCGGGGCGTCCAGTTCGTTGAGGAAGTCGGCGCGGAAGACGGACGTCGTTTCCACGGTGACTTCGTCAGACGTCTGGTCGGTCCCAGAGTTCTGGTCGTTTTCCGTCACCCGCTGCTCCTAACTGGCTGCTGTGGCGATACCGCGTCTGATGTCGACCGTACCGCGCGGCGAGCGCGATTGTGCCCACCACCGCCGGATCCGCCCTAGTTGGCGTCCGGTCTGCAAAACCCTAACAACCCGTCACTCGCTCACTGTGCTGCGGTAGCCGTCGGCGTCCAGCAGTGTGCCCAGCCCCTGCTCCAGGGCGGCGGGATCGGCCTGCAGCTCGACCAGCCAACCCTCCCCATAGGGATCGGAGTTAACGAGCTGCGGACTCCCCTCGAGATCACCGTTGACCGCAACGACTTTCGCGGTGACGGGGGCGTAGAGGTCCGACACCGACTTGGTGGACTCCACCTCGCCGAACGACTCGCCGGCAGTCACCTCGGCACCGACGTCGGGCAGCTGGACGAACACCACGTCACCGAGCGCCGACCGGGCGTAATCGGTGATACCGACGCGCACGGTGTCGTCGCCGGTGCGCAACACCCACTCGTGTTCTTCGGTGTAGTGCAGGTCGGCTGGGATTTCGCTCACGGCGCTCCTCGTTGTTCAGCGGTTCGGCCCGGGTTGGCAACTGACCCTTATTTGACTGGCTGAGCGTATTGGCGCTGTTTCGGTTGCCGCAAGGCGGTCACGTCGACGCGGTCGGACTGCTGCACAGCCATGCTGCCGCCGACCCGTTCGACACTGTCCATGGCGCCGCCGGGAATGGTCATGGCCGCGGCCAGGGTGGGCGGATCGCCAATGGCCAGAACCGAATACGGGGGGCTCATGGTGACGTCGTCGATCACCAGGGCGCCCGGGTTGCCGACGACCCAGGTGTCGACGCCGACGCGCACCGCGGTCTGCGCGTCGGCTCCCCCACCGCGGATCTCCATTGCCTCGGCGCCGGCGTTGCGCAGTTCGTTGATCACGTCGAGCAGCGTTTCGGCGGGCACCCCGGGCGCGGTGTCGGTGATGGTCAACGTCACACCGGGGCCGGTCGCGGGCACGGTGCCGATCAGGATGGACAGCGCGGCGAGCCGGGCCTGGGCGTTCTCGATGGCGGCCTGGTCGCTGCTGCCGGACGCCTGCAATTGCGCCAGCGTGCGCTGCAGATCGTTCACCTCGGTGTTCAGCGCAGCCTCCCGCTGTTGCAGCGAGTCCAGCAGCACCAACAGGTCAGCGGGCCGGGCGGTCTCGAGCGAGTCACCGGACTCGTTCTGTCGAACCTGGGTCACGATCGCCACACCGAGCAGTACGCACAGCACCACGGCCAGCGCCCCGAACACCACCTGGGAGCGGCCCCTCCGCATCTCCCCGGCGATTCCGCCCGCGCGTAGATCGCCGATGGCCTGAGACGGCTCGTCGGGTGGCAGTTCGTGGCGGCCGCCGCCGGCGCGACGGTCGTCGTTGTCATCGGGTAGGGAATGCTGCGGTGTGTGCTCATTCATGGGCATGCCTCGTCATCACGCGCCGAACAACCTGCGGCGCAAAGCGGCTGCGTTGCCGAAGATCCGGATTCCGAGCACGACGATGATCGCCGTCGACAACTGCGTGCCGACCCCCAACTGGTCGCCGAGGTAGACGATCAGCGCGGCGACCAACACGTTGAACACGAACGACACCACGAACACCTTCGAGTCGAAGATGCGCTCCAGGTACGCGCGCAGGCCGCCGAAGACTGCGTCGAGCGCAGCGACGACCGCGATCGGCAGGTAGGGCTGGACGAACTCGGGCACGTCGGGGTGAAACACCAGGCCGAGCACCACGCCCACGATCAGTGCGGCGATTCCGATCATGTGTCTGACTTCATGTTCGTGTCATTGCCCAATCTGCTTGGCGAAGTTCAATTCTCGGACCGAGCCTGCGGGCAGCTGCAACCCGTCGCCGGTGCTCACGCTCGCCCCGACACCGTAGGAGGCCTCCAGCAGCCGCAGCCGCTGCAGGCCCGGGCTGCGATCGAACACCTCCTGCATCGCGTGCGGCGGTCCGATCGCGAGGACGACATAAGGGCTGCTGATCGGTTGATTGTCGACCAGGATGCCGCCGCCCGCCTGTCGGATAGTGACATTGGGGCCGATCCGCACACCGCCGACCGACAGCGCTTCGGCGCCGCTGACCCACAACGAGTTGACGACCAGTTGCAGGTCGCGGTCGAGAATCACCTGCCTGCTGCCCGGGACCCGTTCCTTGGACACGTCGCTCAGGTTGGCCGACGACGCGCCCGGGTCGGTGACGGTGATCGTCAGCCCGGGCCCGATCACGGGCGTGGCCGCGGCGGCGAAGCTCGCCTCGTCGAGGCGGCTGAGCAACTGCTGGCCGCGTGCGTCGCCCTCCAGGCGCCTGCGGCGTTCGTCGTCGACCTCGGCCGCCAGCGTGTCCCGGCGCTCGGCGGCCGCGGTGGTGTCGGCCTGCGCCGTCCGCACGCTGCCCGCAAGCACATGCTGCGTCTCCTGGACACCGGGTGCGGTCGCGCGCGCCTGGGCCACCGCGGCGGCGAACACCACCACCAGCAGCAAGGCACCCGCCAGCTGCCAGGCCCACTGTTGCCACTTCGGCCGCTCGCGGCCGGCGGCCTTCGCCTCGGCGGACGCGGCGTACCCCGGATCGAGGTGATCGGTCAACAGCGACCGCAGCAGCGACGGCACCGGAATCTTGGTCGGCCGGTTCGCCTCGTGAGCGTTGCGGCCCGACTCCGGGTCATAGCCACCGAGTGTGTTGCGGAAACTCTGCGTCATCGCGACACCTTCGGCAGTTGGCGCACCACCATGCCCACCTGGATCAGGTAAAGCACCCCTGACCACAGGTACATCAGCAGACCCCAGATCAGAAAGCCCCACCCGATGGCCAGCACCACCCGGCTCCACGTGGCGTCCCACTGCCCCAACAGGATCAGCGGCAGACCCGACATCAACGCGAACGTGGCGGCCTTGCCGATGTAGGTGACCGGCAGCGCGGTCAGGCCACGGCTGCGCAGCAGCGGCAGCGTCGCGGCCAGCACGGCGTCACGCCCGATCAAGGTGAGCACGATCCACCACGGCAGCGACCCGTGCAGCCCCATGGCGATCGGGACCGTCAGCATGTAGATGCGGTCCACGGCGGGATCGAGCAGCTCCCCCAGCCGCGATGACTGGTTGTCGACCAGCCGGGCGATCTTGCCGTCGGCCCAGTCGGAGAACCCGCTGAACATCAGCACGGCCACCGCCCAGGCGTTGGCATGCACCACGAGCAGCAGCCACAGGAAGACCGGCACCAGTACCAGTCGCACCGCGCTGAGCACGTTGGGCACGGTGAGCACCCGGTCGCGGGCCTGACCCGCCCCCTCCGGCGGCGAAGGCACCTGGCCATGCGCCTCGGTCATGGGCTAAACCTAGCGGAACACGCCCGGCAGGCTCAGCGCCGAAAGCGAGTCGTCGGCCAGTGGGTTGTCGTGCACCATGTACGTCCACGTCGAGGTCGGCCGGGCCAGCTTCGACAGGTCCACGCCCGGCTCGTCCTCGATCGACGGCGCGGTTTCAAATGTCTGCTGGGCCGCCTCTATCGCGTCGGCGGCCAGCGATGCGAACGCGTCGACGGCCATGCGGTGGAACTCGTCGATCGGGGTCTGGTTGCCCAGCGCCCGCAAATGGATGCTCTCGCGGATGTCGGCCAGGTACGCCAGGTGGTCGGCCCAGCCCCGGTCGAGGTGGTAGAGCATGATCAGCCGGCAGATCGTCTCCAGCTTCTCCTCACCCAGCCGTTCGACGACCTCCTCGTAACGTTTCGGCGACAGCTCGGCGAGCTCCTCGCGCGCTGTGGGCGTGCGCAGCAAGGTGTTTCGTCGTTCGACGATGATCGAGCGCTGCTGGGCGATCAGCTGGTTGTAGCGCCAGTTGGTGGCGTGGATGTCCAGCATCCGGCCTTCGGCGACGCGCTGTGCGTGGTCGAGCAGGCTGGCGGCCTTGGGGCTGACGACGCGGCCGTCCTCGTCGGTCTCCATCGGCAGCTTGTTGGGTTCCAGATGCGCGACGACGACGTCGTCTTCCCAGCTCGAGAAGAACACCGACGAGCCGGGATCGCCCTGGCGCCCGGCGCGGCCTCGCAACTGGTTGTCCAATCGCTCGGTGTGGTGGCGGCCGGTGCCGATGACGTGCAGCCCGCCGAGTTCGGCGACCTCATCGTGGTCGGCCTCGTCTGAGCCCCCGAGCCTGATGTCGGTACCCCGGCCTGCCATCTGCGTGGACACCGTGACGCTGCCCAGCGTGCCGGCCTCGGCGATCACCGCGGCCTCTTCGGCGTCGTTCTTGGCGTTCAGCACGACCGCGGGAACACCGGCCTTGACCAGCTTCTCGTGCAGCTCTTCGGATTCCGCGACGTCGCGCGTGCCGACGAGCACCGGCTGGCGGGTCTGGTGAACCTCCTTGATGTGCTCGACGACCGCGTCGTTCTTGGCGGCCACGGTGACGTACACCCGGTCGGGCTCGTCCTCGCGGATGTTCGGCTTGTTCGGTTCGATCGGTGACACGCCGAGCTTGTAGAACTGGCGCAGCTGTTCGCCGGCCGCCAGCGCGGTGCCGGTCATACCGCACACCGTCGCGTACCGGTTCACCAGCGCCTGGACCGTGATGGTGTCGAGCACCTCGCCGGTTTCGGTGGTCTCGATGCCCTCCTTGGCCTCGACCGCGGCCTGCAGGCCGTCGGGCCAGCGCTGCAGCTGCGCGATGCGGCCGCGCGAGGCGTTGATCAGGTGCACGGCGTCGTCGCGGACGATGTAGTGCACGTCGCGTTGCAGCAGGACGTGGGCGTGCAGCGCCACGTTGATCTCGGTCAGCGTGCCCGAGACGTGCTCCTCGGAGTACAGGTCGATGCCGCCGAGTTTGGCTTCCATCTTCTGGGCGCCGATCTCGGTGAGATGGACGTTGCGGCTGTCGGTGTCGGTGTCGTAGTCGACGCCGGGGGTGAGTTCCCCGACCATGCGGATGATCTCGACCTTGGGGGTCTCGCGGTGGGTGGTGCCGGCCAACACCAGCGGCACCAACGCCTCGTCGACCAACACCGAGTCGGCCTCGTCGATCAGCGCGACGTCGGGGTTCGGCGAGACCAGATCGGCGACGTCGGTGACCAACTGGTCGCGCAGCACGTCGAACCCGATCTCGTTCACCGAGGCGTAGGTGACGTCGCACTGGTAGGCCGCGCGGCGCTCCTCGGCCGTCGAACTCTCGGTGATCCAGCCGACGGTCAGGCCCAGCGCCTCCAGAAGCGGGCCCATCCATTCGGCGTCGCGGCGCGCGAGGTAGTCGTTGATCGTGATGACGTGCACACTGCGCCCGCCCAGGGCGTAACCGGCCGCTGCGATCGCACCCGAGAGCGTCTTGCCTTCACCGGTGGCCATCTCGACCACGTCGCCCGCGAGCATGCGCAGGGCACCCAGAAGCTGAACGTCGAATGGCCGCAGCGAGGTTTTGCGCTCGGCGGCCTCGCGGGCAATCGCCAGAAACTGCGGGATGTCGCTCGACTCGGCGAGGTCGTCGAGGTTGAGCAACTTGGCGGCCTTGGCCAGCTTTTCGTCGTCGAGCGCCGCGGCCTTCTCGTCGAAGTCCGCCGAGTTGCGCACCTGCGCCATCGATTGCGCCTGGCTCCGGTCGGTGCTGGCGCCGAGCAGCTTCCAGAACTTATTGCTGACACGACCTGAAGTGCGGGTCTTCGTCTTTGCCACACCGCTACCGTACGCGCTGCGCTCCTGGCCGCGGGCGCGCGTGCCCGCTTCGCGACGCCGCATTTCGGCAGCAGTCTGCGCACGTCCCCTACTCACGTGCGGGCCCACAGGGTGGGTCGACCGTACGGAAGTCGATGCGCGCGAAATCGCACACCGACTCGAAGCCGATCTTTCGATAGATCGCGTTCGAGGTCGGGTTGGCACGATCGGTGAACAGCACCACCGCCGCGTCGGCGCGCTCCAGCGAGGCCTGGCAGGCCGCGGCGGTGACGGCCGAGCCGTAGCCATGGGCCCGGTGCTCCGCCGGTGTGAAGACCGGGCCGATGCGCGACACCCCCGCCACCGGCGCATGCAGCAGCGCCGTGCTGACCGGTGTGCCGTCGACGTCCCACATCAGGAACCGGCCGCCCCGGACGGCAGCGGCGTCGACGAAGCGAGCCCTCGCGGCGCCGTCGCGGGGGTGGCCGAACGTCTCGCCGAAAAAGCGCTCCATCCAATCGGTCAGGAGGGCGCGATCGGCCTCGTCGGCCCATCGTGGCGCTCCTGCAACGCCGGTCGGCGACCGCAGGATCCCCAGCCGGTAGAGCCGCTCTTCGAGCGTGACGCTGCCCGGATGCCCGCCGTGCGACTGCCAGGCGTCGGCGATTGCGACCGCGACCTGACGAAGCCCGCGCACCCCGGTCAGATCGGGTCGCCTCCTTAGGAGATCGCCGGCGACGACGTCGGCGCAATCTATCGGAATACCGTTGCACACCAACGGGTATGACGGTGTTTGCATCGCGACAGCGACGACGTCCGAGTTCTGCCACACCGACATCAGCAGGGTGTCGTCGGGGATCGCCGCGGCGAGGACCGTCAGCTCGACGGTGTTGGCGACCGGGTCGCGCCGGTACACCGGTTCGGCGATTGTGCGGAACTCGTCGGCGGAATTGTGAATGTGCACCTCCATGAGTTCAGCATGGCCCGAACGCCGAACGGGTCGAGCGATTTTCGTCGCGTTCGCTGCGGTGTGAGGGTGCGCAAAGTGCTGAGATTTGGCGGCGTTTCGTGCGCAAACACGCGCGCTCGCGGAAATAGGGCTATGCCAGGTTGGAGCGACGGGGGTAGGCCACCGTCGGATCGGTCAGCACATTCACCACCGCGGGCAGCGCCGAGGAGAAGGCGCGCTCGAGGGCGGGTCGCAGTTCGGCGGGCGCCGACACCAACTCGCCGTGTCCGCCGAGCGCGGTCACGACCTCGTCATATCGGGTGCCCGGCCGCAGGTCGGCCACCACCGAATAGCCGTAGATCGCCTCCATCGGGTGCTTCTCCAGCGCCCAGACACCGTTGTTGCCGATCACCGAAACGACCTGAATCCCGTGACGCACCAACGTATCCCACTCCATACCCGAGAACCCGAACGCCCCGTCGCCCTGGAGCAGGATCACCTGGCGATCGGGCCGGGCCAGCTTGGCGGCCAGGGCGTAGCCCGGTCCGGAACCCAGGCAGCCGAACGGGCCGCTGTCGAGCCAGGCGCCGGGCACGTAGCTGTCGATGACGCGGCCGGCATAGGAGCCGAAGTCGCCTGCGTCGACCACCACGATCGCGTCGCGGTCGAGCATGGCGCTGATCTCGGCGTACACGCGCATGGGGTGCAGCGGCGTGCGGTCGTCGCGCAGTTCATCGGCCTCGGAGGCACGTATCGCGGTCTCGGTGGCACGCAGGTCGGCGATCCAGGGTTCGTGAGAGTTGGCGCCGGCCGTCGACAGGGCGGACAGCGTGGCGCTGATGTCGCCGTACAGGCCGGCGGCGACCGGTCGTGGGGCCGGTCGATCCGGGGCGCATCGGTCGACGGCGATCAGCGCGGTATCTGCGCCGAACACACCCCCGAAGCCCAGCCGAAAGTCCATCGGCACGCCGATCACCAGCGCAACATCTGCCTGCTTCAACGCCTTTGACCGCGCCCTGGAGAACGCGAGCTGGTGGTCGGCGGCGACCGTGCCGCGGGCCATCCCGTTCATCAGCACCGGAATACGCAGCGCCTCGGCCAGATTCAGCAGCGCCGTCTCGGCGCGCCCCCACCAGACGTTGGTCCCGGCCATGATGACCGGCCGTTGCGCCTCGGCCAGCAGGCCAAGCGCAGCGCTCAACGCGGCGCCGTCGGCCTGCACCACCGCGGTCGGTTCGCTCAGCGCTCCTGGCGCGCGGGTGTCCGCGGCCTCGCTGAACACGTGGTCCATCGGAAAGTCGACGAACGACACACCCGAGGGCCCGCCCGCCGTCCCGGCCGCGGCGCGCAGCGCGTCATCGACCAGTGCCGCAACGGCATCCGGCGCCTGGGCGGTCGCGGCGAAGCGGGCCAACGGCGCGACGAACGGGACGTGGTCGATTTCCTGCAGCCTGCCCTGCCCCCACCGCATGGCCGGTGCGCGACCGCCGAGGATCACCAGCGGTGACTGGTTCTGCTGCGCGGCGGCCATCGCGCTCATGCCGTTCGTGACACCGGGCCCGGCCGTCAACGCCGCGACACCCGGTACCCGGGTCACCTTGGACCAGCCCTCGGCGGCGAACGCGGCGGTCTGCTCGTGGCGGGTATCGACCAGCCGGATGTCCTCCGCCCGGCAACCGTCGTAGATCGAGAACAGGTGCCCGCCGGAAAGCGTGAACACCGTGTCGATTCCGCTCGCCCGCAACCGCCGCGCGACCAGATGCCCCGCGTTCACGGTCGACGGAACCGGCGCATCGCTGCTCATGGTGGCAGCATAACCACGCGTGAGGAACCCCGAGGAAACGCAAGTGTTGATCGCCGGCGCCGGTCCGGTCGGTCTCACCGCCGCCATCGAACTGGCCAGGCGCGGCGTCGACTGCCGTATCGTCGACCCGCTGCCCGAGCCGCCGCGGTACGCCAAAGCCGTTGGTGTGCAACCACGCTCACTCGAGGTGTTCGAGAACATGGGCATCCTGGGACGGATCCTCGACGCGGCAACCCCGATGCGCGGTCAGCTGGTCTACGTCAACGGCGAACAGGTCGCGAAGGCCGACTTCGACGTCCCCGCCGATGTGCCCTTCGGCTTCGTCGCGATTCCTCAGTACGCCACCGAAGCCGTCCTGCGCGACGAACTCGCGGCGCGCGGAGTGCGCGTCGAGCGTGGCTGGCGACTGACCGGCTTCGACCAGGACGCCGACGGCGTGAGCGCGACACTGATCGGGGACGGTGAACGCACTGTGCGGGCCGGCTACCTCGTCGGCGCGGACGGCGCGCACAGCACGGTACGCAAGGCCCTGGGGCTCACCTTCGAGGGCGGCGCGTTCGCCGAGCAGTACATGCTCGGAGACGTCGAGGTGGACTGGTCGCTTCCGCGCGGCTACGCCGTCCGGTCGATGCACCAGACCGACGGCGCCACCGACGATCTGCTGGTGTGCATACCGCTGCCCGACGCTGCGCGGGCGGACTCGAAACATCACCGCCGGTACCGGATGTCGATGCTGGTGCCCGACGAGTTGGCCAGCGCGCCCGCCGACGGTGTCGCGCACGGCTTCGAGGGTGCCCGCGCGCCCGAACTGCACCACATCCAGGCCGTCCTGGACCGGCTCTCCCCCGAACCGACCACCGCGCGCAACCTGCGTTGGTCGTCGGTGTTCCGGATCAGTCACCGCATCGTCGACGCCTACGGGTGCGGCCGGGTGTTCGTCGCCGGCGACGCCGCCCACATCCACCCGCCGACCGGCGCGCAGGGGATGAACACCGGCATCCAGGACGCCCACAACGTGGCCTGGAAACTGGCGTTGGCGGTGTCGGGCGCCGCGACGCCCGATCTGCTCGACAGCTACGACGCCGAACGCCGGCCGGTCGGCGAGGAGGTGGTCGGGCGCACCGTGCGCAGCGCCCGCGACGGCATCGGCGCCGACTCGACCGATCCGCAGTACGTGATCCGCCGCGAGGCGCAGTTGCTCATCGATTACGCGGACAGCCCGATCGTCGCGTCGGGTGCAGGACGACGAGCCGACGACGCGAACGGGCTGACACGCGATACCGTCACCGGCCCGCTGCGGTTGTTCCAGCTCTTCGGCCGCGACCACACCACGCTGTTGTACGCGGGTGCCGGCTGTGGCCCCGCCGACGTCGCGGACTTCGAACGTGCCGCCGCAGCGGCGATCGCCGTCGCGGGCGAGCGCATGACCGTGCACCTGGTCGCCGCGCCCGACGCCGACGTCGCCGACACGGCGCTGCCGCTGATCCGCGACGCAGACGGACAGTTCGCCCGCGCCTACCACTGCGCCGACCGAGCAATGTTCGTGGTGCGGCCCGACGGCTATCTCGGTTACGTGGCGGCGCATGTCGACGCCGAGGACCTGGCTGCCCATCTGCGCTCCACATTCGCCCGATGAGCGCACGTTGTCCGACTCGCGGCCCGTGGTTGGTCCCTCTGAAACGCCTGCGGCGGTCGGAGAAGGTACCTTGCCGGAGTGAATGAGGGAATGTTCACCCCGACGCTGGACTGGGGCAGTGAACTGTGGATATCGCTGGTGTGGATCGCCCGGGCCTGGGCGATCACAGCGGTGTGCACTCTGATCGTCTTGGTGCTCATCGCGAAGTTCACCGAGTGGGGCCGTCAGTTCTGGCGGATCACCGGCGACTACTTCAAGGGTCCGGAGAGCGTCAGGATCTGGCTGTGGCTGGGCACGCTGCTGCTCTCGGTGATCATCGGGGTCCGCCTGACGGTGCTGTTCACCTTCCAGGGCAACGACATGATGACCAGCTTCCAGGTGGTGGCGTCCGGCCTGGGCACCGGCGACGACGCCATCCGGAACTCCGGCAGGGACGGGTTCTGGTTGTCGATGATGATCTTCGCGATCCTGGCCGTCATCCACGTCGCGCGGATCATGCTCGACCTCTTCTTGACCCAGCGGTTCATGTTGGCCTGGCGGGTCTGGCTCACCGACCGGCTCACCAGTGACTGGTTGGACGACAAGGCCTACTACCGCGGCCGATTCATCGACGACACCATCGACAACCCCGACCAGCGCATCCAGTACGACATCGACATCTTCACCGCCGGCGTCGGCGGCCTGCCGAACACACCCAACAACACCTCGACAGCCACGCTGCTGTTCGGCGCGATCAGTGCGATCGTCTCGATGGTCTCCTTCACTGCGATCCTGTGGAACCTGTCGGGGACGCTCACGCTGCCGTTCATCGGAGACGTGCCGCGGGCGATGTTCTGGATTCTGTTGGCGTACGTGCTGCTCGCTTCGGTCTTCGCGTTCTGGATCGGCAGGCCGATCATCTGGCTGTCGTTCTACAACGAGAAGTTCAACGCCGCCTTCCGCTATGCGCTGGTGCGCCTGCGCGACGCGTCCGAGGCGGTCGCCTTCTACCGCGGCGAGATCGCCGAAAGGTCAGGGCTGCGGCGGCTCTTCGCGCCGGTGGTCAGCAACTACAAGCGCTACATCAACCGCATGATGGGCTTCTACGGCTGGAACCTGTCGATGGACCAGATCATCGTCGTGCCGCCCTATCTGCTGCAGTTTCCCCGGTTCTTCACCGGTGAGATCACGCTCGGCGCGATGAGCCAGACCGCGGCGGCGTTCGGCAACATCGAGGCCGGCCTGTCGTTCTTCCGCAACGTCTACGACCAGTTCGCCGGTTATCGGGCCGCGATCATCCGGCTGCACGGCCTGGTGGTCGCCAACGATGAGGGCCGGGCGCTGCCCGAACTGACCACCGCGCCGTGCGCGGACGGCACCGTCGAACTCTCCGCCGTCGAAGTCCGCACTCCCGATGGCCGACAACTGATCAGACCGCTCGACATGCGGCTGGAGGTCGGTGACTCGTTGGTGGTCACCGGCAAGTCGGGCAGCGGCAAGACCACCCTGCTGCGCAGCCTTGCGCAGCTGTGGCCGTTCACCTCGGGCCGACTGACTCGCCCGTGTGGGCCCAACGAGACGATGTTCCTCTCGCAGATGCCGTATGTGCCGCTGGGCGATCTACGCACCGTGGTCAGCTACCCCAACGAAGTCGGCGAGATCGATGACAGGACGTTGAAACACACGCTGCACAAGGTGGCGCTGCCGCATCTGGCGGACCGCCTCGACGAGGTCGACGACTGGGCCAAGGTGCTCTCCCCCGGCGAACAGCAACGGATCGCGTTCGCCAGGATCCTGTTGACCAAACCGAAGGCCGTGTTCCTCGACGAGTCCACGTCGGCCCTGGACGAGGGCCTGGAGTTCATGCTCTACCAGTTGGTTCGCACCGAACTGCCCGACACCATCCTGGTCAGCGTGAGCCACCGCAGCACGGTCGAACAGCACCACACCCACGAACTGGAGCTGCTGGGCGACGGCGACTGGCGACTGGGTCGCGTCGAGGGTGACGAACCGGCGAAGGTCTAACGCGCCACGGCGTGTGCGCCCGCGCGCCTGGCTGCGTGCTCACCCGCCCGCCGCCCGAAAAACGACCCTTCGCCGAGTTGGGTTCCGCTGGCGTAGCCCTTGCCGTCCTGGGCGATGTTGGACGCGCACGCTCCCGCCGCATAGAGGCCTGAGACGGCGGAGCCGTCCTCGCGCAGGACCTCTCCGTCGATCGACACCGCCAGCCCGCCCATGGTGAAACCGGAGTACATCGCGCGCCCGAGCGACAGGTCGAACGCCGCGAACGGGCCGGTGTCCTGGGCTGCGACGTAGTCGGGTTGTTTGTGGAAGTCGGGATCCTCACCGCGAGCGGCGAATTCGTTGTACCGATTCAGGGTCGCGACCAGGTTGCCCTGCGGAATACCCAGCGCCGCTTCCATTTCCTCCACGGTCTCCCAACCGTCGATGAACTTGATCAGCGGCATCTCGGGCATCTCCATGTGGGCCTCGTCGACGACGAGATAGGCCGTCTGCTCAGGCTGTTCGAGCACGAAAGCCGAAGTGCGCGAATGGTATGAGTCCTCGGCGACGAAGCGGTGGCCGTACTTGTTGACTATCACACCGGTGAGCAGGATCTCCGGCGGATACGCCGCCGCGGTGATGAACAGCTGATCCATGTTCTTGGCGACGCCGCCCACCGAGATGCCCATCCGGATGCCCAGGCCGTCATCGTTCGGATTGCCCAGGATGTAGGGCTCCACCTCGCCATGGTGCTTGGTCTTGCGCTTCTGGCCGAGCGCCGGCGTGAGCTCGGCGACCATTTCGGGGTTCATCGCGAACCCGCCCGCGGCGATGATCACCGCCTTCGCCTTGATGGCGCCCGTCTCGCCGAAGTGCTTCCAACGCACGCCGGCCACCGACCCGTCGTCGACGACGAGGTTGGTTACTCCCGTCTCGTAGCGGATCTGCACACCGAGCTCGGTGGCGCGCTTGACCAACAGGTCGATGACCATCGCGGCTCCCCCGAGCTCACCGGGTACCGGCACCGAATGGCCGCGCGGTGCCGGTTTGGCCTGCTCGCAGAACGGCCACACCTTCTCGTTGCCCGTGTACGAGAGGCCTTCAGTGCCCGGCGGCACCACCACCTTGCCCGGGTAGTAGCTGCGCTCGAACTGAAAACCCAAGTCCTCCAACCAGTTGAAGTGTTCGACGCTGCCGTCGCAGTAGGCGCGGATCTTTTCGAGCTCCGGATCACACGACACCGCGACGAGGTAGGAGTACATCTCGTCGGCGCTGTCCTCATGACCGGTGGCCTGCTGCACCGCGGTCCCGCCACCCAGATAGAAGTGTCCGCCGGCCATCGAGCTGGTCCCGCCGGCGTCGGCGGCCTTCTCCAGCACCAGCACCCGGGCGCCCGCGGCGGCGGCGCTGACCGCTGCACACCCGCCTGCGATGCCGAATCCGACCACCACGACATCGAATTCGTCGGACCACGACGCGACATCAGCGGCGTCGACGGTGTCGGGAATCTCAATGGTGCTCACTGCTGCTCCTGTTTGATGTAGTCGAAGAATGCCCTGATCTCGTCGGGGATGTGGGCGATCTCCAGGTACGGAACACCGGCGGCGGCGATGTAGGCGAACTCCATGCCGCCGGGCATCACGCCGCGCTGCACCGCCTCGGCTTTCCGTTCGGCCAGTGCCGCTTCCACGTCGTCGACCTCGATGCAGATGTGGTGCATGCCGGGGCCCGCGGTGTCGAGAAAGTCGGCGTAGATGTTGCGCCCGGAGACCGGTGCGATCAGTTCGAGCTGCATGTCGCCTGCGTAGCTCAGCGAGATGTCGGCCACGAAGTCGGCGGGTTCACCGCGGTACGTGCACGCCTCCGGGGCGAAGTGGACGCCGGGCATGCGCACCCACTTCTTGGCGCCCAACATCGAGGTGAGCGCGCTCTCGGTGGCCTCGAGGTCCCGCGTCACCCACGCGATCTGGACAGGTGTCTGGGCAAGCATCGCGTCGAGAATATCCGCGGGCTGTCCACTTGGCTAGAACGTGTTCTAGTTCAGGCCTCGCCGTAGTACGCCTTCAGGCACCGGTCGGCGGCCTCCCGCGCGGCGGCGGGGTCGGCGCCGGAGGCGATGTTCGCCTGGTACCAGGCGTCGTTGGACAACGCCAGAAAGCGTCGACCCTCGGCGGTGGTGACCCACTGTGCCCCGAACTCCGGGTCGACCGCCTCCCCGGTGGACAGATGCATCGCCAACCCGAGCACCATCGAGTCCCAGCCGATGCCCACGGCGCCTGGGCCGAACTGCAGCGACATCTCGTCGCCGACGACGGCGATGTGCTCGATGACCAACTGTGCCCGGTCCGCGCCCTGGTCGCCGACGCTGACCTCGATCCAGCTGGTGTTGCCGCCGTACTCCCAGGTGGCGGTGAAGCCCTTCGGCGGGTCGCACGTCAGGATCGTTCCGCCGGCGTTGCCGTGCAACTGATAGCTGCCACCGACCTTCAGGTCGCCCGAGATCGGCATCAACCACCGCGGGATGCGCTCGATGTTGGTCACGGCATCCCACAGATCCGCCTGATCGGTGTCGTAGGTCTGCTTGATGGTGACGACGTGCGCCTCGCCGGCGTCGATCGTGCGTTTCCCGACGGTGCGTGCGACGGCACTGATCTGGTGGTCCACGTCGATCTCGGTCATGTTGCCTTCTTTCGTCGTTGTCGCTTACCGCGCGCGATCTCGGTGCCGAGCGCGTCGAGCTTCGGCGACCAGAACCGCCGGAAGCCGGCGAGCCACTCGTCGGCGTCGCGCAGCGCCGCCCCGTTGACCGCGTAGAGACGGCGCTGACCGTCCGGCCGCACCGAAGTGAACCCGTTGTCGCGCAACACTTTCAGATGTTGCGAAACCGCGGGCTGGGTGATCGCGAACTCGACGCCGATGGTCTCGGCGATGGCTCCTGCGGGCTGCTCGCCGTCGGCCAACAGCTCGAGGATCCGGCGGCGCACCGGATCGCCGAGGACGTCGAACGCGTGCACCCCTACAAATTAAAGCCACAACTTATATAAGTCAATACTTATTTGATTGCAGTGCGTCGATCAGCAGGCCGATCTGCAGATCGAAGACCGCCGCGGGATCGGTCAGCGTGTCGGGCCCGTACTGGCCGAACACCTCGAGGCTGATCGCACCGACTAGCGCCGCCCATGCCAGGAAGCTCTTGGCGATCGCGCCGTCGTCGCCCCCGAAGTCGAACTCGTCGCGCAACGCCTCGAAATCCGACGACAACGGTTCGTCGACCACCGTTTTCGACGAGGGGATGTCACCGGCGGCGATACCGGCGTCGACCACGTCGAACAAGGCAGCCACGACGCGGGTCCCCGGGCCCACGGTGCGTTCTCGGGGCGCCTGGTATCCGGGCACCGGGGTGCCGTAGAGCAGCGCCCACGAGGCGGGCTCCTCGACCGCCCATCGGCGGGCGGCGTGCGCCATCGCGCGTAACTGATCGCGCCACGGTGTGCCTTCGCCTCGGGCGTGGTCGACGTGATCGGCGAGTTCGGAATATGCATCGACCAGCAGCAGCGTCAGCAGTTCGTCGCGGCTGGACACGTAGCGGTACACCGCTGAGGACACCATGCCGAGGTCGCGGGCGATCGCCCGAAGCGAGAGCCCGGCCGCGCCGTCGGTCACGAGGTGACGCCGACCCAACTCGATGATCTGCTCCTCGATCCGCTGCCGGCTCTCGGCCCGTTTGCCCATGTGCCGAGTGTGACACAAGGCGAGATCACTGCTCTTGATTTTGTCGCGGCGAGGTGGCACCCTCAGTTAGAGAGCACCGCTCTCTGATCGAGGAGGTCCCCTGGGATGACAACGCGCTACGACGAACCGACGCGGGCCGCCCGCGTCATCAACCACGTCTTCCGCTGGCTGGCCGAGGCCGGTGTCAGTGTTGCCGGGACTAAGGCGCTCTCGGTGCGAGGCCGCAAGACGGGCAAGCGCCGAAGCGTGGTGGTGAACGTGCTCCCGGTGGGCGGTCGCGACTACCTCGTCTCCCCGCGCGGTCACACCCAGTGGGCCCGCAACGCAAGGGCGGCCGGCGTCGTCGAGGTCGGTCCGCGGTGGCGCCGCCGCGAGGTGCGGATCGCCGAGGTGCCCGACGAGGTCAAGCCCGAGCTGCTCGTCCGCTACCTGGACCGCTGGTTCTGGGAGGTCAAGGGACACGTCGGCGGTCTGACGCCGACGTCCTCACTGGAGGAGTTGCGCGCCGCGGCGCCGTCGATTCCGGTGTTCGAGCTCGTGCGTTAGGGCAGGGATACGGAGCCGACGTTGGCGGATGCGGCGGAGATGACGGCCTCGCTGGCCTGTTGGCTCGCGGTCTGCCAGGACACCGCGGCCGGATACTGGCCCCAGGTGCTGTTGAACATGCCGATCAGCACCGCCCGGTTGTCGGGGGTGATCACGTACACCGGGCCGCCCGAGTCGCCCTTCTGGCTGACCACACCGTTGGCCATCGTGAACCAGCCGTTGTTGACGGCCTCGACGTTGCCGCAGCTCTCGCCGGTGACCACGCCGAAATGGCACACCGGCTGCCCGGCCGTCGGCACGACACCGGGGTCGGCCACCAGCACCTTGCCGCCCGGCAGCACGTTGTTGACCGCGACGTCGGGTGCGAGCGCGATCGCCTCCCAGTCGGCGATCTGGTGATTGGTGTCGACGGTCGCACCGTTGGGGGTGTTGTCGCGGTACACCGTCTGCATACCGATGAGGTTGCCGTTGCGGTCGCGCACCGGCCCACTGCCTCGGCAATGGCCTGCGGTGAACGCGATCCGGGTCGCCGGATCGACATAACCCAGCGTGCAGACGTTGTTGTCCTGGCGGATCTCCATGCCGGGATAGACCAGGACGCCCGGGTTGGCCTGCGCGGGCGCCGACATCAGCGCAACCGCAGTGATCGGGGCGGCCAGCGCCGCCAGTACCCGTAGCGAATGTCGGCGCACTGTCGTCTCCGCTCGTCGTGCCGATGAAGTTTCGGCACCGGCGCGTTGTGAGCCGCTTACCGGGTCGGGAGAGCTGACAATCACCGCCCGACCAGGAGCAACCACTCGACGATGGTCCCGTCACTTGCCCATCGGTGAAGGTCACAGAGACGTTACGCCCCGGCCGCGGTTTCGGCACGGGACAGCTACGAATCGAAACCGAGGCCTAGCGCGTCCAGCGTCCGCAGATAGGCGTTCCGGCGTCCGGCGGCGTGGTCGGCCCGGTCGAGTGACCACCGGGTCGCCTGGATGCCGACGGTGGCCAGCGGCTCGGGAGGGAACGGCAGTGGACGCTCGCGCACCATCTGCAGTTCGGTGCGCGGCGTGGGCCGGCCTTCGAGCAGGTCCAGGCACACGTCGGCGGCGAACCGGGAAGCGCCAACGCCCAGTCCGGTGAAGCCGTTGACGTATGCGACGCGGCCGTCCCTGGCCAGTCCCCAGTGCGCGCAGAACCGGGTGTTGGTGTCGATCGCGCCGGCCCACCGATGACTGAATCGGACGTCGTCGAGTTGCGGGAAGGTCAAAAAGAAGTGCTCGGCCAGCCGTCGGTAGCTCGCGGGCCGGTCCTCGTAGCGGGGCCGCACTTTGCGCCCGAAGTGGTAGACGGCGTCGTACCCGCCCCAGACGATCCGGTTGTCCGCGGTGAGGCGGTAGTAGTGGAACTGGTTGGCGCAGTCGTCGATTCCCTGCCTGCCGCGCCAGCCGATGCGGCCCAGCTGGTCGTCGGTGAGCGGTTCGGTGGCCAACACGTAGTCGTACACCGGCACCGTATGCAGCCGGTTGCGCTTGAGCAGGCTCGGATAGACGTTGGTCGCGAGCACTGCTTGCCGCGCGGTGACGACGGCCTGGCCGGTCTGCATACGCAACCCGACGCCACCCGAATCCAGCCGGGCGGCGTTGGTGTGCTCGTAGAGGCGCACGCCCGCGTCCTGGCACGCCCTGGCGAGTTCGAACACCAGCTTGGCGGGGTGCACGATCGCGCAGGTGTGGGCGTCGATCAGGCCGGCGAGGTAGGTCGGTGAGGCCACCTGGTCGCGAACCTGGGTGGTGTCGAGGAACTCCCCCTCGCCGTCGGCCGCGGCCTGGCGCAACCACTCCACCTGATGCGGTTCGGTGGCCACTGTCAGGGTGCCGGTGCGCTGCCAGTCGGTGTCGAGGCCCAGCTCGGCGATCTCGGCCTGCATACCGTCGAGGTTGTCCAAGCCCATTTCCTCGAGAACGTCGAAGTCATTGGGCCAGTGGGTTTTTCCGTTCGCGGCGCCGTGCGTCAGGCTGGCCTCGACGAAGCCTCCATTGCGGCCGGAGGCTGCCCAGCCCACCCGGTTGGCTTCGATGAGCACGATGCGCTGATCGGGGTCGCGTCGCGCGGCGTGCAGCGCGGTCCACAAGCCGGTGTATCCGCCCCCGACGACGATCAGGTCGCAGGTGACCGGCTTCGTCAGGGCGGGGAACTGCGGCCGCGGCGGGCCGACGCGCTCGTCCAGCCACACCGAGCCCAACGTGCTTGTCGCCAGCGAACGTTCGACCAGACCGGCGTTGACCGGGGCGTCGAAGACGGTGTTCACACAGCGCAGACTACGGCGCGCAGAGGCGCTGCGTGGCTCAGGCGCTGACGGGGGCCGGCGGCTGCTCTGCGACGAGCGGCGGTCGCGCCGGCCCCCACCCGGGCGGGCCGAACATGTAGCCGAGCCTGTCGCGCCACCGCCGCGCCCTGCGGACGTCACGCGCGATCGCCACGTACTCGTGTGTCTGCAACGTCCAGATGTTGTAGGTGTCGACCTGCTTGGTCAGCCCGTAGTGCGGGCGGACCGTCTCGGCCGCAAAGCTGCCGAACAGCCGATCCCACAGGATGAAGATGCCGCCGTAGTTCTTGTCGAGGTACTGCTGGTCCATGCCGTGGTGCACCCGGTGGTGCGACGGCGTATTGAACACGAATTCAATTGGGCCCCAGAGCTTCCCGATGCGTTCGGTGTGGATCCAGAACTGGTAGATGAGGTTGATGGAGAAGCTGGCGAAGACGATCCACGGCGGTACGCCGAACAGCGGCAGCAGCGCCCGCAGGAACACGTCACCGCTGATGTTCCACTTCTGGCGCAGCGCGGTGGCGAAGTTGAAGTACTGGCTGGAGTGGTGCGCTTGATGAGTGGCCCAGATCAGCCGCACCCGATGCGCCATCCGGTGATAGACGTAGTAGAGCAGGTCCACCCCGACGATCGCGATCACCCACGTGTACCACGCATTTGCGGGTAACTGCCACGGCGCGACGTAGACGAACAACGCCGCATAGCCCAGCAGCGCGATGAAGTTCAGCACCCCGCTCGTGCCGATCGAGACCACGCCCATCCAGATGCTGGCCCACGCGTCGGACCGCTGATACGCACCGGCCGGTGCACGATCGGCCTCCTCGTGGGCCAACTTGCGGGCGGCCGCCCACTCGATGACCAGCAGCAGCAGGAAGAACGGCACCGCGAAGACCACGGGATCGTGCATCAACGGCGGCAATACGTGCGAGAAGGCGCCACTCACATCCACTTCGAAACCTCCGGGCCCAGCATACGTCTCAGCGAAAGCTCAGCACTTGATCGCCCCACGCGGTGCGTAGATCGTGGTCGAGGTCGTCGACCACCCTGTCCTCGGCGTCGATGAGCAAGGTGGCGCGATCGGAGGTGCGGTACGGCCGCCACACCGGGTCGCCGGCGAAGCCCCCGGGTGTGCCGTCGACGGCGAAGTTCACCCAGCGCCGCCGGATGCGCGCCGAGACCTCCTTCCCCGTCTTGCGCCCGCCGAGCTTGAAGGTCGGATCCTTGGGGCCGGCGACCAGATTGCCCCAGACGTACGGCAATTCGGTCGCGTGCGCGGCGCCGAGCCGCAGCAGCCGCAACATCGGGGTGGCGAAGTCGAATCGGTAGAGGTACACGGGTGCGACCTCGCGATGACCCTCGGCGAACCAGACCGACGGCATCCGGAACCCGATATCGCGCGCGACGCCCATACCGATGGTCTTTCCTCGGCCCCGGTACGCGGCGCGGATCTGCTGTTCGTCGGGCAGCTGCAGGTCGGGTTGTTCGGCGGCGATCTCGGCGAACATCGCCCGGATCGCCTTGGGCGTGATCGGCATCAGCGGCGACTTCATCCAGCGGAAGAGTGCGGCTTCGTGCTTGTTGGTGCCGATGATCAGCGGCACCGGGAGGGTGCGCCCATCCCGGGCGAGCTGGACCGGATGCGCAGGCACCACATCGCCGTCGATGATCGGCGCGAACGCCAGCGTGCCCGGGGTGCTCACCGGGATGTGGTCGAAAACCTGCTTGGAGGCAGTCATCAGCGCGGAGGTGGGCACCGAAACCAACTGCTGGGCGTCGCTGGAGCTCAGCCCGAGCCGGTCGAGCAACAGCGCCGCCACCCGTTGCGAGCGCTCGCGGTCGTAGACCGAGGTCGCCGGTGAGCTCTGCGCGATCGCCGCGCCGAACAGGCCGGCGGCGGCCGGGCTGGCCAGCAGCGTGGTGATGATCCCGCCACCGGCGGATTCTCCGAAGACGGTGACGCGGTTCGGGTCTCCCCCGAACCCGGCGATGTTGTCGCGCACCCACTGCAGCGCGAACAGCACGTCGCGCAGGTCGAGGTTGGTGGCGAAGTCGTCGCTCACCGCCGACAGGTCCAGGAAGCCCAACGCTCCGAGGCGGTAGTTCACCGTGACGATCACGGCATCGCCGTCGGCGGCGAGCGTGCGGCCGTGATACAGCGGCTGCGCCGACGAACCGAGGACGTAGGCGCCACCGTGCACCCACACCATCACCGGTTTGCCCGCGCCCGGCTCGATGTTCGACGCCGCCCACACGTTCAGGCTCAGGCAGTCGTCGCCCTGCGGAGCGCCGAGGTCGATCGGGATGCGCGCATCCGTCGGCTGCGGACACACCGGGCCGACGCTCGTGGCGTCCGCCGGTTCGGACCAGCGCTGCGGCGGTTCGGGCACCCGCCACCGCAGCTCACCCGCAGGCGGGGCGGCGAACCGGACCCCCTTCCACACCTTCACGGTGCCGTCGTCGAGGCCGCGAACCGGTCCGTACGCGGTGTCGACAACGAGCGCGTCGTCGCGGCCCCGTGCCCCTGCGGTCACCGGAACTCCACGTCGTACGGCATGGGACTCCTCCATCGATGGAATACAGCCAGTTCAGGCTACGCGCGCGTCCGAACAGGCCGTCCGGTCAGCGGTTCCGCTCTCGCCGCACGGGCACAGCCCACCGGTCGGCTAGCTTGATCGCGTGCAGAAGTGGGCCCTGCTGGCCGGTGCGATCGTCGTCGAGGTCGCGGCGACGCTGTCGCTGCGGGCGTCCCAGGATCATTCGGCGTGGCTTCTCGTCGTCGTCGGGGGCTACCTCGCGGCCTTCACATTCCTGACGCTGGTGTTGCGCGCCGGAGTGCCGGTCGGGGTGGCGTACGGAATCTGGGGAGCGGTCGGAACGGCGGGTACCGCGGTTCTCGCCGCTGTCCTGTTCGGTGACCCGTTCACCTGGCCGATCGTCGCCGGCATCGGCCTGATCATCGCCGGTGTGCTGCTGATCGAGCTCGGTTCGCACCGGGTGGTCGAACACCGGTGATGTACTGGACACTGGCCGGCGCGATCGTCTTCGAGGTATTCGCGACGCTGTCGCTGCGGGCTTCGGAGGGGTTCCGCAGAAGGGCCTGGATCGCACCGATCGTCCTGGGTTACCTGGCGTCGTTCTATCTGCTGTGGCTGACGCTGGCGCTCGGGATGCCGGTCGGCGTCGCCTACGGCGTGTGGACCGCGTGCGGCGTGGCGCTGGTCGCGGTCATCGCGCGCTTCGTGTTCACCGAACCACTGACCTGGGTGATGGCTCTGGGTATCGCGCTCGTCGTCGGCGGCGTGCTCACGATCGAGCTTGGCGGCGTCGCGCACTGAGCACACCCGACAACAACACGACCGCGATGCCGGCGATCGGCACGACGAGCAGGCCGGTACGCAGGCTCGTCGCGTCCGCGATCACCCCGATGAGCACCGGGGCGACGAGGAACCCGATGCGCATCAGCCAGGTGAGGATGGTCAGGCCGCTGCCCGCTTGCAGGCCCGGCAGCTGATCTGCGGCGTGCATGGCCGACGGCACCAGGGTGGCCGCGCCGAGGCCGGCCATCGCGAAACCGGCGATCGTGCCCGGAACGGACGGGAACGCGAGCGCCAGGCCCATACCGATCGCGGTGATCGCGCCACCCGTGCGCACCACGGTGCGTTCCCCGAACCGGTCGACCAGGCGGTCACCGACCAGTCGGCCGATGAAAAGGAATGTGACCACGGCGATGTAGCCCGACACCGCGATCGGCCCGGGCGCAGCGAGCGCGTCACGCAGATACAACACGGCCCAGGAGTTGCCGGCGTCCTCGACCATCGCACCGGCCACCGCGATCAGTACCAGCGCGAGCAGCGCGGCGTACACCGCACCGCCGGCACCGCCCGCTCGGTCGGCGCGCCCCTGCCGGTGGTCGTCGTGATCGGACCCCGGGAGCAGAAAGCGGTACGCAACGATGACGACCACGCTGCACAGCACCGCTGAGAAGCCGAGATGCAGCGGGCGCGAAATGCCCAACGCGAGCGCCGTCCCGCCCATCACGCCGCCGATGATCGCGCCCGCCGCCCACACCGCATGCAGCGAGTTGATGATCGAACGACCGTAGATGCGTTGCACCCGCAAGCCGTGTGCGTTCTGCGCGACGTCGGTCACCGCATCGCAGGCCCCCGCCGCGAACAGCCCGGCGGCCAACAACACCGGAGACGTCGCCATGCCGGCGAGCATCACGAAGACACCGATTCCGATGGTGCCGACGACAGCCACCCGCGACGAGCGGTAACGCCGGATGAGCGCGGCCGCGCTGAGCCCCGCCGCCAGCGCCCCCGCCGAGAACGCGGCGACCGCCGCGCCGTACGCCGAATTGGACATCCCCAGATCGGTCTTGATCTCGGGGTAGCGCGGCAGCAGGTTCGCGAACACGGCGCCGTTGGTCAAGAACAGCGCTGCCACCGCGAGTCGCGCCCGCCGACTCTGCGCCTCGGCCGTCTCCTGTCGGTCGGGCGCCATACCGGCCGACACTACCCACCAGAGCCGAGGCCGGATTCAGTGCCGGTTGACTTCGCGCAGATCGGGTATGAGCGAGCCTGTGATGAGACGTGGTGACCGATTCCGGGCAAGATTGGCGACATGACAGGGCCCGCCGCGTCGCTAGTGGAGTTGGCGCGACGCTACGGTGTCGCAACCGATTACGAAGACTGGACGGGGACGCGCATCGCCGTGGCCTCCTCGACGCTGGTCTCGGTGCTGGCCGCGTTGGGCGTCGCCGCAGGCACCGAGGACGACCGCGCCGCCGCACTCGCCGCGCACGACCGCGAGTACTGGTCACGCCACCTTCCGCCGACGATCATCGGGCGCACCGGCGCCACTTCGACGTTCTGGGTGCACGTCACGCACGGAAACGCGGTGTCGCTGCGAATCCGACTGGAGAACGGGTCGATGCGGACGGACCTGCCCCAACTCGAAAACAACAGACCCCCTTACGAATTGGACGGACGACTGGTCGGCGAAGCGACCTTCGAGACGCCCGCCGACCTGCCGATCGGATACCACCGCCTGGAGCTGCACGCCGACGGGGCGGAGTTCAGCACCCCGGTCATCGTCTCCCCCGCGTCGCTAGTGCCCCCTTCCGGCAGGAACTGGGGCCTGGCCACCCAGCTCTACAGCGTGCGGTCCGAAAAGTCTTGGGGTATCGGCGATCTGACCGATCTGACCGACCTGGCGGTGTGGTCGGCCGCCCAACATGCCGCGGGATTCATCCTCGTCAATCCGCTGCACGCGGCCGCTCCGGTCGCGCCGATGGAGCCCTCGCCGTACCTTCCGACCTCGCGCCGGTTCGTCAACCCGATCTATCTGCGGGTCGAAGCGATCCCCGAATACGCCTATGTCCGCCGCCGCAACCGGTTACGCAAACTGCGCGAGGCCGTGCAGTCGCGTGCCCACCGCGGCGAGCAGGTCGACCGTGACGCGGCGTGGAAGGCGAAGCGCTCGGCGCTGGAAGCGGTCTACGAGGTACCGCGCTCGGCGGGGCGGGACCTGGCCTACGCCGCCTACCGGGAGCGCGAGGGCCGCAGCCTCGACGACTTCGCCGTCTGGTGCGCGCTGGCCGAACGGTACGGCGCCGACTGGCACCAATGGCCTCGGCAACTGCAGCATCCTGCGGGTGACGCCGTCGCTGAGTTCGCCGCCGAGCACGCCGACTCCGTCGACTTCCATCGCTGGCTGCAGTGGCAGCTCGACGACCAGCTCACCGCGGCGCAGGCCACCGCGCTGCAGACCGGGATGAGCCTGGGCATCATGCACGACCTCGCCGTGGGCGTGGACCCCCACGGCGCGGACTCGTGGGCCCTGCAGGATGTGCTCGCGCTCGGCGTCACAGCGGGCGCTCCTCCCGACGAGTTCAACCAGCTCGGCCAGGACTGGTCGCAACCGCCCTGGCGGCCCGACGAACTCGAGAAGCTCGCCTACGAGCCGTTCCGCGCACTCGTCAACGCGGTGTTGCGGCACGCGGGCGGTGTGCGGATCGACCACATCATCGGGTTGTTCCGGCTGTGGTGGATTCCGAACGGGGCGCGGCCCACCGACGGCACGTATGTGCGCTACGACCACGAGGCGATGATCGGCATCGTGGCGCTCGAGGCCCACCGGGCGGGAGCCGTCGTCGTCGGCGAGGACCTCGGCACCGTCGAACCGTGGGTGCGCGACTACCTCAATGAGCGCGGTTTGTTCGGTACCTCGATTCTGTGGTTCGAGGCCGACCGCGACGGCGCTCACGGACCGGCGGGGGCCCCGCTGGCCGCCGAGCGGTGGCGCGAGTACTGCCTGTCGGCCGTCACCACACACGACCTGCCTCCGACCGCCGGCTATCTGGCCGGCGAACACGTCCGCCTGCGCGACGAACTCGGGCTGCTGACGCGGCCGGCCGCCGAGGAGTTGGCCGACGACCGCGAGCAGCAGAACAGCTGGCTGGACGAGCTGCGCCGCGTCGGGCTCTTGAGCGGCGATACCGAGGCCGACACCGCGCAGATCGTCGAGGCCCTGCACCGCTATCTCGGCCGCACCCCGTCGCGCTTGCTGTCGCTGTCGCTGGCCGACGCCGTCGGCGACCTGCGCACCCAGAATCAGCCGGGCACCACCGACGAGTATCCGAACTGGCGAGTGCCGCTGGCCGGCCCGGACGGTAGGAAACTGCTGCTCGAGCACGTCTTCGACGACGTCACCGCGGCGCGGCTCGGCGAGGTCATGCGAAAAGCGGTGCGCCCCGCGGTGTAACGCCGACGCCGTCTGCTCCGGTTTCACATTCGTCACGGCTGCGATATGTTCGCACCGCACCGACCTGAGGAGATCACGTGAACAAGCTTGTTGTGCTCAGCGGCGGGCTCGTGGCTGTCGGTTCGGCGGCACTCGTCGGCGCCGGCATCGCGATGTCGCAACCGAGCAGTGTGAACGTGGTCGGCGAACCGTACAACCGGGCGCTGCAGATCCTGAAGTCCCAGGGCGTCAAGGCCTACTTCGGCGGTTCGGTCGGCAGCGTGCTCCCCCAGGCGGAGTGCCTGGTCGACCAACAGAAGATCACCTCGGGCGGCCGGATGCTGCTGATGCTGGACTGCAGCCAGAAGGCGGCGGACTTCATCGCCGAGCAAGGTCCCTCGGGCGGTCCGACGGTCGGTCGAAACGGCGTCACCACCGTCACTCCGACCCCGGTGGTACCGATCCAGGGCGCCCCCGGCGCGGGCACCCCGCCGCCACCCCCGGCCGGCTGAGGGTCAGCCCTCCACCATCTGGCGCAGATTGGTCAGCGTCCGGCTCATCGTGCGGCCGACCTGGCGCGCGGCCACCCGGTCGGCGATCAGGCCCAAAAGATTGCCCGCGGACTCGTAGGACAACCGGAACGTCACCTTGGTGCGGCCGTCTCCGGTTTCGCGCAACCGGAACCGGCCGCGTTGTGAGACCCCGGTGAGCCCGATCCAGGACACCTCACGCGGCGCGTCGAACTCGACGACCTCTACGGTGCCGCCGATCGGCACCGAACCGACCTTCCAGTGCACGGTGTAGCGGGACCCGAGGCCGGCGGGCGGATCGGTCAGCGTCTCCCAGCGCTCCAGGCTGGCCATGAAGTCCGGATAGCACTGCGGGTCACTGACCACCTTCCACACCTGGTCGCGGTCGGCGTCGATGACGCACTGGCGTTGAACTCTCATCGTCGTCAGCCCAGAACCGGGAAGCGTCGGGTGGCGGCCAATTTGTCGACTCCTGCCTGCAGGCTGCTCAACACCTTGTCGTTGATGACGTCGTCGTCGCTGGCCGCGATGTCGTCGGCATCGATGGGGTCCTGCACCTCGATCGCGATCTTCGTCGGCAGGGGCAGCCGCGGGATGAAGTCGCTGACGGTCAGCCCCCACGGCGGCGCCAGCAGGATGGGCACGCTCTTGAGGCGGGCCAGCCGGTCGGCCCTCAGCAGTCGCGCCAACCACTGGCCCCGGTCGAGGAACAACGCGGCTTCCTGACCGCCGACGCTGGCGACGGGCACGATCGGCACACCGGCGTCGCGGGCGAGTTTCACGTAGCCCTTGCGACCGCCGAAATCGACCTCGTGTCGGTGCCACGACGGGCGGAACACCTCGTAGTCGCCGCCCGGGTACACCAGAAGCGCCCCACCGGACTCCAGCGCCAGCTTGGCGTTCTCGTGGTTGGCGGCCACGGTGCCGAACTTGCGCAGCGAACCCAGGCCGGGCATCGAGACGACGAGATTGTGTGCGAGTTGATAGAACGGCCGCTCGACGCCGAAGTACGAGCTGAACGCCAGCGTGAACACGAACGTGTCGGGCGGGAGGTTGCCACCGCTGTGGTTGCCCACCAGCAACACGGGGCCGTCGGCGGGGATGCGGTCCAGGCCGCGGACGTCGGCGCGGAAGTACAACGACGCCAGCAGCCACAGCCCCGGCAGCTGCTCACGGATGTAGTCCGGATCGCGCTGGTCCAGGTCCGCCTTCGGAACCCGGTCGGCCACCTGCTGCTTGGCCCATCCGAGAACGTCGTCGATCGCAGCCATGTACGTGTTATAGACGCGCCCCGCCTACCGCAAACCTGCCCTCCCGCCTACCGCACGTAGACTGTGCGGCACGAAGGAGGAGCCGATGGCACTATCGCCGGCCCGCCCTGGGGGCCATTTGCCGGCTCAGCCGGTGGAAGCCATGCGTCCACGCCGTTTCGCACACGAGGTCGACCCCGGCCCGGTACAGATCCAGGCCCGCAAGGTGCATTTCGACCTGTCCGGAGTGCCCCTCGAGTGGATCCCCGGCCATCCGGTGGCCTCCACGATGATCAACCTGTTCAATGTGGTGCTGCCCGCCGCCGAGCACTGGTTCGTCCGCACCTACAACGAGGCGCTGCCCTTGGTGAGGGATCCCAAGCTCGCCGACGACATCCGCGGCTTCATCGGTCAGGAGGCGACGCACGCCGCAGCCCACGACGATGTGATCTCCGACTTCCTCATCGGCAACGGGGTCGACCCGAAGCCGATGCTGGACCTCGTCGGCTATATGTTTGAAAAGGTCTTGGCGCCAAAGCATTTCGACGACCCCGAACGGCGCCTCAGCAACCTGTGCGAGCGGCTGTGGCTGATCGCGGCGATCGAGCACTACACCGCCGTGCTCGGTGACTTCGCGCTGAACTCCACCTGGGACGACTACGGAGCGGACCCGACCCTGGTCGACCTGTTCCGCTGGCACGGCAGCGAAGAGGTCGAGCACCGCTGCGTCGCCCACGACGTGGCGGTCTACTTCCACGACAGCTATCCCGACCGGATCCGGGCGATGACGGTCGCTGCGACGGCGATGTTCACCTTCTTCCAACGCGGCACCTGGTACCTGCTGAAGTCCGATCCCAGCAGCGACATCGGCTGGTTCCAGATGCAGCGCCTGCGGATGCGCGACTCCGAACTGGGCCTGCTGCCGAAGTTCCGGACCCTGTTCGGGGCGAACACGCTGTCCTACTTCCGGCCCGGTTACTCGCCCGAGGACATGGGGTCGACCGCCCAGGCCGTTGCCTACCTGGCCACCTCACCCGCCGCGCGCGCCGCGCACCGTTGATGGGTCTGCGCGAGCGCTACCGGCAACTGCCTGCCCATCCGCTGCGGCCGGGCCGGCGCTACGCGATGATCGGCGTCGCCGACGTCGTGATCAATTCAATGGAAGCGTTGGCCGGCGCCGTCCGCAAGGTCACACCTCCCCGCGAGCTCGACCGCACCCTGATCCTGCGGGTCGCCGAGCGTGAGGTGGTGGCCCGCGACGAGAACGTCGTGGCGCTGACACTGGTCGCCGCCGACGGCGAACTGCTGCCCCGGTGGCATCCCGGATCGCACATCGACATCACGCTGCCCAGCGGGCTGGTGCGGCAGTACTCGCTGTGCGGCGATCCCGCCCGCGCCGACAGCTACCGCATCGCGGTGCGGCGCATCCCCGACGGCGGCGGCGGGTCGATCGAAGTGCACGAGGGGCTGCATACCGGCGCTACCGTGACCTCACACGGGCCCCGCAACGCGTTCCCACTGACCGTCCCCGGCTACGGCTCCCCCACCCGGCGGCTGCGGTTCGTCGCAGGCGGCATCGGCATCACCCCGATCCTGCCGATGCTGCGGCTGGCGCAGGCGCTCGGTGTGGAGTGGTCGATGGTGTACACCGGCCGCAGCCAAGACAGCCTCCCGTTCATCGAGGAAGTCGCACGGTTCGGCTCTCGCGTGCAGATTCGCACCGACGACGTCGACGGACTACCTGACGCCGACGACCTGCTCGGGGACTGCCCCGACGGCACCGCGGTCTACGCGTGCGGTCCGGCGGCGATGCTGACCGTCATCCGCGAGCGGCTGGTCGGGCGCGACAACGTGGAACTGCATTTCGAACGGTTCGCCGCCCCGCCCGTCGAGGACGGCACGAACTTCTCGGTGACGGTGGCCGCACGCGACCAGACCATCGACGTCGGCGCCGAGGAGACGCTGCTCGCAGCGCTGCGCAGATCCGGTGTTCAGGCGCCGTATTCGTGCCAGCAGGGCTTCTGCGGTACGTGTCGCACCCGGGTGCTGGCCGGCGCCGTCGACCACCGCGACACGCTGCTCACCGACACCGAACGCGACGGCGGGCTGATGCTGATCTGCATCTCCCGCGCCGCCGAAGGTTCCCATCTGACACTCGATCTGTAGTCGTCTCGTACTATTCGCCCATGCCGTTGGCCGAGGGGGAGACTTTCGCCGGATACACCATCGTGCGACTACTCGGCTCCGGCGGAATGGGTGAGGTCTATCTGGCCGACCATCCGCGCCTGCCCCGACGCGACGCGCTCAAGGTGCTTCCGGCGTCGGTGTCGGCCGACGACGAGTACCGCAGACGGTTCCAGCGTGAGGCCGACATCGCGGCCACGCTGTGGCACCCGCACATCGTCGGGATCCACGATCGCGGCGAGGCCGACGGCCAGATCTGGATCTCGATGGACTACGTCGACGGCACCGACGCGGGGCAGCTGCTGAAGGAGCACCATCCCAACGGCATGCCTCCGAGAGAGGTCGCCGCGATCGTCGCCGCCATCGCCGACGCCCTGGACTACGCCCACCAAGGCGGCCTGCTGCACCGCGATGTCAAACCCGCCAACATCCTGCTCGCCAGGCCCGAGGCAGACGATCGGCGAATCCTGTTGGCCGATTTCGGGATCGCCCGCTGGGCGGACGACGTCAGCGGTCTCACCGCGACCAACATGACGGTGGGCACGGTGTCCTACGCCGCGCCCGAGCAGTTGATGGGTGAAACGCTCGACGGCCGCGCCGATCAATATGCGTTGGCCGCCACCGCATTTCATCTGCTGACCGGGTCGCCGCCGTTTCGCAACTCGAATCCGGCCGTGGTCATCAGCCAGCACCTGTCGGCGGCGCCGCCCGCGATCGGCTCCCACCGACCGGACCTCGCGAACCTGGACCCCGTGCTGGCCAAGGCGCTGTCGAAGAACCCCAAAGACCGGTTCGAGCGTTGCGCGGACTTCGCCAGGGCGCTCAGCCACCACCTCGGCGTCGCCTCGTCGGACCCCGACAGCACCCGACTCGCCGTGGCCGCCGCCCAACCGAAGAAGTCGTGGCTGCGGCCGGGGTTGCTGGTGCCCGCGGTGCTCGCGGTGCTGCTGGTCGCCGCGGTCGTGGTGGCGGCCTTCCTGTTCGGCGAGGAACGCGCGAACACCCCGGGCAGGTCGGCGACAGCTGCGTCGTCGACGCCGCCAGCCGCACCTCCTCCACCGCCACCTCCGCCGCCGCCGACGACCACGGCGACCGACACTCCCACGACCACCGCGACCGACGACGACGCCGCCACCACAACGGCGTCCACGCCCGCCGACGACTCCGCCGCGGTGATCGGGGCCGACTGCTCCCCCGAGGGCGCGACCGCCCAGACCGACGACGGTTCGACCGCCTACTGCTCGACCCTGCAGAGCACGGGCGCCACGATCTGGTCACTGACCGAGGGCGACGTCCCGAGCCCGACGGTCACCACCGAGGTGACCGACCCACCGCTGCCGGTCGCCGAGGAATCGCCCGTCCGGGTGTGCATGGAGCAGACCGGCCAGACCCGCCGCGAGTGTCGCCGGGACATCCGGGAAAGCAACGGTTTGCCGCCGCTGCCATGAAATACGCCGTCGTCGCGCCCGTTGCGGCGGGCGTCACCGCAGACCCCGCCTTCATGGCCGCGTTCGCCACGCATTTGGAGGCCTGCGGGTTCGAGTCACTGGTCGTGGTCGAGCACACCGTGCTGATGTCGGAGTACACCAGCGTCTACCCCTACGACGCGTCCGGCCGGGTCGAACTGCCCGCCGACTGCGACGTGCCCGATCCGCTCGACCTGCTCGCCTTCCTGGCCGGTCACACCCGGCGACTGGGCCTCGCCACCGGCGTGCTCGTGCTGCCCAACCATCACCCCGTCGTGTTGGCCAAGCGGGTGGCGACCGTCGACGCGCTCTCGGGCGGACGACTGCGGCTGTGCGTGGGGACGGGTTGGCTCAAAGAGGAGATCGAGGCGTGCGGGGCCGACTTCGGCAGCCGGGGTCGGCGCGCCGACGAGCAACTCGCCGTGCTGCGGCTGCTCTGGCAGGACCGCCCCGAAGGAGCCGACTTCCACGGCGAGTTCTTCGATTTCGACAACGCCATGTGCTACCCGAAGCCCCTGTCGCACATACCAATTCACATTGGAGGACACAGCAGGGCGGCGGCAAGGCGAGCGGGTAGGCTCGGCGACGGGTTTCAACCGCTCGGCGTCGGCGGCGCAGAACTGGCCGAACTCGTCTCGTTGATGCGCGAGGAGGCCGAACGGTGCGGGCGTGACCCCAATGCGCTGGAACTCTCGCTCGGGCATCTCGTCACCAAGGTCGATAGTGAGCGGGCGGCCAAACTGGAGGCGCTCGGTGCGGACCGCTTGATCCTGGCCATGCCGCCGACGGCCGATATCGGCGAAGCGCGCGACGCGTTGTCCGCATGCGCGCAGCGGCTGGGGCTTGGCGCATGAGGCTGCGCACCGCCGACCGACTGGCGCTGGCCGACCTGGTGCACGTCTACGCCTCCGCCGTCGACGACCGCCGCTTCGACGACGTCGCCGAGCTGTTCACCGAGAGCGCCGAGCTGCGGCTGCCGGACCCGCCGCGGGCGCTGGAGCCGGTGCGCCGCCACCAAGGCCGCGACGGGGTGCGGGCGGCGATGGCCGCATTGGCCGCGGTGCCCAGGACCGAACACGCGATCGTCGGCGAGGTGTACGCCGCGGCCGACGAACCCGACTACGCACTCGGCCGCATCACCTGCATCGCCCACCACTGGACGGTCAGCGACGGTCAGGCGTCCGATCTGGTGTGGCATCTGCGCTATGACGACGAGTATCTGCGGACACGGGCCGGCTGGCGAATCCACGGCCGCGCGTTGACGATCAATGCGATCGAGACTCGACCGGTGCGTCGTCTGCGATTGCCGCCAGCAACAGGTCCAGCAGGACCCGCTGACCCTTCAACAGCTTGGACCGAGCCTGCGCCACGGAAAACCAACCCACCCGGTCGATTTCGGGAAACTCCCTGATCGTGCCCGACCCTCTCGGCCACTCCATGGTGAACGTGTTGGAGAAGGTGCCGTCCAGGTCGAGGTCGCCGCGCACCGCGAATGCGGTGACGATCTTGCCGCTGGGCTGTTTGACGGGTGCGAACTCGATGCGCGGGCCTTCCGGCGGGCGTTTGCCCAGTTCCTCTTCGAATTCACGGCGCGCGACGGCCCACGGGTCCTCGCCCTCGTCGTATTCGCCCTTGGGGATCGACCAGGCCCCTTCGTCCTTGCGCGCCCAGAACGGCCCGCCCGGGTGGCCGATGAGCACCTCGACTGCGCCGTCACGCACCCGGTAGAGCAGCAGTCCCGCACTCAGCTTCGGCACGCCCTCATTTTTCCTCCCGCGAGCGACCGTGTCTGCACCGCGACACGCCGCGCTCAGGCGTACAAATGCGGTCGGTCGCGGACTGCGAGTGACACGACACTGTCAGCGCTAGTACTTGCGGTCGCCCTCGCTGCTGTCGAAGAAGTCCCAGTCGCCATCGTCGTTCTTGACCTCCATGCGCCAGCCGAGTTCGGGGTCGGCCTTCTGGTCGACGAACCAGGCGTGGGCGTCGTCGGCGCTCTCGATGTCCTTCGTGTCGACAACCTCGCCCTTGGGATTCAGCACGCGATAAGTAGCCATGCCGACACAGTTCCCCGGTTCAACGGGTTTGAATCAGCCGGCTTTCGGCGTCGGAATACCCTCGCTGGCCGAGAACTCCGCGTCCTCCTGCGTGGACAGCCCGAACGAGACGACGGGCCGGTCGAAGAACACATCGGTCAGATATGCCAGTGTCACCGCCCAGCGGTTGACGAACCGCGGAATGGCGTACACGTGGTAGGCCCGGGTCACGACCTTGGCGGGAAAGCCCGACAACTGGATGTTGAGCGGATTGGCCACGGCGTAGCGCGGGCCCAGGTCGACGACCAGGCCCATGTTGCGGTGCTTGTAACGCTTCGGCTTGCCCACACCGAGGCTGGCTGCGACGTTGCGCGCCAACACCTTTCCCTGCCGGGTGGCGTGCTGGGCGGTCGGCGGCGTGATCTTGCCCGGCTGTGTGACGTCGGGCACCGCGGCGGCATCGCCCGCAGCGAATACCCCGGAATGGCCGGGAACCTGGAGTTCGGTGGTCACTTTCAGCCGGCCGCGCTCGGTCGGCAGCCCGAGCTTTTCGATCAGCGGCGCTCCCGTCACACCGGTGACCCACGCCACGGTATGGGTGCGGACCAGCGAATCATCGCTGAGCACAACGTGTTCGGCGTGCACTTCCTTGAGCGTGACCCCCAGCCGGACATCGATGCCACGCTCCTTGAGCACACGCTGCGCCGCAGCGCCCAGCTTCTCCCCGACTTCCGGCATCACCTGCTCGGCGAGGTCGAGCAGCAGGAATTTGACCTCGCTCGGGTCGAAGCCCATCTGGTTGGCTGCCGAGTCGGCCAGCGCCCGCAGTTGCACCGCGAGTTCCGTCCCCGAGTACGACGCGCCGACCACGACGATCGTGCGCCGTGCCTGACGGCGGCCCGGATCGTCGTCGACGTCGGCCAGTTCGAGCTGCTGGATCACGTGATCGCGCAGAAACAACGCCTCGGCGGTCGACTTGAGACCACGCGCGTGCTCGGCGAGGCCGGGCACGTCGAACAGCTTGGTGACCGAACCGGGCGTCAGCACGAGCCGATCCCATGACAGCGCGCGCGACCGTTCCTCGGGATCGGTGAACGTGACGGTGCGTCCTTTGAAGTCGACCTCGTCGACCCGGCCGCGGATCGCCTGCACGCCGCGTAACGCGTTGGCCAGCGGGATCGCGACGAAGCGGGCATCGACCAACCCGCCCGCGACGTCCGGCAACAGCGGCGTGTACAGCATGTAGTCGACCGGCGAGATGAGTGAGATCTCGACGTCGGCGCGCTCATTACGCAATTTCTTGGCCAGAGTCCGCGCACATTCGAAACCGGTGAAGCCGCTGCCGACGATTACCACGGAGGTCATGGGCCCGACTGTACGGAACCGGTCCCGGCGGGGAATGCTGGAGGCATGACGCGCCCGGAACCTCTGCGCCGATTCGATCCGTTCCGACCGATCGACATGTTGACCGCGTTGTGGTCGTCGGCCGCGGTAACGCCGGTCACCACAGGCGCCGCCGCGGCGTACCGCACGCTGTTCATGACGGTGCGCCGGCTGGTGGTGGGCAGGCGGCTCAGCGTCAAACTCGATGAGGCGGACCTGACGCTGACGGTCACCGAGTTCGACTCGCATCTCGACCCCCGCGGCCTGTCGGTCGGCCAGCTCAACGACGTCCGGTTGGCCGCACGCGACATCCGGTGCAACGAGGCGCGGTTCGACCATGCCACCGCGGTGTTGCACAACGTCCACATACGACCGACGGCACCACCGGTCCTGGTCGCGGCGCCCGTCGATCTGACGCTGGAGATTCCGGCGCCGGTTCTCGACGACGTGTTCCGTTGGGCCGCGCCGAGGCTCGCGGGCGCGATCGGCGCCGACGGTGTGGCCCGGCTGCGCCTTGCACGACGACCGGGGGCCGGCCACCTCGAGGTCGACGCCCATCTCGACGGCTCGACGCTGTGGCTCAAACCACGTTGCATCACCTTTCGCCGGACCCGCTGTCCGCTGCCGGCGCGGACCCCGGCCTATCCCGTGCGGCTGCCTGAACTGCCGCACGGTGTCCAACTGACCGGAATCAGCTTCGCGCCGGGGGTGGTACGGCTGTCGGCGTCGGTGGCGGAGTGGCGGATGGACCTGCCGCTGACCAGGCTCGAGGACATTCTCGGACAGTTGAGTGCCGTCGGCCGTCCGCTGCAACTGAGCCGGTTGGGCCGCCTGCTCTGACGTTATTGCGCACACCGAACAACGTTGCGCCGCTTAAAATCTGCCATTCTTTCGGCCATTTCCTGCCAGGGAATTAAACCGGCTCCTTCTTCGTTGCCGCCTATGAGCCGATCGGACGCGCCCAACACCGAAATTCGTTGGCGGAAGACCGCTTCGGCGGCTCGCGGACATGGAAAAGAGGCAGCATATGAAGAAGATAGGAATCGCAGCTGTAGCGAGCGGACTGGCAGCCGCCCTGATCGGGCTGGCCGCACCGGTGGCCGCCGCACCTTCTGGGGGGCAGAACGCACAGGACACCATCAACCAGCTCAAGGCTGAGGGATACAGGGTCGTCGTCACTCAGGTGGGCACCGCCCCGCTGAGCGAGGCCGAGGTGGTCGCGGTCCGCGAGGGCCCCACCTTCACCCGGATCGATGCGGGCAGCCCGGTGATCGGGAGTAGCCATAACTTCATCACGCATCAGGACCGTCTCGTCTACGTAGACGTCAAGTAGCCGGTTCGTGAAAGAGGGCACGAGAGGGGCACCCGCGAGGGTGCCCCTCTTCGCGTTTGGGCACAATCCTGGCTGTGGCCGAACTCGCCCGGTATCAGGACGGGCCCGCACGGGTCGTGGTCCTGTCAGACGGCGCCGATGTGGTCTTCCGGACCGACCACGCCGACGGCGAACGGCCGAATATCACCGAAACCCGCATGCCGGTCTCCGATTTCGTCGCCCGAGGCGAAGGCCCGTGGCCCTGGTACGACCTCGGCCCCAAACGCGAGGCTTCGTTGAGGGCGCTGGCCGCGCTCGGCGTCGCCCCACCGGATTGGACCGAGCCGTTACCACCGGACGTCCTTGACCTGTTCGACCGGGCGCAGCGCGGCGACTCGGCGGTGATCGAACTGCTCGCGATGGGTGCCGATCCCGATCCGGTGGACGCGTGTGGTGCATCACCGCTCTGGTACGCGGTGCGCTCACCGGGGTTGGGCATCGCGGTGGCGTTGATCGATGCCGGCGCCGACGCGGGACGCCGCATCGAGTTGTCGGCTCACGGTGAGCGCTACACCAGGATCCTGCACGAGATCGTGCGCAACGGTCGCACGGTGGCGCTGAACCACGCCCTGGCCAACGGCGTCTGCCCGGCGGTGCTCGACTCCGAGGGCGCGACACCACTGCACGTGCTCAGCAGCGACAGCGATAACGTCAACCCGCAAATGGTGCGCGCCCTGGTCCGTGCCGGTGCGCCGGTCCAGGCAGCGCTGCCCGACGGTACTCAACCCATCGACAGGGCCGCGCGGCTCGTGCTGCCCGCGACCGTCGCGGCGCTCGTCGACCACGGCGCCGACCCCGGGCGCGGGCTCGACGCGCTGATGTCGTGGTGGGCTCTCGGGGCGGAGGTCAGCGCCGAGAAGGCCGGTGTCGTGGCCGACGTCGTCGATGTGCTGCGCACCGGCGGCGCCGAGGTGACCGCACGACACCGTGACCTCGCGGTCGGTGCCGGCGTCGAGCGGGTGACGGCGGCCCTGCGTCCTTAGCAGACCCTGGCGGGGTCTAGATCCCGAGGAACGGCAGCGGGATCGGCGAGTTACCGCTGCCGATCGACGACACCATTGCAGGGCAGAACATCGAGATGGCGATGCCGGTGAACATGGTCGCCGGGCCCAGCGACATGCCGCCCATTTCGGCGACCTTGGCCGCGACGTTGGCGGCGTTCTGGCCCGGATCGGCCAGCATGGGGCACACCTGCTGGCCGACGGCGACGGCACTGCTCGGATCGCTCATGACGACGCCGGCCTCGGACACCGCGTTTAGGAAGGCGTCGTCGACGGGGTCGGCCTGCGCGGGCGCGGCCACCACGGCCGCTGCGGCGAGAAGTCCGGAGGTCAGCGCGAGCGCCGACACGGGTTTGCTAAGCACCCGGGAAGCCTACGCTGTGGAACCCTCAGACGCCCGTCCAGGCGGTGTCGATGGTGGAGCCCACGTCGATCACCTTGGCCTTCTGGGAGGCCGGGCTGTCGATCTCGCCGGCGACGTGGGCGGCGATGAACCGCCGGATCTCGGCGTCGATGCCACCGAGGATGCGAACCAACTCCCCCCGCAGCGACTTGGACGTGACATGGATGGAGATGTCGGAGGCCCGCGGTTTCTCGACGTCGAGGATCAAGAGCAACGGTTCCGCGGCACGGGCGGTCGCATTCAGCGCGATCTCGCCGAAAACCATGAACTTCGGCTTGTCGATGCGCAGATCGACCATCATGTCGATCTCCAGGGGGATGCGGATGGCGAACGTGATCATCGGGCCCACGTGGCGGGTCAGTCGCGGTTCCTGGATCCGCACCTTGGCGGTGACCTTCGCGATCTTGCCCGGACCCTGAGCGATCGGGCCCATCTCGAACTCGTCGCCGGCGATGTCGGCGATGGCGCTGCCGACGCGCTGCTCGGTCACGGCAACCTCGAAGAATCTGCGGCCGAATTCCTCGTAGGTGATCTCGGTGGGCTCATCGTCGACAGGCATGGTGCTCATACAGTCTCACGCGCCCAGTTCGCGCTGCACGCGACGCGACCGCCGCGACCGAATTGAGACACCTCGTACACGCCCCTCGCGACGTTCCCGCGACCGTTCCGCGACCCCGTGTGCCTGACCGTCAACGACCGTCGTTGCTGCGTGCCTCGGCCCCGCTCTCCTCCGCGTCAAAGGCGTCGTCGGAGAACGTCTGGCCGACGTAGGTGCCGTCGTCGCCGCCGCTGTCCTTGCCGGCGCGCGAGGTTGCCACGTGGTCGTCCTCGGTGACGCCCTCTTCGCTGCTGTCGTCGTCTTCGCGCGGAGTCATGCGGCCGGATTACCCGCCGTGGATGTGGTCAAACGGTCCCTCGACGGAAACCGGGGAGGCACCAGCTTGAGCGCCAGAAGCCCGAGCACCGCCACGATGAGGGCCGGTGTCCCGTACAGCAGGACCCCCATGGCCAGCGTTGTCGTCGAACCGCTCATCGCGGCGGCCACGACGTAAACCGAGAACACCCAGCTCGCGAGCAGGGCGACGCTCATCACGACCACCGCGACGGCCATGCTGCGGGCAGGCCCGTAGTACCGGTAACCGGTAACGGTGAGCACCGCGACGGTCGGGATGCCCAAGATCGCGGCGGCCGCCCATATGTGCTCGAGCGTCGCGAGCCGTCCGACTGTGGGCAGGATCAGGCACGACGCCAGCACCGCGGCCACGACGACACCCACAACGGCGATCTCGCGTGAATCAGTGTGTCGCATGGTTGCTGGGTTGCCCCGGGCCCGAGGAGGCGAAACGTCGGGTGGGTTCAGCCCACCGGGGCGGCGTAGTAGCGGATTCGCCTGATCGAGAACGGTGTCGCCGCCACGTCGGCGATGAGCACATCGCGCGACCCGGCGCCCTCGATGCCGCACACCAGGCTGTGCCCCGAACCGATCAGTTTGCGCGAGCGGGCGCCGGTCAGCCGGGAGAGTAGCTCGGTGCTGCCCATCGGCGTGTGCTCACCTGCGGTGATCTGTGCGCCGCCGCCCAACCAGCGCCGCAGCCCGACCTCGTCACCGGCATGGGCAGCCGCCAGGAACTCGTCGAACCGTCGCTTGCCCTGGGGGCCGATCCCACGGAAGCCGCCGAGAAAGCCGAGCGCCCCGACGATGCCCTGGTTCGTCAGTAGCCCCCGCGACAGTTGCAGCCCGGCGGGCACCGATCGGATCCCGCCTCTGAGGAACTGCCCGACCATCGCCGGAAGTTCCCAATAGGCTGACAGCTCAGCGATTTTCAGCTCGTCCGCGTCGACTTCGAGGTGGTAGCGCAGGTAGGCGGGAATCCGCATCGTCAAACCGGCCGCCATCTGGACCTCGAGCTCCAGATCTCGGATCACCGTCGAGCCGACCACGATGTCGACGTCGCGGTGGAACGCGATGTCGCGCGGACCGACGAAGGTGTCGTAGAAGCGGGCGATGGCCGTCGTCCCGCGGTGCGGTTGCGAACCGACCGGGTCTTCGACGATCCCGTCGAAGGTGAAGGCCGCGACCCACGCCTCGCGATCGTGGACGGCGACCGCGGCCGGGGATCGCTCGACGGCGGCCAGGGCGTCGGCCCGGGAGATGGCCATAGAGGTTGCCTACCACTTCGGGATCGCTTCAGTCGACTACTTCCCCGCATGCGGGCACACTGGAAGAGATACCGCGCACAGGTGCGGGCGCCCCAGGAGGAGGCACGATGAGCAGCAACGGCCCGTTCGGGTTCGACCCCGAGGAGTTCGACCGCGTCGTGCGCGAAGCCGGTGAGGGTCTGCGCGACGCGCTCGACGGCTTCGGCAGGTTCTTCAGCACGTCAGGGGAACGCGCGGGCTGGGCCAACCTGGTTGACGAGTTCACCCGCTCGTCGCGGCCCCGACGCGAACCGGAGACCACCGGGGAGACCGGTGACGGGGTGTGGGCGATATACACCGTGGACGACGACGGCGGTGCGCACATCGAGCAGGTCTACCCCACCGAGTTGGATGCGCTGCGGGCCAACAAGAACAACACCGATCCCGCCCGCAAGGTGCGGTTCTTGCCGTACGGCATCGCGGTCAGCGTCTTGGACGCATCCGATCCCGACTCCACCCCCAGCGACGACGCCTAGCGCGAAACCGTGTGCGCCGCTTCACTGTTGGTTTGTCGGCTGGGCTTCGAGCACTCGCTGAATATCGGGTTTCATCTGCTGTAACTGCTGGCCTGCATAGCCCCAGCTGTGGATGCCCGCGGGGAAGTTGAAGACGCCGTTGTTCCCGCCGGCGGCGATGTATGCGTCGACGAACGCCCGGTTCGACTCGATCGCGAAGCCCTCGAGGAAGCCGAGCCCGGCGATGGGTGCGTCGGGATTGGTCAGCGCGGGATCGGTGAGTGTGCCGTCGCCGCAGTAGATCCAGACGCGCGTTCCGTTGGCGGCGAGCCGACCGGCCTGCACCGTGGGATCGTTGCGGGCCCACGCCGGATCGCCGGGCGGGCCCCACATCGCGGCGGGATCGAAGCCGCCGTTCCACATCTGCGCAACCCTGACCTGACCCGGGCCGTTGGGCGCGGACAGGTTCAGAAAGCCCGACAGCGATCCGGCGTAACTGAACAATTGCGGGTGGTAGGCCGCCAGGATCAGCGCCGCCGAACCGCCCATCGAGAACCCGACCACGGCGTTGCGGGTCGGCCGGACCCCTTTGTTGGAGGCCAGCCACACCGGCAGTTCCTGGGTGAGGAAGGTCTCCCACTTGTACGTGTAGGTCGTGCCGTTGCCGACCGCGGGCGCATACCAGTCGGAGTAGAAGCTCGACTTGCCGCCGACGGGCATCACCACCGAGATGCCGGAGCCGTCATACCAGTCGAAGGCCTGGGTGTTGATGTCCCAGCCGTTGAGTTCGTCGCCCGCCTCCATGCTGTCGAGCAGATACAACGCCGGTGAGTCGTCGCCGGCACCGAGGAACTCGACGCGAACGGTGCGGTTCATCGCCGCCGACGGCACTTCCAGGTGTTCGATCGGAAGGCTCGGATCCGAAAAGGCCTGTGCGGTTGGGCTCGCACCGCCGGCAGCGAGGGCCGGCAGCATCGCGGCGGCCACCGTCGCTGCAGCCCATCGCGTAGCCCGGCGCAATGACGGCCACTTCACGAGCGCCATCGATGACCTCCCTATCATCGCCGACCCTGAGCGGACGATACGCCCGCGAGAGCCATCACCCGCGGTTTTCGCAACACTCGCCCCTCTTTCGCGAAATGGCATTCCGGCAGGGAAAGTTCGAGTGGACGCCTTCCGGAATGCCATTTCGCGGCCGAGTCGGCGCACCGTCCCGGCTCGCCATTTTGCTAAGTTTGCATAAATAGCGACTTTGGCGGGCGTACGGTGCGCTCGATGCGGAACTCGCCCGTGGGTCGACGAGGAGGCGCTGTCTTGAGATCGCTGACATACGAACGGCTTTTCATCGGCGGCCATTGGGAAGCGCCGGCCACCGGGCAACGTATCGCGGTCATCTCACCGCACACCGAGGAGCGGATCGGCCAGACACCGGAGGCCGCCGCCGGCGATGTCGACCGCGCGGTGCAGGCCGCGCGCACAGCGTTCGACGAGGGCCCGTGGCCGCGGATGAGCGTTGACGAACGCATGGAGAAGGTCGAGAAGCTCGCGACGGTCTACGCGGCTCACACCGACGAGATGGCCGACCTCATCACCGCGGAGATGGGCTCGCCGCGCAGCTTCAGCCGGTTGGGGCAGGCCACCGGTGCGCTGGCCCAGATGCATCTGACCCTGGCCACCGCGAAGGAGTTCCCGTGGATCGAGCGGCGCCGAGGGTTGTTCGGCGACGTACAGATCCGGCGCGCGCCCGTCGGCGTGGTCGGTGCCATCGTGCCGTGGAACGTGCCGCAGTTCCTCATCATGCCGAAGATGATCCCGGCGCTCATCGCAGGCTGCGCGGTCGTGGTCAAACCGGCTCCCGAGACGCCCATCGACGCGCTGTGGCTGGCCGAGATGCTCGAGGAAGTCGACCTCCCCGAAGGCGTCGTCTCGGTCCTTCCCGGCGGACGCGACACCGGTGAGCACCTGGTGCGTCACCCCGGAGTGGACAAGATCTCGTTCACCGGTTCGTCGGCCACCGGACGCCATATCGCCGCCGTATGCGGGGAGCAACTCAAACGCGTCAGCCTCGAGTTGGGCGGCAAGTCGGCGGCGATCATCCTCGACGACGCCGACATCGACCGCACGGTCGAGCATTTGAAGACGGCCAGCCTGATGAACAACGGGCAGGCTTGCGTCGCGCAGACGCGGATCCTGGTGAGCGAACGCCGACACGACGATGTGGTGGACGCGCTGAGCGCGATGATGTCGGGTCTTCAGGTGGGTGATCCCGCCGACGATGCCACCGACATCGGCCCGCTGGTGGCGCAACGTCAACAGCAGAGGGTGCAGGGTTACATCGAAGCGGGGCTCGCCGAGGGGGCGCGAATGGTGTTGGGCGGCACCGACTCACCGCGTGAGCGCGGTTGGTACGTCCAGCCGACGCTGTTCACCGACGCCACCAACGAGATGCGTATCGCCCGCGAGGAGATCTTCGGGCCGGTGCTGACCGTGCTGACCTACGCCGATGAACGCGACGCGATCCGGATCGCCAACGACAGCGACTACGGGCTGGCAGGCTCGGTCTGGACGGCCGACGTCGCGCACGGGCTGGAGATCGCCGCGCAGATTCGGACCGGCACCTACGGGATCAACATGTACACGCTGGATACGACCATGCCGTTCGGGGGGTTCAAGCAGTCCGGAATCGGTCGCGAGTTCGGTGCGGAGGGACTGTCGGAGTACGTCGAGTTGCAGACGACCATCAGCGCGGACAAGATGCCCGACCTAACGTGACAGCTCGAGCGTCAGCTCCGCCGGGCAGCACAGCTCGCCGCGTTGGTTGCTCACGGTGATCTGCAGATCGACCAGGCCGCTGTCCCGCTTGGCCACGACGCGCCCGCGACCCACCATCGAGTCGCCGGCGTAGATGGAGCCCAGCAGGGTGATTTTGCGGCGCACCACCCGGCTGTAGGGGCCGGCCCAGTCGGTGGCGATACGGTCGACGAATCCGGCGATGTGCATCGTGTTGACGAAGATCGTCGGATACCCCTGCTGTTCGGCGTAGCGCGGATCGTAGTGTGCCGGAAAGTAATCCCACGTTGCACCGGGGTTCATCACGACGCGCTGGTAGTCGATGTGGTCCACCAGTTCCGGCAGGTCCGTAGGGACCGTGACCCGCTCCCAGTGCACGCCGTCCTCTGCCTTCACGTTTGCGCCTCGGGTGTGAACCGGAACAAGGTGTTGTGGTTGACGGCGACCAATGTGCCGTCGTCGCGGCGGAACTCGTCGCACGTCTGCACGAAGTGGCCGATCCCGAGGCGAGTGCGCTTTGGAGGCGAGACCGACACGACCTCCTCGATCACGTGCAAGCGATCCCCTTCCACGATGGCGCAGGGGAACTCGGCGTCGTTGGCGGCGTTGATGAACGTCGTGCCGGGCAGCGGCACGCGAATCGCGATCGCGGCGAGCGGCGGTCGGCGGTTCGGCAGCCACGGCGGCGGGATCAGCCACCCCATCAGCAGCCCGGGTGGGGCCAGCAACCCGCCCCACTGGCGGCGGGCGAAATCGTCGTCCCAGTAGCCCGGATTGGAGTCGCGGACCATGGCCGCGAAGTGCTGGATGCGGGCCGCGCTCACTGCGGTCCCGGCGTACCGCGGCTCCGTGCGCGTGCCGACCATCTGCAACGCGTCGTCATACGTGCCGAACGCCAGCTCGTAGCGCACAGTCTCGGTCACCCCGGCAGCGCGCTCTCACGGGGAACCGCATCCCAGGCCAGTCGGCGCGAGGCGAAGTACCACCCGCCGCGCTCGTAGACGAGACGGTCGGTGTAGCTGCCGGTGGCCTGGAGTTCGTTGTCACAGAACAGCAATGCGACGCACTGCTGAGTCGCTTCGACGCCGTCGACGGTGATGTCGTGGTCGACGGTGACCAGTCGCCGACCATTTCCACCGTCGAAAGCGTCGGCAAGGGTGGTGAACGACTCCTCGCCCCTGGTGTAGGTCGCACCGGAATGCCGGAAGGTGGCGAGCCAGCCGGTCAGGTCACCGCTGGAGAACAATCGGTTGTGCCTGGCGTCGAGGTTGAGGATTCCTGCCCGCCCCGCCAGCCCGTCGAGCACGTACTGCTGTTGGTAGCTCAATGCCATCGTGTGACTCCTTCACCGACTCAGCAGGTAGCCGTGGGCTTCGCGGTCCCATACCGCCGAGCTCAGGCCCCGTTGCCGCAGAAGATCCTTTCGCACCCGCCCGATGACGTTCTTCGGAATCTCGTCCAGCACTTCGAGGTACCGGGGCACGCAGAAGTACGGCATGCGCGCCGCGCAGAAGTCCAGCAGCTCGGGAAGGTCGACCGTCGCACCGGGACGTACGGCCACGACGACGAGGATGTCGTCCTCACCCACATCGCTCGGGACGGCGACCGCGGCGGCTTCGGCGACCGCCGAGTGCTGCATCACCACCTGCTCGAGCTCGACCGAGGACACGTTCTCCCCGCGTCGGCGCAGCGAGTCCTTGGCGCGGTCGACGAACGTCAGATTCTGGTTGTCGTCGAGGAAACCCAGATCGCCCGTCCGGAACCACTCCGAGTGGGGTTCGATCCGCAGGCCGCGGTGCCCGGGCGCGGACGACACATACCCCTCGCTCATCACATGCGCTGTCCGCGGCCGGCACGCGATCTCACCCGTCACCCCGACGGCGACGGGGCGGCCGTCCCCGTCGACGATGCGTACCTCGAAGGCCGGGTTGACTTGTCCTGACGTACCCGGGACGCCGTCGTCCGAAACCGCCTTATATGCGATCGGAAACGCCTCGGTCAGCCCGTACATCGTCACCACGCGGCACCGGTAGCGGTCCTCGATCGCGCGGTACAGCTCAGCCGAAATGGGTGCGGCCGAGATGAAGCGGATCCCGAGCTGCGCGTCGCGGGGGTCGGGCGGCAGAGTCCACAGCATCGACACCATCGCACCCGCCCCGGCGAACCCCGCTGCGCCACAGGCCCGCAGCTCGTCGCACACCTCGGCGGGGTGAAACGCGCCCGCCAACACGCTGGTGGCGCCGACGAGCATCGGCGCCAGCACCGTCGGGGCGGCGCTGAGGTGGAACAGCGGCATCGCCGTCCAGATCACGTCGCCCGGGCCGTACTCCCACGCCGACGCGACGGTGGCGGCCGCGACGAACAGGTAGTGCCACGTGGTCGCCACCGCCTTCGACGGACCGGTGGTTCCCGAGGTGAAGAACAGCACTCCTACGTCGTCGGCATCGGTGTGCACCGTCGGGCAGGTGACGCCGTGCGATGTGCTCAACTCCGCGGCGACCGAATCGTCGATCAGCAGGGTCGCCGCCGGAGCGTCGAGCTGGTCGACCACCTCGGCGAGTCGAGCGCGACGGGCCTCGTCGGTCACCACCAGCCTGGCCTGCGACACGTTCAGCGCGTGCGACAGGAAATCACCCTTGTTCGCGGCGTTGACCGCCGCACTCACCGCGCCCAACCGGGCGGCGCCGAGCCAGAAGTACACCCACTCCGGACAGGTACCGGCGAACAGCGCGACGGTGTCACCGCGGCGCACGCCACGATCGGCCAGCATCGCCGCGGCGGCGCGGGACCGGTCGCGCATCTGGGCGAACGTGATGGGCGCACCGTCGATCGACATCATCACCTCGTCGCCGAACTGGTCGGCACGGCGGTCGAGAACCGAAGCGACCGTGAACCGTTCGACGCCGAAAGCCGCGGGCTCCACGCGCCATGTCCGGTCCGTGGGCATCAAACCTGCGCCGCGGACGGGTCGGGTTCGCCGGTCGCCGTGTACCCGAAGTCGGACGCCGACGGTTGGGTACCGGGATAGAACCGGTGCGCCCAGCGGCGCAGCGCGGCGTAGTCGCGGGCCTCCTCGGGCGCAAGGTTCGGTTTCTCCAGGTACTTCATGTTCTCCCAGGTGAAGAAGTCCTGTTTGATGACTTCCTGCTGCAGCTGCAAGAACTTCGCCGCCCGGCCGGTGGGCTTGTCACCGCGATCACCGGCTTCGCGGATGGATGCCTGGGTGTAGAAGTAATCGGTGTAGTCCTCGTCGACGGGCGTCTGGCCGGTCACCTGGACGGTGGCGACCAGCTCCGACGGGAAGCGCACGACGCCGAGGCCCAGCGAATAGTTGTCGTAGATGATCTTCGCGTCCACGGGCCCGTTCGGGGTGAGCCACGTCTTGGCCCGTCCCCCACCGAAATTCGCGTTCACCGTCGCATGCAGGTGGTAGCCGGACACTTCGAACGACGCGGTGTTGGCGGGATTGGCCGCCTTGTGCACGTACTGGACGTGGTAGGGGTCCGCCGCGTTCTCGATGATCATCTGCGCATGCACCTTGACCCTGTTGACCATCCGGGTGTGGGGGTGCAGCGGGTAGTACTCGTCGGTCTCGAGTTCGGGTAACACCGGTGGCTGCCAGTACGGCGCGCGGCCGTGACGTTCGTGCCAGACGAGGATGAAGCCGTACCACTCGGTGCACGGGTAGCGCTTGATCCGTACGTTCTGTTTGCAGCCGATCTTGCTGTACGGGATCAGCGCGTTGGTGCCCTCACCGGTCCACTGCCAGCCGTGCCACGGGCAGACGATGTTCTCGCCCTCGACGGTGCCGCCGACGCCCATGTTCGCACCCAGGTGCTGACAGTAGGCGTCGAGCACGTTGACCCGACCCGACTGCGTCCGGAAGATCACCAGCTCCTCGCCGAAGTAGTGGGCGCGTTTGACCTGACCGTCGGCCAGGTCCGAGGAGAACCCGACGATGAACCATCCGGTCGGGAACCGGTAGGTCGACAGGCTGATACCGCTGGGCCCGAACTCACGCTCCGACGGGTCGAGGGTGGGATCGTCGACCGTGTCCGTCATCGCAACTCCGTCCGCGCACGCACCAGCCGGGCTCAGCGGCGCTGTCCGTTGCCTATTTTTACTATTTTAGGCATTCTGGGTCAAGGACGGCGAAGGGAACCGCACATGGTCACGACCACTCCGGTCGACCTGTCCGATCCGGCGTTGTGGCAGAACAGTTTTCCCGACGCGCTGTTCACAGAGCTGCGGCGCGAGCGACCGATCTTCAAACACGAACTCACCGACCGGGTGGCGGCGACGCTGAAGCGCGATTTTTGGATGACGACCAAGGTGCATCACATGCACCGCATCCACCGCGATACCGAATCGTTCACCGCCGCCGAGGGACCGCTGATCCAAGGTGTGGGTGCGGTGGGAGCGTTCCCGACGATCATCAACATGGATCCGCCCGAACTACTCAAGCGGCGCCGGGTGATGTCACACGCGTTCACCCCGAAGGCGATCGGGAAGCTCGAACAGGACATCCGCACGCGGGCCGCCGGCCTGATCGACAACTTGCTGGAGCGCGGCGGCGGCGACTGGATCGCCGATGTCGCCGATGCTCTGCCCATGTCGGTGATCGGCGACATCGTGGGCATACCCGAGGAGGACAGACCGGAGATCTTCGAGACCTTCGACCTGATCCTGCAGGCGAATTCGGCCTCGTCGGGACGGGAGGCCGAACAGCAGCATCTCGAGCTGTTCGGCAAGGTCTTCACCTATGCCTCGGAACTGACCGCCGCGAAGCGCCTGCGCCCCACTGACGACATCTGGAGCACCTTGGCCACGGCCGTGGTGACCGACGAGAACGGCGAGCAGCTGTCGATTCCGGCCACCGAACTCGACATCTTCTTCTTCGTGATCGCGTTCGCGGGCAGCGACACCACGAAGAACGCATTGGCCTACGGGCTCCGGGCGTTCGTCGACAATCCCGACCAGATCGAGCGCTACCGCGCGGACCCATCGGTGCGCCAGTCCGCAGTCGAAGAGGTGCTGCGATGGTCCACCCCGGTGGCGTTCTGGAGCAGGGTCACCAAGGTCGATGTCGAGATCGACGGCGTCACGATCCCCCGAGGCGAGCGCGTGGTGTCGATGTTGCGGTCGGCCAACCGCGACGAGGACGTCTTCGCCGATCCGTTCGCATTCGACATCGCTCGCGCGGACAACCCGCACGTGGCTTTCGGCGGCGGCGGACCACACCACTGCCTCGGTGCGATGCTGGCCCGGGCGGAGATTCGCGCTGTGCTCGACGAGGTGTTGTGCAGGGCCGAGGACATCACGCTCGGGCGGGTCGACGTCACCTATCCGAGCCTCACCAACAACATGACGATCTACCACTCGATGCCGATGTCGCTGCGGCGACGCTGAATTCACAACCCCTTCGGCCGCGACCCGATGACACCCTGGGCCTCGAGCCGCTCCAGGTCGCTTGCGGTCAGACCGCACAGTGTGGTGAGGACCTCGGCGTTGTGCTCACCGAGTGTCGGCGGTGGGCGCTGCAGCCAGGCTTCGCTGTCGGCCAGCGGCGTGAATGGTGGGCACGGGTAGAGGTTTTCCCCGGTACGGGAATGGTCAAGGCGTTCGAAGAACCCGCGGTGCCGCAGCTGAGGGTTCTCGGTGACGAGCGATGGCGACACCACGACTGCGGCGGGCACGCCCGCACGTACCAACTCCTCCGCGGCGGCTTCGGCGTCGCGTGCGCCAAGCCAGGTCTCGAGCTCCGCATCTCCGGTGACATCGGCCAGCGCGGCGCATTCGTCTTCGGTGCGCGCGGCGAGTGCGATCCAGCTGTCGTCGCCTGCGCACCGATAGACGTCCTGTACGGCCGCCCCGTACCCCCGGTTGCCTCGTCGTTCCATCACCCGCCCGAACACCTCGTATTCGATTGTCTGAACGGCTGTTACGTTGAGCACCGCTTCGATCATCGGCACCTCGACGAGCTGCCCCTCACCGGTACGGTCGGCGAACTCGAGTGCAGCGAGCGTCGCGAAGGCGGCGTGCGCACCGGCGAGCGGATCACAGGCTCCGCGCGGGGCGATCGGCGGGCCGTCGGGCATCCCAGTGACCCAGGCAAGGCCCGCGATCTGCTCCATCGTCGGAGCGAAACCGACGCGGTCGCGCCAGGGTCCAGTCAATCCGAACGCGGGCATCCGCACCACGACCAGGCGCGGATTGAGGGCGAGCAGTTCCGCTGCGTCGAGGCCGAATTGCTCCATCACGCGCGGCGAGAAGTTCTCCACCACGACGTCCGCCTGGCCGATCAGGCGCCGAACCAGCCGAAGGCCCTCCTCGGACTGCAGATCGAGGGTGACCGACCGCTTGTTGGTGTTCATCGCGTGGAAGACCCAGCCGTACTCCCACCAGTCGTCGACGTCCTTGCGCATCCCGCCCGAATAGCGGATACCGTCCGGACGCTGGATGGATTCGACCTTGATGACGTCCGCGCCGAACGCAGCCAACGAATGGGTGGCAGCCGGACCGGCCCAGAACGCGGTGAAGTCGACGACCCGCACCCCCGCGAGCGGCATGCGCCCGGTCGGCGCCGATTCGGCACGCAGATCCCGTGGTTCCCAGAGCCTTTCATCGTCACCGTCCCCGACCGCGGGTGAGGTGGCCACCGGTGCGGGACGCGCGCTCGACATCAGCCACGGGGGCCTCGGCTGACGGAACCCGGCCGGGTTGTCGATGTAGACCCCGCGTTCGCGAAGGTGGTCCATCGACGGAATGGTCGCGCCGTTGCCCAAAGACGCCAACGGCAACCGGAACAGCTGTCCCAGTTCGACGATCTCGGCGACCGTGCGTTGCCTCATCCACGGGTCGATGCGTTCGCGGATCCAGTCGCGGTAGTCCCACCGGCCGATCTGGAACTGCAACTGGGCGATCTCCGTCAACTCCGGGCAGTCGACCATCGCAGCGAAGTCCAGCCACTGCTGGCCGGTCACCATGCTGATGCCGACGTAGCCGTCCTTGGCGGGTTCGATGGACGGCACCTCCACCGACCGCCGCACGGGCGGGACTTGCAGGAGCGCCGAATGCAGCCATTCCCCACTCTGCATCAGCGTGATGGCCTCGAGCATCGACATGTCGAGGTGGCCACCCGCTCCGCCGTCACGTACGCGCCGCCGCAGAGCCAGCGCACCGTAGGCGGCCCACGTTCCACCCATGTACTCCCCCAGGTCTCCGCCGATCGAGATCGGCGGACCCGCCGGATCGCCACGAAACCCGGTGAGCCCCGACGCGGCCTGCAGCGTGAATTCGGTGGCGGGCCGCCGAGACCACGGCCCCGTCCAGCCGAAGTCAGAGATCGAGACGACTATGCATCCGGGTGAGGCCGCCAGCAGCGCGTCGCTGTCGACACCGTACCGGCGGGCCGTGGCCTCATCCGCGGTCACCACGATGATGTCGGCGCACGACAGCAGATGACTTGAAATGGCTGTGACGCTGCGCTTTCCGGCGTTGAGATAGCAGAACAGCGGCGAGTCGGCATCGTCACGGAGCGTGCTGTCGGTGACCGTGACCCGGCGCAGCGGATCTCCTTCGGGTGGTTCGACCTTGACCACGTCGGCGCCCGCATCGGCAAGAAGCTTGCCGCAGTACGCCCCGGCGATGCGGTCGCTGATCTCGAGGACCCGCACATCGTGTAGCGGGGTGGCTACCGTGCCACTCACACCGTCGCCCACGCATACCTCCCGGTCCGCCGTCATCTTAGTGACCATCGCCGCATGGCACGGCAACCCTGCAGGTGGCCGGGCTATCACTGTTAATATTGCTAAGATATGACAACACTGGGAATCGGGCCCGAGGCACGTCGCCGCCTCGGGGCGCGCCGCACAGCGGAGATCGTCGCCGACGAGTTGCGCCGCCAGATCATCGAGGGTGAGCTCAACGACGGTGACCTGCTGCCGCGTCAGGAAGTGCTCGTCGAGCAGTTCAGCGTGAGCCTGGTGTCGTTACGAGAAGCCTTGCGAATTCTGGAGACTGAAGGCCTCGTCTCGGTGCGTCGAGGCAACCGTGGCGGAGCGGTCGTGCACGCGCCCGCCAAAGCCAGCGCCGCCTACATGCTGGGCTTGCTGCTGCAGAGTGACTACGTGCCGCTCGCCGACCTCGGTACGGCGCTACAGGAACTCGATCCGATGTGTGCGGCGCTCGCCGCGCGCAGACCCGACCGCGGTAAGACGCTCATCCCCAAGCTCAGGGACCTCAATGCGGCGATGGCCGAACACATCGACGACGGAGCGCGATTCACCGAGATCGGCGGGCAGTTCCACGACGAGATCGTCCGCGGTTGCGGTAATCACACGGTGATCGCGGTCGTCGGCAGCCTGGAGACACTGTGGACCGGGCACCTGAACTGGTGGGCCGAAGACAGCGCCGCCAGAGGCGAGTACCCGGCGATGAACAAGCGCCGCATCGCGTTGTCCGTCCACACCAAGATCGCCGACGCGATCGAGGCGGGCGACGGCGAACGCGCACGAAAGCTGGCCGCCAAGCACGTCGCCGACACTCAGACCTACCTGTTGGCAGGAAATCCCGAACAACGGATCGTCGCACTGTCACCGCAGGCGCTCGCGCAGCGGAAGCGTTAGACGGCTTGAAGGGCAATGCGTGCGAACGGCTTTGATCACCGGCGGTAGCGGTGGAATTGGCAAGGCGTGCGGGCGCAAGCTCGCCGAACTCGGTTACGACGTGGTGTTGACGGCACGGCGGGAGGCGCCGCTACGGGCCGCCGCCGAGGAGATGGGCGCGCGCTACGTCGTCGCCGACGCGAGCCTGCCGTCGGGGTTCTCCCCCGCCGTCGAGGCGGCAGGCACCATCGACGTGCTCGTGCACGCCTCGGGTGTCCTCGGTGGAACCTACGCCCGCAAACAGACTTTCGAGCAGTGGCGCGCGACGATGTCGGCGAACCTGGACTCCTGCTTCGTGGTGACGTCGGCCGCGCTGCCACGGATGCGGGCCGGCTCCCGGTTCGTGTTCATCTCGTCGTCGGCGGCGCATGAGCCGATGCGCGCCCGCACCGCCTACTCGGCGGCGAAGGCGGGTATGAACGCTTTCGCCGGCGCGCTGGCGCAGGAGGTCGACCGCGACGGAATCAATGTGCACGTCGTCACTCCCGGGCCCGTCGAGACCGAGATGCTTCAGGACGTGCCGTTCGAGATGTACGCGATCCGGGCAGCGGATGTGGCCGACGCCGTCGCCTGGCTCGACACCGTCGACCCGGCGGTGGACGTGCCGGAGATCAGGTTGCATGCGATCACGCGCGGACCGTCGGCCCGTCCGCCCGTCGTCCCCCTCGAGGCACAACGCCGCGCCAATACGTGATTTCAGTGGCTCCGCCGCCCTGCGCTTACCTTGACCTAGATTCCCTAAAATAGTAAAGATGGGCGGGTAGAGCGCCAACCCCGCTGCCGGGAGGCAAGGTGACGATCAGCACCCGTTCGGATGACCAGACCGCTCCCGATGTGGCCAGCGATCCCTACGGATTCTTCGAGCGCATGCGCACGACGGAGCCGGTGTGGCGCGGCACCATCATGGACACCACCGACATCCCGCCGGAGCTCCTGCCACCGGAGGAATGGACGCTGTTCGACTACGACAGCGTGTACAACGCCTTCCGCGACAGCGACGTCTACGGCTCGGAGGTGTACCACCGCACCATCGAGTTGGTGTTCGGTCCGACCATCCTCGGGATGCACGGCAAACAACATCATGACCACCGCAGCCTGGTGGCCAAGGCGTTCCGGCAGACCGCGCTGGCCCAGTGGGAACCCGAGGTGATTGTCCCGATCTGCGAGAAGCTGGTCGACGAGTTCATCGACGACGGCGAGGTCGACCTGGTCAAGGCGGTGACCTTCGAGTTCCCGACCCGCGTCACCGCAGAGTTGTTGGGGCTCCCGCAAGACGATCTGGAGATGTTCCGCCGCCTCTCACTCGAACTGATCTCGATCACCGAAGACATCGAGGCGGGATTGACCGCTTCGGTCGAACTCGGCGCGTACTTCCAGGAGCAGGTGAACCAGCGGCGCCGCCGGATGACCGACGACGTCATCGGCGACTTGGTCGGCGCTGAGATCGACGGTGAACGGCTGACCGACGAGGCGATCATCTCGTTTCTGCGACTCTTGCTTCCCGCCGGGCTGGAGACCACCTACCGGTCGTCGGGCAACCTGCTGTATCTCCTGTTAACGCACCCTGACCAACTCGAGGCGGTCCAACGCAACCGCGAGCTGATCGGAGCCGCGTTCGAGGAGGGGTTGCGGTTCGAGACGCCGTTGGTGAGCGTGCCGAGGTCCACGACGCGCGACGTGGAAATCCACGGTGTCCCCATACCGGAGGGCGCACAGGTCAACCTCTGTATCGGATCGGCAAACCGCGACGAAAAGCGTTGGGACAACGCGAATGTATTCGACATCCACCGCCCGCGGCGTGCTCACACCTCGTTCGCCGGTGGACTGCACAGCTGTCTGGGAATGCACCTGGCGCGAGTGGAGACCAGGGTGATGCTGACCAGTTTGTTCGACCGTGCAACGGATTTCGAGTTGCAGGTCGATGAGGACACCCGGCTCGCCGGCCTGCCGTTCCGCTCCCCCATCCATCTGCCGGTCACGTTCCGCCCGACACGATGAGGAGCCGTGCGGCGATCCTGCACGACGTCGGCGGTCCATGGTCGGTCGAAGAGTTCGAACTCGACCCGCCGCGCGCGGGTGAGGTGCTCGTCGAGATGGCCGCGGCCGGGTTGTGTCACTCCGACGATCACATCCTCAAGGGCGACATGTCGGTCTCCAACGAGATCGCCCGCCAGTACGGTCTGACACCGATGTTCCCGATGATCGGGGGCCACGAGGGGTCTGGCAGGGTGCTCGAGATCGGCGAGGGTGTGACCGAATTCGCGGTCGGCGATCACGTCGTGATGTCGTTCGTCGCGGTGTGCGGCCAGTGCCGTTGGTGCGCCTCCGGATTGGAGTACCTGTGCGACGAGGGCGCCGGGACGATGGTGCCGGGCATGCCGACCGACCAGACCTTTCGCCACCACACCACCGACGGCCGTCCACTCGGCCATCTGTCCAAGGTCGGCGCCTTCGCCGAGCACACCGTGGTGTCGGCGCACTCGCTGGTGAAGATCGACCCGCGCCTGCCGCTCGTCACGAGCGCGCTGCTGTCCTGCGCGGTTCCGACGGGCTACGGTTCGGCGGCCAACCGCGCCAACGTGCGCGGGGGTGACACCGTGGTGGTGATCGGTGCCGGTGGCATCGGAACCGCGGCGATCCAAGGCGCGCGGATCAACGGCGCCGCGCAGATCGTGGCCGTCGATCCCGTCGAGTTCAAGCAGAAGGCAGCGCTGCAGTTCGGTTCCACACACAGTGTTTCGACCGTCGCAGAAGCGCTCGATCTGGTCCGCGACCTCACCAACGGGGTCATGGCGGACAGCGTGGTGGCCGCGCCGTCGCTGATCGCGGGCGGGGACGTCGACGCCTACCTGAAGCTGACGCGCAAGGGCGGCACCTGCGTGCTGACCGGGATGACGGCGCAGACAACACGATCGGCGAAGATCGCGCTGCAGGACTTCATCCTGTGGAACAAGAACCTCGTCGGCACCGTCTTCGGTTCCTGCAACCCGCGAGCCGACATCAGCCGACTGGCCACCCTCTACCAGTCGGGCCTACTTCAGCTCGACGAGATGATCACCCGCCGGTATCGGCTCGACGACATCAACACCGCGTACGACGACCTGCTGGAGGGCGAGATCATCCGAGGCGTCATCGATTTCGCGCTCGACTAGAGCGCAGGCAGCCTGGCCGGATCGCGACTAGTACTGGCCCAGTGGGCGACACACGTTGGAGATCGGATTCCAGTACTCGCCCGGCGCGCATGCCAACGGAGCGGTTGCCACCGGACCGCGACACACGTTCGCCACCGGATCCCACCACCCGTTCGGGCAGTCGAGGGGTTGCGCCGCGCCGGTTGCCGCGGTTGCGATCGAGAATGCCGCGATCGGGCCGGCAGCTGCGGCGAGGACCATCGCACGAGAAATGATCTTGCTCATGCGACGAGCTTGCCCCAAACGGCACCGTCGCAAACCGCCGGCTCCGCAGAAAACCGTTTAACCGGTTGATCGCACGCATCAGGTGCGTGCGATCAACCTGTTAAGTCCCAAAGCTGCCCGCCTCAGGGCAATACGACGTCGAGCCGCTCCCAGCCGCGGACCGTCGACGTCGGCGCGAGCCGCGCGGTCTCGGTGTCGATGTCCCACTCCGGCCAGCGGTTGAGCAGCTCGTCGAGCGCGACGCGGCCCTCCAACCGGGCGAGGTTGGCGCCCAGGCAGTAGTGCACCCCCTTGCCGAATGTGATGTGGCTGATGTTGTCCCGATGGATGTCGAAGGTGTCCGGATTGTCGTAGCGGCGCGGGTCCCGGTTGGCGGCGCCGAACATCAGCAGCATCGCGCTGCCGGCCGGCACGGTCCGCCCGTGGGCCTCGAAACCCCTTGTGACCATACGGGCCACGTTGTGACCGGTCGGCTCGTACCGCAGCGTCTCGTCGACCACCCGCTGTAACAACGAGCGGTCCCCTACCACCTCGCGGCGCTGATCGGGGTGCTCGGCGAGCACTTTCGCCAGCCAGCCGATGAGCCGGCCGGTGGTCTCGTTGCCTGCGCCCGCGACCACCTGCGTGTAGTGCAGGACCTCTTTGCGGGTCAGCTTGCGCGTCACGCCGTCCTCGTCCTCGAACTCGACGTTGAGGAGGGCGGTCATCAGGTCGTCGGAGGGATTCTTCGCGCGCCAGTCAACGTATTCGGCGTAGATACTGCCGTCGGCGATCTTGTCCGCGCGCACCACTTTCATGGGTGAGCCGGGTTTGGTGCGCAGGCTCGCGTCGTTGGCGTCGCGCACCGTCACCTGCTCCGATTCGGGGATGCCGAGCAGCATCCCGATGACGCGCATCGGCATCATCGACGCGAGCTCGGCGATGATGTCGAACCGCTCCGCGCCGACCAACGGATTGAGGCAGTTGACGCAGTACTGGCGGATCTGGTCCTCGAGCTCGGCCATCCGGCGCGGGGTGAACACCCGCGACATCAGGCCGCGCAGCCTCGTGTGAACCGGCGGATCCTCCATCATCATCACGCCTTTGGGCATCTCGAACTCCGACTGGATGAGTTCGAGGATGTCGCCGCGGCTGTTGGAGAACGTCTGCCAGTCGAGCAGCGCCCGCTCGACGTCGTCGTGGCGCGACAGCGCCCAGAAGTCGTAGGACTCGTTGTAATAGAGCGGCGCTTCCTCCCGCAGGCGGGCATACGTCGGATACGGGTCGGCGACGATGTCCACCCGGTATGGGTCGTAGTAAACGGCGCTGCCGTGGGCCTTCTCGTCAACAGCGGTCATCGGTTCTCCCCTACTTCAGGAGGCTGCCGGCGTCGACGGGCAGAGTCACACCGGTGATGTAGCGGGCTTCGTCGGAGGCGAGAAACAGCACGGCGTTGCTGATGTCGACCGGCTCCACCCACGGGATCGGAAGGAAATGGAACGACTGGCAGATCGGCGCGAGATCGTCGGGTCCCGGGTTCTGCAGGTCCGGACGAAACAGTCGGTAGGTCGGTTCGTTCATCAACAGCGGGGTGCAGACATGGGTCGGGTGCACGCTGTTGACCCGGATCGAGTGCGCTCCGAGTTCGACGGCGAAGGTGCGCATCAGCCCGACGACACCATGCTTGGCGGCGATGTAGTGGCCCACCTGCGGGTAGGCCTTGGTGCCGCCGACCGAGCTGGTGAGGATGATCGATCCGCCGCGGCCGCCGGCCAGGAGATGTGGAACCGCCGCTTTGACGGTCTTCCATACGCCGCTGAGGTTGACGTCGATCGTCTCGTCGAAGCGGTCCTCGGCCATCTTGTGCAGCTTCACGCCGGTGGTGCCGATGCCGGCGTTGGCTACGACGATGTCGAGGCCACCAAGCTGTTCCACGCCGTTGTCGACGGCGGACTTCAGCGCGTCGAAGTCGCGGACGTCGACTTCGGCCGTGACGATGCGTCGGTCGAGGTTCTTGACCATGTCGGCGGTCTCGGCGAGGTCCTCGGGAGTGGCCGCCGGTGCGGTCGAGTCCTCAAAACCGCGGCAGATGTCGACCGCGATGACGTCGGCGCCCTCCTGTGCCAACCGCACCGCGTGGCTGCGTCCCTGACCGCGTGCCGCACCGGTGACGAATGCGACCTTGCCTGCCACCCGACCCGCCATCGCCGCAGCTCCCCTCACTTGTTGGGCGATCGCCCAACATCTAGGCTGGCGCCATGTCTAGCAGCCCCGTCGGCGAGCGGTCAAGGGGTGGACGCGAGTCTTCCGCTCGCTCAGCCCTGATCGAGGCGACCGCCCAGGTCATGCTCGAAGAGGGCTACGCCGCAGCCACGTCTCGGAGGGTGGCGGCCCGGGCCGGGGTGAAGCCCGCGTTGGTTCACTACTACTTCCCGAGCATGGACGATTTGTTCCTAGCCGTGCTGCGCGAAGGCGCCGAGGCCAACCTGTCCCGTCAGCGTGAAGCCGCCGATGCCGACGAACCCTTGCACGCGCTGTGGCGCCTGAACAGCACCCACGGGGCGCGGCTCTTCATGGAGTTCATGGCCTTGGCCAATCACCGCAAGGACATCCGCAGTGAGATCGCGGCCTACGCCGAGCGGTTCGGGGGCGTCGAAGAGCGCGTGGTGGCCGCGGCGATGAAGGCCCACGGCGCCGACGTAGAGGCATTCCCGCCCGTGGTCATGTCTATGATCGTCACCAGCTTGGCCCGCATCGTCCTTCTCGAACGGGGGCTCGGCATAACCCGAGGTCATGCCGAGGCGGAAGCGTTCATCGAGCGCTACCTGGACCGTTTCGAAATCAAGTCGTCGTGACCTGGCCCACACGGTTGACGCGCGGGTGACCAGCAGCACTCTGACTTGAGTTAACCTAGGGCTCAATGAGAACTTATACGGGCTAAGTTACGCACAGACGCATGCACAGCGACGAATACGACTTGAGGGCGGATATGGGTTGCATCGGGCGGACGCAGTAATGCTCCGGAAGGCGAGAAAGGTCTGGCTGCCCATCGTCATCATCGTTGTGGTGACCATCGCGGGTTTCACGGTCAGCCGCATCCGGACCTTCTTCGGCGCCGAAGGCGTCATCGTCACCCCCCGGGTGTTCGCTGACGACCCCGAACCGTTCGACCCGAAGGTCATCAAATACGAGATCTTCGGTACCGGCTCGTATGCCGACATCAACTATCTGGACCTCGACGCCAGGCCGCAGCGCATCGACGGCGCGTCGTTGCCCTGGTCGCTGACACTTCAGACCACGGCGCCGTCGGCCGCGCCCAACATCGTCGCGCAGGGAGACGGCCAGACCATCACCTGCCGAATCACCGTCGATGACGAGATCAAGGACGAAAGAACCTCCACTGGCGTGAACGCCCAAACCTTCTGCTTTGTGAAATCCGCATGACCTCACCGACGAACGAGGCGCCGACGGACGCCTTCCCTTCCGTCCGCCGGGCCAAGCGGCCCTTCATCCCGCGGACGATCCGCACGTTCGCGGTCCCGATCATCCTGGGCTGGATCGCGGTCATCGCGGTGCTCAATGTGACTGTGCCGCAGCTGGAAACGGTCGGCCAGGAGCGCGCGGTCTCGATGAGCCCGGACTTCGCTCCGTCGATGATCGCGATGAAGCGTGTCGGCCACGTCTTCCAGGAGTACGACTCCGACAGCTCGGCCATGATCGTGATCGAGGGCGAGCAACCCCTCGGCGAGGACACCCGCGCCTTCTACGGCGAGATGGTCGCCAAGCTCGAAGCCGATACGAAGCACGTGCAAAGCGTCCAGGACTTCTGGAGCGATCCGCTCACCGCCTCCGGCGCGCAGAGCAGCGACGGCAAAGCCGCCTACGTGCAGGTGTACCTGTCCGGTAACCAGGGCGAAGCGCTGGCCAACGAGTCGGTCGAGGCGGTCCAGGACCTGGTCGATGGCATGCAGCCACCGCCGGGCGTGAAGGTGTTCGTGACCGGTCCGGCGGCACTGGCGGCCGACCAACACATCGCCAGCGACCGCAGCATGCGGGTCATCGAGGCCCTCACGTTCACGGTCATCATCACGATGCTGCTGCTCGTGTACCGGTCGATCATCACCGTGATCCTGACGTTGGTGATGGTCGTCCTGCAGTTGGCCGCCGCCCGCGGCATGGTGGCGTTCCTCGGCTACCACGAGATCATCGGGCTCTCCCCGTTCGCGACCAACTTGTTGGTGACGTTGGCGATCGCCGCGGGAACCGACTACGCGATCTTCCTGACCGGCCGTTATCAAGAGGCGCGCGGTACCGGAGAAGACCGAGAGACCGCGTACTACACGATGTTCCACGGCACGGCGCACGTGGTGCTGGGGTCCGGTCTGACGATCGCGGGCGCGCTCTTCTGCCTGAGTTTCACGCGGTTGCCGTACTTCCAGACGATGGGTGTGCCGCTGGCCGTCGGCATGGTGACCTCGGTGATTGCGTCGCTGACGTTGGGGCCGGCGATCATCAGCGTCGCGAGCCGGTTCGGCAAGGTGCTCGAACCCAAACGGGCGATGCGGGTGCGCGGCTGGCGCAAGGTCGGCGCCGCCGTCGTGCGGTGGCCCGGACCGATCCTGGTCGCGACGGTGGCCCTGTCGCTGGTCGGCCTCCTTGCGCTGCCGGGTTACCGGACCAACTACAACGACCGCAACTACCTGCCGGCCGATCTGCCGGCCAACGAGGGATACGCGGCGGCCGACAGGCACTTCTCGCCGGCCCGGATGAATCCCGAACTGCTGATGATCGAGAGCGATCACGACCTTCGCAACTCCGCCGACTTCCTGGTCATCGACAAGATCGCCAAGCAGATCTTCCGCGTGCCCGGAATCTCGCGCGTGCAGGCCATCACCCGGCCCGACGGGAAACCCATCGAGCACACGTCGATTCCGTTCCAGATCAGCATGCAGGGCACCACCCAGCAGATGAACCAGAAGTACCTGCAGGACCGGATGGCCGACATGCTGGTGCAGGCCGACGAGATGTCCAAGACCATCGCGAACATGGAGCGGATGTCCAAGCTCACCGAGGAGATGGCCGCGACCACGCACAGCATGGTCACGAAGATGAAGGACATGACGGTCGACGTGGCCGAGTTGCGCGACAACATCGCCAACTTCGACGACTTCTTTCGACCGATCCGCAACTACTTCTACTGGGAACCGCACTGCTTCAACATCCCGATCTGCTGGGCGTTCCGGTCGGTCTTCGACACCCTCGACGGCATCAACACGATGACCGACGACATCCAGGACCTGCTGCCCGATATGGAGCGACTGGACCAGCTGATGCCGCAGATGGTCACGCTGATGCCGCCGATGATTGAAACGATGAAGACGATGCGGACGATGATGCTGACGATGTACTCGTCGCAAAAGGGTCTGCAGGACCAGATGGCAGCCATGCAGGAGAACTCGACTGCCATGGGTGATGCCTTCGACGCGTCGATGAACGACGACTCCTTCTACCTTCCGCCGGAGGTCTTCGACAACGAAGAGTTCAAGAAGGGCATGGAGAACTTCATCTCTCCGGATGGCAAGTCGGTGCGCTTCATCATCGCCCACGACGGTGACCCGATGACCCCAGAGGGCATCGCGCGCATCGACGCGATCAAGCAGGCCGCCAAGGAGGCCATCAAGGGCACGCCGCTGGAGGGCTCCACGATCTACCTGGCGGGCACCGCGGCGGTCTACAAGGACATGTCGGACGGCAACAGCTACGACCTGATGATCGCGGCCATCCTCGCGCTCGCCCTGATCTTCACGATCATGCTCCTGTTGACCCGCGCGGTCGTTGCGGCCGCGGTAATCGTTGGCACTGTGGTGATCTCGCTCGGCGCGTCGTTCGGGTTGTCGATCCTGATCTGGCAGCACATCCTGGGCATCGAGTTGCACTGGATGGTCATGGCGATGGCGATCATCATCCTGTTGGCGGTCGGCGCGGACTACAACCTGCTGCTGGTGTCGCGGATGAAAGAAGAGCTGCACGCCGGCATCCGGACCGGGATCATCCGGGCGATGGGCGGCAGCGGTTCGGTCGTGACATCTGCGGGTCTGGTGTTCGCGTTCACGATGATGTCGATGGCTGTCAGCGAATTGACAGTGATCGGACAAGTCGGAACGACCATCGGACTTGGCCTGTTGTTCGATACTCTTGTCATCCGGGCATTCATGACGCCGTCCATCGCGGCGCTCATGGGTAAGTGGTTCTGGTGGCCACAGCGGGTGCGAGAACGTCCAGTGCCTGTAGCGTGGCCGAAACCGAGGGAACTGACGCCGTCAGGGGGGGAAGGAGCACAGTCATGAAACGACTGATCAGTGGGGTTGCTGCCGCAGCGGCGGCGCTGGTGCTGGCCGCACCCGCCCAAGCGCAGGACATCGACACCGATTTCAGTAACGAGCTGCACACGTACGGCATCTACGGGCAGAAGGACTACAACGCCTGGATCGGCAAGATCACCTGCAAGCGGATACGCAAGGGTGTCGACCGCGACGCCTTCGCTTCGGCGCAGTTCGTCCAGAAGCAGCTGGCGCGGGGTCAGAACAGCACCGACCAGTCGTGGAAGTTCCTGGCCGGAGCGCTGCGCTTCTACTGCCCCGACCTCCTGCACACCCTCGACCAAGCCCGTGACCGCGAGAGCTAGGAGTCCGAAAGTGTTTCGTAAAGCCACCATTGCGCTGGCGTCCTTCGGCTGCGCGGCGATGATCTTCCCGGCCACCGCAGCCGCCGACGCCACCGACGACTACCCGATCCCGAACCGGATCATGAGGACCACCTGCACGGTCGACCAGTACATGGCCGCCGTTCGCGATGAGGACCCGTTCTACTTCGAGCGCTACATGATCGACTACCGGAACCGGCCCGCCGACGTACAGAAGGGCGCCCGCGACCGGATCTACTGGTTCTTCTCGCTGGACTACGCCGGTCGCCGTCAGTACGCGGAGAACACCGCCACCAACGTGTTCTACGAGCAGATGGCCACCCGGTGGGGCAACTGGGCCAAGCTCTTCTTCAACAACAAGGGTGTCGTCGCGCACGCGACCGATGTGTGCATGAACTACCCGCCGAGCCAGCCCGAGATCTGGAACTGGACCACCGCGCCGTAGCGCGGGTCAGGGCAGCCCGCCGAACAGCGGGCTCAACGCCGCCTGAATCGGATCCGCGGGTGGCACGAACGCCGGCGGCGCCGTAGCGGGTTGGGCAGCGGGCGCCGGGCTCGGCGCTGCCGGAGCTGCTTGCGCCACAACGACTGTCGCGATCGGTGCCTGATGTAGGTGGGCCACCGGTGCCACCGTTTCCGTGGCCGGTTGCGCGGTGACCTCTGCAGCGACGGCGGTGTCGGTGGCGACGTCGGATACCGCTTCTGGTGACGCGACCGCGGCCGGTGCCGGTACCGGTCGCGGAATCACCTGTTTCACCACGATCGGGACGACGGGCGCCGACGGCACGGCATGGACGCTGATCGACGGGCCGGCGTCCGACACCGCGGCCGCCGGAGTCATCGGCGCGGTCTCGGCCGAAGGGTCGACCCTGGCGTCCGGCGAATCCCAGCCGGCGAGTTCCGGACCGAAGGCGAACAGGGCGACCACGCCCGCCGCGAGGACCATCGCGGCCCGGCCGTGCGAACTCAACCGGCGCCGGGAGCGCTGCCGCGTCGACTTCCCTACCGGTGTGGACGGCGCGGCAGCACTGAGTACCGGTCTGGACAGCGCGGCGCCGCGGGCCGGCGCGACCTGGACGTCGTCGAATTCATCGGAGGACTCGAGCGTGCCGGCCCACGTTCGAGCGGCGTCCGTCATCCGTACCGTCGCCACCTTCGTAAACCCCATGTCGGACAGCGACTTCCGGAGCAGTTCGGCCTTCGCGTCGACATCGGCGCTCCACGTCATGCAGATCGCTTCGACGCGATGACCGCTGGCGGACGCGATCGCCCGCGCGCCCCGCACCGCTGCTTCGTGGGTGGAGATGTCGCCGTCGGTGGCGACGTCGGCGACGACGGTGAAGTGGTCGTGATCCACCGTCTTCGCATCGGCGCCCTCGCCTTCGAGCAGGACCCACGCGATACCGGTCGATGTCATCGACAGCCCGAGCACCGTGTCCACGTCGCCTCGCCTTCCGGCCGGATTCCGCCGCACCCGCGCTGCGCAGTCAAGATCGGCGAAGCGAGCGTAATTTGCTTCGCCGTGCTCGGCATCTTGAAAGCTGTGCGGACGCCTAGCGACCCGTCATCGGTCCGTTTTGCCCTTGGTCCGCTCCGTTGACGTCTCGTTAACGGCGTCCGGCGTGATGTCACGTATTGGCCCCGCGCGGCGAAATACCCGTATGAGCCCATTCGCCGGTCGCGCGGCCCTCCTGCCCGCCGCAATCACGCTGTCCGCACTGATCGGTGTCCCCGCTGCCCAGGCGGTCCCGTGCCCGGAGGTCGAGATCGTCTTCGCGCGCGGGACCACCGAGCCGCCGGGTGTAGGCGGAATCGGACAGGCCTTCGTCGACTCGGTGCGGTCGCGGTTGGGTGACCGGTCCCTGGGTGTCTACGCCGTCGACTATCCCGCCAGTCGCGACTTTGCGGTGAGCACGCGTGCAGGCGCCGAGGACACCCGTGCGCACGTGCAATCGATGGCCGCGGGCTGCCCCGCGACCAGGATGGTGCTCGGTGGCTACTCCCAGGGTGCCGCGGTGATGGACGTCGCCACCGCCGAGATGGCGCCGACGGTCGTTCCGCACGTCGCCGCGGTCGCCCTGTTCGGCGGTCCGCGCAGCAGCTTTGCCGATCGGCTGTCGCCCGGGCCGCTGCCGTCTGTGGGGCCCGACTACGCGGCCAAGACGATCGACCTGTGTGTCCCGAACGACCCGATCTGCTTCGAGGGGGGACGCGACATGGGCGCACACGTCGCCTATGTCCAGGCCGGATTGGTTAACCAAGCTGCAGAGTTCGCTGCAGGGCGGATCTGACTACCGTTTCAAGGCCCACATCTGGTAGGAACTAAGGCGGTCCTAACACCCCTAGGGAGGAGCTCCGCCGAGGTGAATTCCTGGTGAGCGCTCCCACCGCGCCTTCAACCGAACACGCCGCGCATTCCGAACGGTCTGCCCTGGCCAAGTGGATCCGGCGGCTTGCCCTACCCATCATCGTCGGGTGGATCGCGCTGATCGCGTTGCTCAACGTGACCGTGCCGCAACTCGAGGTCGTCGGCCAGATGCGCTCGGTGTCGATGAGCCCCTCGGAGGCTCCGTCGGTGATCGCGATGCAGCGCGTCGGCCAGGTCTTCGAAGAGTTCGAATCCGACAGCTCGGCGATGATCGTCCTCGAGGGCGAGCAGCCGTTGGGCGACGACGCGCGCCGCTACTACGACGAACTCGTCGACAGGCTCGAAGCCGACGACAAGCACGTCGAGCACATCCAGGACTTCTGGGGCGACCCGCTGACAGAGGCCGCGGCCGTGAGCGCCGACGGCAAGGCCGTCTACGTCCAGGCCTATCTGGCCGGCAACATGGGCGAGGCGCTGTCCAACGAGTCCGTGGAAGCCGTCAAGAGCATCGTCGACAGCATCCCGCCTCCGCAGGGGGTAAAGGTCTTCGTCACGGGCGGGTCCGCCCTGGTCGCCGACCAGCAGATCGCCAGCGACCGCAGCATCCGCATCATCGAGTACGCGACGTTCGCCGTCATCATCACGATGCTGTTGCTGGTCTACCGGTCGATCGGCACCATGCTCATCACACTGGTGATGGTCTTCCTGGCGCTGGCGGCCACGCGCGGAGTGGTGGCCTTCCTCGGGTACCACGACCTGATCGGGCTGTCGACATTCGCGACGAACCTACTCGTGACGCTCGCGATCGCGGCGTCCACCGACTACGCGATCTTCCTCATCGGGCGCTACCAGGAAGCCCGCACGCTGGGTCAGGACCGAGAGTCGGCGTTCCACACCATGTTCCGCGGCACCGCCCATGTGGTGTTGGGCTCGGGTATGACGATCGCCGGCGCCACCTTCTGCCTGTCGTTCACCCGGCTGCCGTACTTCCAGTCACTGGGTGTGCCGCTGGCGGTGGGTATGACGACGGCGGTGTTCGTTGCGCTGACGCTCGGTCCGGCGATCATCACGATCGCGACCCGTTTTGGTCTGCTGGAACCCAAGCGCGCCATGCGCATCCGTGGTTGGCGCAAGATCGGCGCCGCGATCGTGCGCTGGCCCGGGCCGGTCTTGCTCGCGACCGTCGCATTGTCACTGGTCGGATTGTTGACGCTGCCCGGGTACCAGCCCAACTACAACGACCGTTTGTATCTGCCCGCCGATCTGCCGGCGAATCAGGGCTTCGCGGCCGCCGAACGGCACTTCTCCCCCGCGACCATGAATCCTGAGTTGCTGCTCATCGAGACCGATCACGACCTTCGCAACTCGGCCGATTTCCTGGTGATCGACAAGATCGCCAAGGCGGTCTTCCGGGTGCCGGGCATCTCACGGGTCCAGACCATCACCCGCCCCAACGGCAAGCCGATCGAATTCAGCACGATCCCAGCGCAAATGAGTCTCGGCGGGGTCGGCCAGGACCTGAACCGCAAGTACACCCAGGACCGCATGGCCGACATGCTGGTGCAGGCCGACGAGATGCAGAAGAACATCGACACCATGACGCGGATGATGGCGTTGATGGGCGAGATGAACGCGACCACGCACAGCATGGTGCAGAAGACCAAGACCATGGCCGCCGACACGGCCGAATTGCGGGATCACATCGCTGATCTCGACGACTTCATGCGTCCGATCCGCAACTACTTCTACTGGGAACCGCACTGTTTCAACATCCCGGTCTGCTGGACGGTACGGTCGATCTTCGACACCATCGACGGCACGAACAAGCTGACCGACAATGTCCAGGACTTGATTCCGGACCTGGAGCGACTCGATGCGCTGATGCCGCAGCTGTTGGCGCTGATGCCCGAGCAGATCGAGTCGATGCGCACCATGCGGACCATGATGCTGACGATGCACGCTTCTCAAGGAGGCATGCAGGATCAGCAGGCCGCCATGAGCGAGAACCAGTCGGCGATGGGCGATGCCTTCAACGACTCGTGGAACGACGACACGTTCTACCTGCCGCCTGAGATCTTCGACAACGAGGAATTCCGGCGCGGCATGGAGAACTTCATCTCGCCCAACGGTCGTGCCGTGCGAATGATCGTCCAGCACGAGGGCGATCCCCTCAGCGCCGACGGTATCGAACGCATCGACGCGATCAAGCAGGCCGCGAAAGAGGCCATCAAAGGCACGCCGTTCGAAGGGGCCAAGATCTACGTCGGCGGTACCGCCGCGGCGTTCAAGGACATGCAAGAGGGCAACAATTACGACCTGATGATCGCGGGCATCCTCGCGCTGGCGCTGATTTTCACCATCATGTTGATCATCACGCGCAGCGTCATCGCCGCCGCGGTGATCGTGGGCACCGTCGTGCTGTCGCTCGGGGCGTCCTTCGGTCTGTCAATTCTGGTGTGGCAGCACATTTTGGGCATCGAGCTGCAGTTCATGGTCATGGCCATGGCGGTGATCATCCTGTTGGCGGTGGGCGCCGACTACAACCTGCTCCTGGTCGCCCGGTTGAAGGAGGAACTGCCCGCGGGTGTCAACACCGCGATCATCCGGGCCATGGGTGGCAGCGGATCGGTGGTGACCGCGGCAGGCCTGGTGTTCGCGTTCACGATGATGTCGATGGTGGTCAGCGAGTTGACCGTGGTGGCGCAGATGGGCACCACCATCGGCATGGGTCTGCTCTTCGACACATTGGTGATCCGCGCGTTCATGACACCGTCGATCGCCGCGCTGCTCGGCCGGTGGTTCTGGTGGCCGCAGCGGGTGAGGGCCAAGCCTAGGCCCGTGCCATGGCCCGCGCCGAAACAGCCGACGCCGTAAAGCAACCCAGCATCGTCCAGCCGAAGGTTCCGGTCAGCCCGTTCTTGGCCAGCAGCACCATCGCCACGCCCGCGAGCACGATCAGCACACCGGCCGCGACTGACCGTGCCCCGGTGGCGCCCACTGGTGCGTCCCACCACGGCAGGCGGCGATGCTCGAGCGGCGAGAGCAGTCGGAACAGGACGAACATGACGACGGCGAACACGGCGGCGCGAAGGGCGAGCCGTGCCCAAAAGTACGGTGCGTCAACGTTATACGCATCGAGGCCGATCGCGTGCAGTGAGAATGCGGCGATGGCGATCGCGACGATGTGCCAGAGGTACAGCGTCATCGCTCCCCCGTTGCCGACCGCGACGACGTACCAGACCCGTGGGCGCTGAGCCCACCGCTGGATCGCCCCTGCACAGGCGATGAACGCGGCGGACACCCAGGTGCAGTGCAACGCGAGAAGCAGGGTGGGCGGCGAAACGTTCGACAAGTGCTCGGTTCCGGTGACGACGAGCGACACCTCGTAGGGCCCGACCATCGCCAGTACTGTCTGCGCGATGAGCGCACCGGCCCCCACCGCGAGCGCGACGCGCGGGCTGATCAACCGTCGCGCGTACCCGACGCCTAGCGCGACCGGGATGAGCCAGACGATGACGAAGTTCGCGACTCCGGCCATCGGAGTACCGACCGAGAGCCGGATGCTGTCGACGGCCGTGGCCGCGGCCAGCAGACCGGCCACCAAGACCGCGACCTGGCGGCCCGTCGACAGTCGGGTCAGAGCGGGGACGAAGGCGAGCACGACCAGGTACACGCCCAGGAACCACAGCAGCGCGACGGACTCGCGACCGAGGTCTGCGGCGGAGTCCGCGCCGAGGGTCAGTCGCACGGCGAGCAGTCCGACCGTCCAGACCGCCAGGTACCAGAAGACGGGACGGCACAATCGCTGCGCACGCGCGACCAGCCACGTGCCCCACGACTTGCCTGCATGCCAGCCGTATGCCCCCGCGGCGCCTCCGGCGAGGAAGAACAGAGGCATGACCTGCACGATCCACGTCACCGGCGTGAGTGCCGGAATCTCTCCGAGGATGTTGCCAATTCGGACGCCGCCGGAGTCGATCGTCGCCAGCAGCAGCGCGCAGTGGCCGAACATGACCACGATGAGCGCGGCCAGGCGGGCTACGTCGACGGCGCGGTCGCGGGTCGGCGGGGTGTCGGCGGCCAGTTCGTCGGCGCCCGACAGAGGCTTGGTCAGCGGCATGAGTTCAGCATGCCCCGGCAGGCCGGGGCTTGCTTGAGTAGTACTACGTGACGCGTCGCCCGAACAAGGGGCAGGACACGCGTCCGCGGTCGGTCTTCATCGCGTATTGGATCGGCCCGCCACCGAGAGGTGACGGGCCGATCGTTGGGGGGGTCAGGGCAGCCGGGTGAGCACGGGCAGCTTGCCGGCCGGCAGCGCCGGGCGCACGCTGGCCGGATTGCGCTGGGGTGCGGTGGTGATGACGATCTTGCCGCCGCGGCAGGAGACGAGCTTGCCGTCGACGAAGACGTCCTGCCCGTCGTCGATCGGGATGTCGTAGCCGTCGGCGTCGGTGTAGGTGCATCCGCCGCCGCCGGGTGTGGGTTCGTTGTCGACGGCATATGCGGTCGCCGGGGCGAAGACGAAGACGGCCAGGGCGCCGACGAGCGTGGCGGCGTACTGGAGTCGGGTCCGGCGAGCGTGTGTGGTGGTCATGTCGTTGTCCTCTCGGGGTGGTGCGGGGTGTTGCAAGAAATGATTGCGGGTCAACGGGGGGCTCCGTAATCGCCGCGAAGCCAGAATCCGTTCGCGAGTGGGGAGGTTTTTCTATCCGCGCGGTAAGGGCCCAGGGTCGACTGCTTGCGTTTGAAAGCAATGCGTGACGACGCGTCGTTTGTTGCGTGACAGCGAATCTGGGCGGGTATACGAGGCCAAAATCCACCTGCGAAAGGCGACAACGATGGCAGAGCCCGAGTCCGGCCAGTGGAACGTCGCGGCCAAGGAGAACAGGGTTTACCTCGAACGCACCAATGATGATGGTGAGTTGTTGTTCGGGGACTCAGTTGAGCCGCATGAAGCGCGCCAGCTCGCACGGGCGCTGACGAAATTCGCAGACAAGCTCGACGACTCCCCGCGGTCCCGCGATGAGGACGACTCCGACGACTCGGATGATGACGACGAGTCCGACAAGGACGAGAACGACGACAAGAACGAGGACGACGCCGACGACAAGGACGACGACGACCAGGACGACGACGACGACAAGGACGACAAGAAGTCGGACTGAGGTTGCTCAGCGGCGACTGAATCCCTCTCTCACACAACGCTGCCGGGGCATCCCCCCCCGCCCGTTGTCGGTTTCCAGCTGGGTCGCAACGCTGCGCGACGCATCAATCGTTATCAGAAGCAGCGCCCATCGTTATCAGAAACACCGCGGTACTTCGTACGGTCGACGGCTTCCCTGTTGCACGATTGCTCCACGCGCCGCGATGCAGGGGACACTGCTGCGCTGATGGGTTGGAGACGGCTGCCATGGGGAGGAACACATGCGCCAACCAGTGACAGCATTCGGTGCTGCGATGGTTTGTCTTCTGGTCGCCGGGTGTGCCAGCTCGGTCGGCAATGCGGTCACGACCACGCCCACGCGCACGCTGATTCCGCGCCCACTCGTGGAGCGCGAACTGGACGAGCTGCTGTTGACGGCCGATGAGCTGAACGCCGCGATGGGCGCGACGAACATGGCGGTCACGAGTGCTCAAAGTTCGATGTCGGACAACAGCGCCACGATGGAGCCGCGGGAGTGCCTGGGCATCGACGGGGCGGCGGAGGCGCCGGTGTACGCCGACAGCGGGTTCCAGGCCTCACGGGATCAGAGCCTCAACGACGGAGATAAGTTCGCGCACTACGTGAAGCAGGCCGTCGTGTTGTATCCGCTGGTGAAGAAGGCCAGTGCTTTTCTCGATGCTTCTGCACAGCAGTGGCCGGCCTGCCACGAGTACACCCACCTGCAGAGTGGGACGAAGTGGACGGTCGGGCCGATCACCCACACCGACGACGTGCTGACCACCGTCGCGACTCTGCAGAACGCCGCTGCGCCGGGGTGGGCCTGCGGGCACACCGTCGCGTTGGAGAACAACGTCATCATCGACGTGAACACGTGCAGCGCCAACCCGGGCGACTCGGCCCAGCGCATCGCCAAACAGATCGCCGAGAAGGTGGCCGCTCGCTGGTGATCTGTCTGCCGATCAGGTGGCGGACCGCTTCGCTACCGGCGATCGGCAACGCGTCAAGTCGGAGATCACCAGGTTGCCCTTGCCCCCTTTTGCCCACGCCCTGGTTCGTGTACCGGGTTTGCCCACAAATCGAAAAAGACACCTCCCGAAACCTCGGAAAGTGCCTTTGACCTGCGTCGGGCTGACAGGATTTGAACCTGCGACCCCTACACCCCCAGTGTAGTGCGCTACCAAGCTGCGCCACAGCCCGCGACGCCGCCGGGATCGCCGGCAGCAGGTCGAAATGCTACCGCAGGCCCCGCCTGCAATCCCAACCGCCACCTGGCGCGTGAACCTCGGGGATCGAACGCCTAGCGAGTGGCGCTGGGCACCGCATCGACCTCCGCCGCGGTGGCCGCCGGCTCCACGATGCGCCGGTAGCGCCACGCCACGTAAAGCGCAACCGCCCAGCCGATTACGATCAGCGTGTACACCGCCGAGGACCACGGCCATTCGATACCGAAGTAGTGCACCAGCTTCTGGCTGTTGGTCAGCACGATGACACCGCCCACGGCCGTGCCCAACAGCGCGGGCCGGATCCGGCTCACCAGCCACGCGGCGAACGGGGCGGCGACCACGCCGCCCACGGCAAGTCCGAGCACCACCGGCAGGTTCTCGACGAACTCCTCGCGCAACCCTATGCCGAAACCGACCGATGCCGAGGCCGCCACCAGGAACTCCGAAGCGCTGACCGAACCGATCACCGTGCGCGGGGCCGTCTTACCGCGCGACAGCAACGTGCTCGTCGTCACCGGGCCCCAGCCCCCGCCACCGGACGCGTCGATGAACCCGCCGAACAACCCCAGCGGGCTGAGGAACCTCGCCGTATGCGGTGTCTCACCGTGCCGCATCACCGGAGGGTTGCGCAGCGAGAACCGCAACAGCACGTAGATTCCGATCGCGACCAGGATTCCCGCCATCAACGGGGCGGCATGCTCGGTCGACAGCGACGACAGCACGGTCGCACCGGCGAAGGCTCCGATCGCACCGGGCAGGCCCAGCTTCAGCACGATCGACCAGTCGATGTTCTTGAACCGCCAGTGCGACAGACCCGAAGCCAGCGTCGTGCCGACCTCGGCCAGGTGCACCGCGGCGCTCGCCTGGGCAGCTCCAAGGCCACTGAGCACCAGCAGCGTCGAGGCGGTCACGCCGAACGCCATGCCCAGCGCGCCATCCACCAGCTGCGCTCCGACACCGACGAGCGTGAATATCAGAAGCGAACGCACAGGTTCGACTGCTTTCAGAAGTGGTCAGCGCGGCGGGCCGACCAGACGGACAGTGGGCGCGAAATCAGATGCGCGCGCGACACCACTCGTCAAAGGCGATGATGCGGCGTGACGGCCAGAACGGCTCGAGAGCGCAGAGGGCAGACGGCGCGGTGCGGAATCGGCGTTCGGCCACCCGGCTCCCCTTCCTGGTCAGTCAGCTTCGACTAACCATACAGAACTGTTCTAGAGGGTCAGCAATCGATAGAGCCCGATGATTCCTACCACCACGATCACCGCCCTCAGCGCGTTGGGCGAAAGTCGGCGACCGTAGCGGGCCCCAAGGAAGCCGCCGAACAACGAACCCGCCGCGATCAGGCCCGCCGCGGCCCAGCTGATCCGGTCGAACGCCACCCAGGTGTACGCCACCGCGGCCACGATGTTGACCACCAACGACAGCAGGTTCTTGGCGGCGTTCATGCACTGCATGTCCTCGGGGAGCAGCGCGCCCATCGCCGCGATGAGCAGGATCCCCTGCGCGGCGGTGAAGTAGCCCCCGTAGATCCCGACCGCGAACGTCGCGAAGACGACGCTGGCCAACTGGAACCGCGACACGTGCTCGGCGGACTGCCCGGCCGCTTCGGCCCGCGCCCGCGCGTACGACTGGATTCGTGGGCCGACGACCACGAGCACCAGAGCCGCGACCAGCAATACGGGCACAACCTGCTCGAACACCGTCTCTGGCAGGTGCAGCAGCAGCCACGCGCCGAGCACCGCTCCCGCGAACGATGCCGGGATCTGCCAGCGGAGCCGGTGCCACTGGCCCCGCAGTTCGCGGCGGTATCCCCAGGTGCCCGACACTCCACCGGCCACCAAACCGATGGCGTTCGACATCGTCGACGTCACCGGCGGATAGCCCAACGCCACCAGGGTGGGAAAGGTGATCAGGGTGCCGGAGCCGACGAGCGTGTTGATCGCGCCCGCTCCCAGACCCGCCAACGCGATGAGGACCATGTCGACGACGGGCACTTGGGCAAGGCTAATCGTCGATTTGTGGAGCGGTAGCGGCGCCCACCGCCGGTTGCGCTCGACAAATCACCGAGAGCGGGGTCCCCGCTTCTCTCGCATCCGCACGTTGATCCGGATCGGGCTGCCCTCGAAGCCGAACGCCTCGCGCAGTCGCCGCTCCAGGAACCGTCGATAGCCGGCCTCCAGGAACCCCGAGGTGAACAGCACGAACGTCGGCGGGCGAGCGGTGGCCTGGGTGGCGAACAGGATCCGCGGTTGCTTACCGCCGCGCACCGGCGGCGGATGCGCCGCCACCACTTCCTTGAGGAACGTGTTCAACCGCCCCGTGGAGATGCGGGTGTCCCAGGACTCGAGCGACTTCTCCAGGGCCGGCACCAGTTTCTGCACCGCGCGGCCCGTCTTGGCCGAGATGTTCACCCGCGGCGCCCACTGCAACTGCACGAGCTCGCGGTCGATCTCGCGGTCCAGCTGGTAGCGCCGGTCCTCGTCGACCAGATCCCACTTGTTGAACGCCAGCACCAGCGCCCGGCCGGCCTCGATCACCATCGACAGCACGCGCTGGTCCTGCTCGGTCAGCGGCTGCGACGCGTCGATCAGCACGATCGCCACCTCGGCCGCGTCGATGGCGCCGTGCGTGCGCACCGACGCATAGAACTCGTGCCCGCTGGCCTGCCCGACCTTGCGGCGCAGACCCGCGGTGTCGACGAACCGCCACATCTTGCCGTCCATCTCGATCAGCGAGTCGACCGGATCGACCGTGGTGCCCGCGACGTCGTGGACGACGGAGCGCTGATCACCGGCCAGCCGGTTCAGCAGCGAGCTCTTGCCCACGTTCGGCTTGCCCACCAACGCGACCCGGCGTGGCCCGCCCCCGCCGCCCGACATCTCCGACACCGCGGGCAGGGCGTCGATCACGGTGTCGAGCAGGTCGGCCACACCTCGGCCGTGCATCGCGCTGATCGCGTGCGGCTCCCCCAGACCCAACGACCACAACATGGCGGCGTCGGCTTCCCCGCGCTCGCTGTCAACCTTATTGGCCGCCAAGAACACCGGCTTACCGGAGCGTTGCAACAGCTTCGCTGCCGCCTCGTCGGCGGTGGTGGCGCCGACCACCGCGTCGACGACGAAGATGATCGCGTCGGCTGTCCGCATCGCCACCGACGCCTGCTCGGCAACCAGCTGTTGCAGACCCTTGGCGTCGGGTTCCCAGCCGCCCGTGTCCTGCAGAATGAACCTGCGGCCCAACCACAACGCGTCATAGGACACCCGGTCGCGCGTCACCCCCGGTACGTCCTGCACGACGGCTTCGCGTCGGCCCAGGATCCGGTTCACCAACGTCGACTTACCGACGTTCGGTCGCCCGACGACAGCGACGACGGGCGGTGCCGTCGCGGCCTCCTCGATGGCTTCGGCTATCTCTCTTGCCGAGTCTTCTGCGATCTCCCAATCGCTTTCGTCGACCCAGGTTCCGTCCTCGCTCATCGCTGCGCTCCCGCTCGCTCCCGCACGAGGTTTCTCAGATGCTCGATCACCTCGGGCTGCGTCATCGCGCTGGTGTCGACCACGACGGCGTCATCAGCGGGCCGCAGCGGCGACACCGCCCGCGTCGAGTCGAGGTGGTCGCGCCGCTTGACGTCGGCCAGCACCGCCTCGTAGTCGTCGTCCAGACCGCTCGTCTTGTTCTGGTCGTTGCGGCGGCGGGCGCGCTCTTCGGCCGACGCAGTCAAAAAGATCTTTAGATGGGCGTCGGGCAGCACCACCGTCCCGATGTCGCGGCCCTCCACGACGACGCTGTCCTGACCGGACGCCAGCGTGCGTTGCAGGTCGACGAGCCGAGTGCGCACGGCGGGCACCGCCGAGACCGCCGACACCGCTTTGGTCACTGCGTCGCCGCGGATCTCGGTCGAAACGTCTTCTCCGTCAAGGTAAGAGCGGTCTTCGTCGGGGTCGTAGCCGACCGCCAGTTCGGCGTTGGCTGCCGTCGCCGCGACGGCTTCGGTGTCGTTGAGGTCGACTCCGGCACGCAGGACGGCCAGCGTGACGATCCGATACATCGCGCCGGTATCCAGGTAGCGTGCGTTCAGTGCACGCGCCAATCCCCTTGACACCGTTGACTTCCCAGTTCCCGCAGGACCGTCGACGGCGATGACCAGTGACGTCACAGGCCGACCGCCTTGTACAACTCGCCGAGCTCCTTCTGTGTCAGCACCCGGATGCTGCCAGGACGCTGATCGCCGAGCGCGACGGTGCCGATGTCGGTTCGCACCAGCTCCTGCACCGGATGGCCGACCGCCGCGAGCATTCGACGCACAATCCGCTTGCGGCCCTCGTGCAGGGTGACCCGCACCAGCGTCTTGCCGGGCACCTTGTCGACGACGGCGAAATCGTCCACCCGCGCCGGTCCGTCGTCGAGTTCGACGCCGTTGCGCAGTTCGCGGCCCACACCGCGTGGCACCGCGCCCAGCACGGTGGCCAGGTAGGTCTTGGGCACCTCGAATGACGGATGCATCAGCCGGTGGGCCAACTCCCCGTCGTTGGTCAGCAGCATCAGCCCCTCGGTGTCGGCGTCGAGCCTGCCGACGTGAAACAGCTTCTTGTTACCCCGAACCCGGTGCTCGACGAGGTCGCCGATGCACGGGCGCCCCCGGTCGTCGGACATCGTCGAATGCATGCCCCTGGGTTTGTTGATCGCCAGATGCACCAGCGTGTCGTCGAGCGTCACCCTCGCCCCGTCGACCCTGATCACCGAAACTTCGGGGTCGACACGGGTGCCCAATTCGGTAACGACACGGTCGTCGACCTCCACGCGTCCGTCCCTGATCATCTTCTCGGCGACCCGGCGCGACGCAATTCCGGCCTGCGACAACACTTTCTGCAGCCGCACGCCTTCGGATTCAGCCATGTGCATCGGTGTCCACATCGAAGGACAGCGGCTTCTCGGGTGCCGGAGCACCGCTGAGTTTCATGAAACGCGGGTCCTCGTCGAGAGTTTCGCTGAGGTCGTCGATCACGTCGACGTCGGGCAGCAGCGGCGCGATGTCGGGTAGGTCGGCCAGCGATGTCAGCCCCAACCGCTCCAAGAACAGTTCAGTGGTGGCGAACGTCACCGCGCCGCTGTCGGGATCGGTGCCCGCCTCGGTGATCAGGCCGCGGGCCACCAGCGTGCGCATTACCGCGTCGACGTTGACACCGCGAACCGCACTCACCCGGGCGCGAGTCACCGGCTGCCGGTAGGCCACCACGGCCAGTGTCTCCAGCGCCGCGCGCGTCAGCTTGGAGCGCGCCCCATCGAGGAGCAACCGTTCCACGTACGGGGCGTAGCGCGAGCGCGTGTACATCCGCCAGCCACCGCCGGCCTCTCGCAGGTCGATACCGCTGTCGCGGGTCGTGTACTCCTGCGCCATCGCCTGCAGCTTGGCCGCGACCCGGTACGGCGGCTGCTCGATCGCCAGCGCCAGTTGCTCCACGGTGGCCGGGGTGTCGACCACCAGCAGCAGCGCCTCGAGCACCGCGAAGAGTTCACCGTCTTCCAGTTCGGGCGGTTCGGCGACGTCGATCCCGAGATCGGTGGCGTCGGCCGCGACGTCCTCGTGGTCGAGGTCCGTCGCGACCTCGTCGAGGTTGTCGTGGTCTTCGCTATCCATACTGATCTTCTTCCACCGCCAGGTGTTGGTGTGTCGGTCGCTCGCCGGTCCACGAAATCTGCAGCACACCAAGCGCTTCAGGTTGTTCGAATGCTACCGCCCTGGCGCGGTACAGCTCGAGCAGCGCCAGGAACCGCCCGACGATCTCGATCGGCGCATCACAGTCGGCGACCAGGTCCCGGAAAGACGCCCACTGCCCGATCCCGCGGCTCTCCAGCAGTGCCATCAGGTTACCGATCTGCTCGGGCACCGACACCGCCGCATGGTGCAGATGCTCGGTGCTCACCGTCGGAACCGGCCGCGGTGTGAATGCCGCCGCGGCTACTTGTGCAAAGGCCTCGGCGTCCACACCGATCATCACTTCGGGCAGCAGCTCGGAGTAGCGCTCCTCCAACGCGACCGCGCGGGGGTAGCTGCGCAGCGCGGCGGCTTCCAGTTCGGCGAACATCTCGGCGACGTGCTTGAACGCGCGGTACTGCAGCAGGCGGGCGAACAGCAGGTCACGCACCTCGAGCAGGGCGAGGTCCTCTTCGTCGTGGACCTCGCCGGCCGGCAGCAGGCGCGCCGCCTTCAGATCGAGCAGTGTCGCGGCGATCACCAGGAACGCGGTGGTCTCGTCGAGTTCGAGCTGGGGGCCGATCGCCTTGGTGTAGGCGATGAACTCGTCGGTCACCTGGTGCAACGCCACCTCCGTGACGTCGAGGCGGTGGGCGAAGATCAGCTGCAAGAGCAGGTCGAACGGGCCCTCGAAATTGCTGAGTCGAACCTGAAAACCCGACTGGGGAGCGTCATCCGAATCCGGAGCTGCCGCGGCTTCGGTCTCCGTCACCGGGTCATTCACGCGCCGAACCGGTGGATGACCTCGCGAGCCAGAGATCGATACGATTGCGCCCCACCGGATTTCGGCGCCCATGTGGTGATCGGTTCGCCGGCGACACTGGTTTCGGGGAAGCGCACCGTGCGGGTGATGACGGTGTCGAACACGAGGTCACCGAAACGTTCCACTACCCGGGCCATGACTTCGCGTGAGTTTACGGTGCGCGGGTCGTAGCGGGTGATCAGGATGCCGCTGATCGACAGTTTCGGGTTCAGCCGGTCGTGGACCTTGTCGACGGTGTCGGTGAGCAGAGCCAGCCCGCGCAGCGAGAAGAACTCACACTCGGTGGGGATGATCACACCGTCGCTGCACGCCAAGCCGTTCACGGTGAGCAAGCCGAGCGACGGCTGGCAGTCGATCAGGACGTAGTCGTAACGGTCGAGCACCGGGTACAGCGCACGCGCCAGCGACTGCTCGCGACCCACCTCGTTCACCAGTTGGATCTCTGCCGCCGACAAATCGATGTTGCTGGGCACGAGGTCGAGGTTCTTGACCCGCGTGTGGATCAGCACATCGTCGATCGACACCCGCGGTTCCACCAGCAGGTTGTGCACCGTGTGCTCGAGTTCGTAGTGCGGAACCCCCAGGCCCGCCGACAGTGCGCCCTGCGGGTCCAGATCGACGAGCAGCACCCGACGGCCGTACTCGGCCAGGCTGGCGCCGAGGTTGATCGTCGACGTGGTCTTGCCGACCCCGCCCTTCTGGTTGCACATCGCGATGACCTTGGCCGGACCGTGCGTCGTCTTCGGCTGCGGTTCGGGGATGTCCCGCGGTGGACGGCCGGTCAGGCCCAGGGTTTCCGGTGTTCCGCCGCCTCCTGCGTCGTCGCTCATGCCTGACCGTCGCTGGTCAGGCAGTTCACGGGCATGGCGGACATCCGGGCAAGTTTAACGGCAGGAACGTGCCAGGTCAGCCAGACCCGCAGGCGAGTTGGGAGCCGATTGAGCCGCGTCGCGTCCTAGGCTGACGCCATGGGCTTGAAGCAACGGATCCCGCTGCTGAGGTGGTCGTTCCTGCGATTGGCGCTGGGCGTGCGCAACATCTCCACCACCGGTCAGGTCGGTGACGGGCGCGAGGCCGCGCTTCGCGACTACGTGGTGGCCAACGCGCGGCAGGGTGACATCGACGACGTCCTCGCGACGATCGACCGGTTCGCCTACGAGGAGTCCTTCCTGATCAACGTCGGCGACCAGAAGGGCGCGATCCTCGACGACGCGGCGCGCCGCGCCGACCCTCGCCTGGTGCTCGAGCTCGGCACATACTGCGGATACGGTGCCCTGCGGCTGGCCAGGGCGGCACCGTCGGCGCGGATCTACTCGGTCGAACTCGCCGAGGCCAACGCCGAAATCGCCCGCGACGTCTGGGCGCACGCGGGCGTCGCGGACCGCATCACGTGCGTGGTCGGCACGATCGGCGAGGACGGTCGCACCCTCGATGCGCTGGCTTCTGAGCACGGGTTCGGTCCAGGCCTGCTCGACTTGGTGTTCATCGACCACGACAAAGCCGCCTACCTGGCCGATCTGCAGAGCATCCTCGACCGCGGCTGGCTGCACCGCGGCTCCGTCGTCGTCGCCGACAACGTGAAACTCCCCGGGGCGCCGAAGTACCGCGAATACATGCGCCGGCAGCAGGGCACGTTGTTCGACACCGTCGAGCACAAGACGCACGCGGAGTACCAGTCGCTGTTCGCCGACCTGGTTCTCGAGTCCGAGTATCTGGGCGGACAAAAGCCTTGACGGGTGGATTCCACGCAGCTGGTGTGGGCGATCAACCGGTTAAGGCCAACGGCTACCGCGCCCTCGGATGGGCGCCGGCCCAGACCTCGCGCAGCGCGTTGACCGTGACCATGGTGTAGATCTGCGTCGTGGTCACCGAGGCGTGGCCGAGCAACTCCTGCACCACACGGACGTCGGCGCCGCCGTCGAGCAGATGCGTGGCGAACGAGTGCCGCAGCACGTGCGGCGACACCGCGGAGGTGATCCCGGCGCGCTCGGCGGAGTCCTGCAACACCTGCCACGCGCTCTGCCGCGACAGCCGCCCGCCGCGGGCGTTCAAGAAGATCGCGGGTGTGCCCCGGCCGCGGCGCGCCAAGTCGGGACGCCCTCGCACGAAATAGACGTCGAGTGCGGTCACCGCCGGCCTGCCGATCGGGACCAGCCGGTGCTTGCCGCCCTTGCCGCGCAGCAGCACCGAACGAGCATGGGTGTCGATGTCGTCGATGTCGAGCCCCACGGCCTCCGAGATGCGCGCCCCGGTCGAATACAGCAGTTCCAGCAGAGCGCGGTTACGCAGCGTGAGAGGGCTGTCGGCGTCGCTGTCGCCGCCCGCTGCCTCGAGGAGGGCCAACACCTCGTCGAGCGACAGGCTCTTGGGCAGCCGCCTGCTCGGGGTCGGCGGCTTGACGTCCGAGGCGACGTCCAGTTCGGTCAACCCCTCGGCCGTCGCGAAGCGGTGCAGGCCTCGCACCGCGATCAGCGCTCGCGCCGCCGACACCGCCGACAGCGGGGCGGTTCCGGCCTCGGCGTCCCCGCGGCGCAACGCGACCAGGAACTCGCTGACATCGGTCTGGGTCACCTGGGTCAGGTCGTCGATACCGCGCGCGGTCAGGTGTTCGATGTAGCGACGCAGGTCGCGGCGGTAGGAGCTCAATGTGTTGGCGGCTGCACCGCGTTCGATCGTCAGGTGGTCGAGATAGCCCTGGACCTGCCCTTCGAGCGCGGATGTGAAGGTCGTCACGGGTGCCCCTGACGGCGACCGAACGCGGTGGGCCGATCGGTCCACGGTGCGTCGACGCTTCTCAGCTTGTCCGGGGCGGTGACGGTGTTGGCCGCCAAAATGCCGCTGACCGCAATGGAATTGACGATCTCGCCGGCCAGCACCATGCGTACCGCCTCGTCGAGCGGATACCACCGCAGCGTCAGGTCGGCTTCCTCGTCGCGGGCTTCGGGGCGTCCGACGTCGGTGAGCCCGGTGGCCAGATAGACCCGCACGCTCTCGTCGCTGAAGCCCGGCGCGGAGTCGAGGTCGACCAGCACGCGCCAATCGGTGGCCGACAGTCCGGCCTCCTCCTCGAGTTCACGCGCGGCGGTGACGTGGGGCGGTTCGCCTCCGAGGTCGAGTAGGCCGGCGGGCAACTCCCACAGGCGACGGCCCAGCGGATGCCGGTACTGGTAGACCATCGCGATGTTGCGGTCCTCGTCCATCGCCAGCACCGCGACGGCGCCGTAGTGCTCGACGACCTCGCGGCGGGCGGTGTGGCCGCCGGGCATGCGCACCTCGTCGGCGCGCAACGCGAAGATGTTTCCGACGTAGAGGGTTTCAGAGGAGACCGTCTCGAAGTCGTGGTCAGCCACGAGTCGCGGGCTCTTGCAGCAGGGCCCCGACCTCGGCGCCATGCTCGACGCCGTTGGACCGCTGCTCGGGGATGTCCATCCCGGGCAAGCGCTCCTCGGCCTTGTAGTCCAGGGCCGCCCCCACAAACGCGACGAACAACGGGTGCGGCCGGGTGGGCCTGCTCTTGAGCTCGGGATGCGCCTGGGTGCCGACGATGAAACGGTGCGTGTCGCGCGGATACTCGACGAACTCGACGAGGTGGCCGTCCGGAGAGGTTCCCGAAAAGCGCAGTCCGCTCTCGGCGATGCGGTCGCGGTACTGGTTGTTGACCTCGTAGCGGTGACGGTGCCGCTCCGACACCTCCGTGGCGTCGTAGGCTCGCGCCACGATCGAATCAGGTTCCAACACAGCCGGATACGCGCCCAGCCGCATGGTGCCGCCGAGATCGGCCTCCCCTGCGACGGCGTCGCGTTGATCGGCCATGGTGGAGATCACCGGGTGCGGGGTGGTCGGGTCGAACTCCGCGGAGTTGGCCTCGGTGATGCCGACCGACCGGGCTGCCTCGATCACGATGCACTGCAGCCCCAGGCACAGCCCCAACACGGGCAGACCCCGCTTGCGGGCGTACTGGATCGCACCGATCTTGCCCTCGATGCCGCGGATGCCGAAGCCACCGGGTATGAGCACCGCGTGCACGTCGGCCAGCGCAGCGGCCGCGTCGCCGTCGACCTCGCAGTCGTCGGAGGCCACCCAGCGCATCTCCACCTTGGCCCGGTGCGCGAACCCGCCCGCCCGCAATGCCTCGGCCACCGACAGGTACGCATCCGACAAGTCGATGTACTTGCCCACCAACGCGATTCGCACCGTCTCGTGCGGTTCGTGCACCCGTTGAAGCAGGTCGTTCCATTGTGTCCAGTCGACGTCGCGGAACGGCAGGTTCAACCTGCGCACGACGTAGGCGTCGAGCTCCTCGCGGTGCAGCACCTTCGGGATGTCGTAGATCGACGGGGCGTCCGGGGTGGAGATGACGCCGTCGATGTCGACGTCGCACATCAACGCGATCTTGTTTTTCAGAGGTTCCGGGACGTCCCTGTCGCAGCGCAGGATCAACGCGTCCGGGGTGATGCCGATGCTGCGCAGCGCGGCCACCGAATGCTGAGTCGGCTTGGTCTTCAGTTCCCCGGACGGCGCCATGTAGGGCACCAGCGAGCAGTGCAGGAAGAAGCAGTTCTCCCGGCCCACCTCGTGGCGTACCTGGCGCGCCGCTTCCAGGAACGGCAGCGATTCGATGTCGCCGACCGTGCCGCCGATCTCGGTGATCACCACATCGGGGCGCCTGCCGTCGACGTCCGGTGCGGCCATCTCCAGGATTCGTGCCTTGATCTCGTCGGTGATGTGCGGGATCACCTGCACGGTGTCGCCGAGGTACTCACCGCGTCGTTCCTTGGCAATGACCGTCGAATACACCTGTCCCGTGGTCACGTTCGCCGACCCTGACAGGTTCCGGTCGAGGAAGCGCTCGTAGTGGCCCACGTCGAGGTCGGTCTCGGCGCCATCCTCGGTGACGAACACCTCACCGTGCTGGAAGGGGTTCATGGTGCCGGGGTCGACGTTGAGGTACGGGTCGAGCTTCTGCATCGTCACCTGCAGGCCGCGCGCGGTCAGCAGCTGCCCGAGGCTCGAAGCGGTGAGTCCCTTGCCGAGTGAAGAGACGACGCCACCAGTGACGAAGAGGTGCTTGGTGGCCGTTTGCGGATGTTTGCGTAACGCTGGCAAGAACGACCTCCGTGACGACGGGCAGGGCTTACGTCTCTAGGCTGATTCCTAGTTTGGGGCCTGCCGACCCACGGAACCCCACCTTAACACCGAGGGCGACACCGCGTCGGTGACGCGCCGAGGACCTGAGCGTCGGGGACCTTGGTGTGTGACGAGCTACTGCGGCACGGTGACCGACGTCGCACCCTGGCCGATGCCGTACTGGCCGGGCTTGCCGCCATTGGCCAGATCGCCCAGCGCCAGCACCGAGGTGATGCGGCCGGATTCGGTGCCGACGTCGTCGACCGTGCTGACCGCCGTGGTCAGTGCGGGATCCGAGCGCGTCACGGCGATCGCCGCGGTCCCCGATGCCGATCCGTCGCGGCCGACCAGGACGGTGCCCGAACCGTGCGGGGCCAGCCCGCCGGCGAATCGGGCCACGGTGGCGCCCCGGTTGCCGGCGTCATCGCCCAGCGGTCCGCCGGTCACGATCACCGCGGTGTTCGCCGCGCCCACCCGGTCGGTGTAGGTGATGAAACCGGTGTCGCGCAGTGTGGCGAGCACCGTTTCGCGTTGCGTGTCATCGACGGTCTGCACCTTGGGATCGCGATCGATCAACAGCGCGATGCCCAACAGGTCGCCGGCCTGGGAGCCTTGGTCCACCGACGTGGTGCTGAGCTGTTTGCCCGCCGGCACAATCGGCGAGTTGACCACCGACAACAGCTTCTCGGCGGCGTTGGCCTCGACGAACTGTGCTGTCAGCCCGACGGTTCCGCTGACCGTTCCCCCGGCCTGACCGACGAGTCGTGTCATCGCGTCGACGTCATCATCGGCGGCGTCCGGGGTGCGGAACAGCACCACCGATTTGTCGACCAGTGTCTCGCGCAGGATGCGCGGTGACATCTGCGCATCGAACTCCCCTGCCGCGCTGAGCTTTTCGTTGAGCGCGTTCCTCTCGTCGGTCAGGGTGTTGATCCGCTCCTGCAGCTCGTTCTTGTCATCGCGCAGCCCCGAAAGCACGGTGTTGGACAGCATCCCCGATCCGAGCGCGACGCCGATGGCCAGCGCGAGGAACACGGCCGCGAGCGAAATCGCGTGTGTGCGTAGCGATATCATCGGGCGCTCCTAGGTGACCCAGCCCTGGACCCACAGCGAGAAGCGGTTCCAGTAGTCCACGATCCAGTCCAGCAGCGCGGCGTCGACACGTGCCACCCACAGCGCAACGATCACCGCGATCAACACGGCGAGCACCAGCAGCGCGATCGCTCCGCCCGACACCCGGCTGCGGTACAGCGTGGCAACGGCTTTGGCGTCGACGAGCTTCTCCCCCACCTTGAGCCGGGTCAGGAATGTCGACGGGTTGCTCTGCTGGCGCGCGCGGTCGAAGAACTCCTCGATGCTGGCGGTGTGGCCGGCAGTGACGATCAGTGACGCACCGTGATGGTCGCACAGCAATAACGCCAGGTCGGCGGCCGATCCCGCAGCAGGAAACGTCATCGCCCCGACCCCGAGGTCCTGGATTCGTTCGAGACCGGCGGCGTGCCCGTCGGCATCGGCGGGCAGCACCACCTGCGCCCCGGACCGCAGCACCTCGGCGCTCATCTTGTCGGGGTCTCCGACGATGAGTTGGGGCCGGTAGCCCGCCTTGCGCAGCACGTCGGCGCCGGTACCGACGCCCACCAGCACCGGTTGGTACTCCTTGATGAAGGGTTTGAGCGCTTTGAGGTCGATGGCGGCATCGACGTCCTCGGCGACGATCACGACGTGGCGCCGGTTGAGGTCGACGTCGATGTCGGGGATGCCGATGCCGTCGATCAGCAGCGGGCTCTCACTGCGGATGAATTCGATGGTGTTGCCCGCGAACGCCTCGAGGTGGGCCACCAACCCGCTCTTGGCCTCGTGCATCAGCTCATGGATTTCGTGATCGGTGCGCTCGACGCCAAGCACGAGGCGCCGATCACCGGTGTAGACGCCGCCCTCGTGCAGACGCACCCGCGCGCCGTCCTTGACCTTCTTGAAGACGTCGTCGCCGGTGTCGTCGATGAGGGTGATCCCGTTGGCGACCAGAACCTCGGGCCCCAGGTTGGGATAGCGCCCGGAGATGGAGGGCGAGGCGTTGACCACGCCGGTGACACCGGCCTCGACGAGCGCATCCGCGGTGATGCGGTCGAGGTCGAGGGCGTCGATGACGACGATGTCGCCGGGGGTGACGCGTCGCAGAAGTCGATCGATGTCGCGGTCGACTCTGGCCGTGCCGGTGATGCCCGGACGTGAGCTGGCATTACGAGATAGCAGCGCTGACATCTTCATGCGCCGATTTTGTCGAGATCAGCGAGCTATCTGTCGGAGGCGCGCCGTATCATCTGTCCCTTTTGTCACACACGTAACACTCAGCGGGATGGTTCGAACAGTTCCACGAGATTGCCGGACGGATCAGAGGCCAAGGCTTGACGCCCGCCGCGGCCCGTGATGATGTCCCCGCGAAAACGCACGCCGGCGTCGGAGAGCCGGGAGACGGTGTCGTCAAGATCGTTGACTTCCAACTGGATTCGATTCCAGCCGCCGGGAACGGGCCGGCTGCCGTCGCTGAGCGTCTCCCCCGCTCCGCCTCCGCCGCCGGGTGAGTTCAACAGCAGCCGCAACTTGTCGCGATGGAGCATGGCGAACCCGGGTCCGGGTCTGAAGTCCACGTCAAAGCGCAAGTGGTTGGTGTAGAACTGGACGGCTGAATCGACGTCATCCACTATGTAGCGAACACTAACAGTACTCATAAGTGCACCTCCTGAAGGTTATAATACATAAATGTCCCAGAAGGGTCGACCCGATCCGCGCGCAGCACACTCTCGCCGGACAATCCTTCGCGCCGCACTCGACGAGTTCGCCGAGGTCGGTTACGCCGGGTTCCGCATGGAGTCTGTCGCCGCTCGAGCGCGCGTGGGCCGCAGCACGTTGTACCGGCATTGGCCGGACAGGACTGCGTTGATCGCCGACGCTCTCGAGACTCTCAATGTTCAGCCGAACCCTGGGCGGGAAGCACCCACCGGGACGGCACGCGAGCAGGTTCAGATTCTGCTGGAGCACCTCGCCGCCGCCCTGAGCGATTCCGCAGTCTCGGCCTGCATTCCCGCGCTCGTGCACGCCGCGGAGACCGAACCGGACATCCGCCGGTTCTTCCATGAATATTCGGCGCTACGACGCCGGCGGCTCACCGCCACCATCGCCTCCGGAGTCAGTGACGGGCAGTTTCCGGCCCCGTCTCTTATACACATCT